>CAIYRQ010000033.1 GCA_903928635.1 uncultured beta proteobacterium | reverse complement strand
GCATAAGCGACAAAAGCCGCCAAGACCAATGACGTGAGCGCTTGCATCAGTCTTCCACCTGCAAAATCGCCAAAAATGCCTCTTGCGGCACTTCCACGGAGCCAATTTGTTTCATGCGTTTCTTACCTGCTTTTTGCTTCTCAAGGAGCTTTTTCTTGCGTGAAATATCCCCGCCATAGCACTTGGCAAGCACGTTCTTTCGCAAGGCCTTGATTGTCTCACGCGCAATGATGTTGGCACCGATGGCCGCCTGGATAGCGACGTCGTACATTTGCCGGGAAATGATCTCGCGCATCTTGGCGACCACCGCCCGTCCACGGTACTGCGATTGCGAGCGGTGCAGCATGATGGACAGCGCGTCCACCTTCTCCGAGTTCAGCAAGATATCCACCTTGACCACGTCAGCGGCCCGGTACTCTTTGAATTCATAGTCCATGGACGCATAGCCCCGGCTGACGCTTTTGAGCTTGTCAAAGAAGTCCAGCACAATTTCCGCCAGCGGCATTTCATAGGTCAGCACGACCTGTCGGCCCTTGTAGGCCATGTTCATTTGAATGCCGCGCTTTTGGTTGGCCAGGGTCATCACGACACCCACATACTCCTGCGGCATGTACAGGTGCATGGTGACGATGGGTTCGCGGATTTCCGCCGTCTTGCCGATCTCCGGCATCTTGGACGGGTTTTCCACCATCACCACCGTGCCGTCGTTTTTCATCACTTCGTAAACCACGCTCGGTGCCGTGGTGATCAGGTCCTGATCAAACTCGCGCTCCAAACGCTCCTGCACAATTTCCATGTGGAGCAGACCCAGAAATCCGCAGCGAAATCCAAATCCCAGCGCCTGCGACACCTCGGGCTCATAGTGCAAAGACGCGTCGTTGAGTTTGAGCTTTTCCAGCGCGTCGCGCAGCGAGTCGTACTCACTGGCCTCGGTGGGATACAGACCGGCGAACACCTGGGGCTGAATCTCTTTGAAGCCAGCCAGCGCTTCGGTCGCGGTTGCCGACGCACCGGCGGTGCCGTGCTTGATCAGCGTCACGGTGTCACCCACCTTGGCGGCCTGCAGCTCTTTGATGCCTGCAATGATGTAACCCACCTCGCCTGCCTGCAAGAACGGGCGCGGCTCATTGGCGGGCGTAAACACACCCAAGTTGTCAGCGTTGTAGGTGGCGCCGGAGGCCATCATCTTGATGCGCTCACCCTTGGCCAGACGACCGTCAACCACACGCACCAGCATCACGACGCCCACATAGGCATCGAACCAGCTGTCAATAATCATGGCACGCAAAGGACCATCAGGATTGCCTTTGGGCGCGGGCACCTTGGCCACGATCGCTTCCAGGATTTCCTCAATGCCCACGCCCGTTTTGGCCGAGCAAGGAATGGCGTCGGTGGCGTCAATGCCGATGACGTCTTCAATCTCGCTGCGCGCGTTGTCCAAGTCGGCATTGGGCAAGTCGATTTTGTTCAATACCGGCAGTACCTCTACGCCGAGGTCCAGTGCGGTGTAGCAGTTGGCCACCGTTTGCGCTTCCACGCCCTGGCTGGCATCCACCACCAAGAGCGCGCCCTCGCAGGCCGACAAAGAGCGGCTGACCTCGTACGAAAAGTCCACATGTCCGGGCGTATCAATCAGGTTCAGGTTGTAGGTCTGACCGTCCAAAGCCTTGTAGTGGAGCGCTGCCGTTTGCGCTTTGATCGTGATGCCACGCTCTTTTTCGATGTCCATCGAGTCCAGGACCTGGGCTTCCATGTCCCGCGCCTCGAGTCCGCCGCATCGCTGGATCAGCCTGTCCGCGAGCGTCGATTTGCCATGGTCAATATGCGCAATGATGGAAAAATTTCTGATGTGTTGCATCAAGCAAAAGCTCTAAAGTAAAAATTGAAAAATCAACGGGCAGAAAAAAGGGCGCGTTGTTGAATGAACGCGCCCCGAACCAACCATCATTGGCAACTGCGAAAGCTGGAAGTTCATTGTAGGCAAAAAGCGATCCAAGCACGGATTTGTTAGCACCCCGGCCGCGACGCTCAACCGTTCCGAAAAGAACTTATTCACAACCCATCCACATCAAATCCACAACTCCAACCCTTATGTCAGGTGAAACTGTGCAACAAAGCGCTCAAATCCCGGATCGTGAGAAAAAATCTTTCGCTTATTACCAATCTACCCGTTATTCGCTTCGCATTCTAACGAAAACATGGATAGAAATAAGGGTTTCAGTTCTGGATTCCACGCCCAATAACCCCAACGGGTCACGGGGTTTTGAACCCAATTTACGTCAACGCCCCCTCAATTTCCTGGGCGGATCACCGCAAACTGCGTCCAATCGTCGCGACGAAACAGCACGTTAATCGACTTCTTCTTGTCGTGCTTGGCAAGCGCAGCCTCCAATTCACGCGTTGATGCCACTTCGGTATTGCCCACGGCAATGATCACGTCACCCTCGCGTAAACCCGCCCGCGCAGCACCGTCAGCCGCTGCCTCAATGCGTACGCCCGACTTGATCTTGAGTTCTCTTTTCTGGGCTTCCGACAGGTCGCTGACCACCAAGCCGTAAACCTGTCCAGTCACGCCCTTGGACTTGGTCTCTGGAGCCTCGCCCACCTTGGAGGGTGCGGCATCCGCTTCAATCTCGGCCACGGTCACCGCGAGTTCTTTGGTGCTGCCGCGACGAAACACCGTGACGGTCGACTTGGTTCCAGGCTTGATACCGCCCACAATGCGTGGAAGATCACTGGATTTTTCGATGGCCTTGCCATCAAACTTCACAATGATGTCGCCCGCTTCGACGCCGGCTTTATCAGCAGGTGCACCCGTCTCGACACCTGTGACCAGCGCACCCATCGCTTTGGGCATCCCCATGGACTCCGCCACTTCTTTGCTGACCGGTCCAATCTGAACGCCGATGCGTCCTCGGCTCACGCGACCTTGGGAACGCAACTGCTCCACCACCCGCACCGCCTCGTCCATGGGAATCGCAAACGAGATACCCATAAACCCACCCGAGCGGGAATAAATCTGGCTGTTGATGCCCACCACCTCGCCGCGCATATTGATCAAGGGGCCGCCGGAGTTGCCCGGATTGATCGCCACATCAGTCTGGATGAAGGGCAAAAAGTCGCCAGTGTCCCGTTGTTTGGCGCTCACGATGCCTGCGGTCACGGTGTTTTCCAGACCGAAGGGCGAGCCAATCGCCATCACCCATTCGCCCACACGCAACCGCCCTACATCGCCGACTTTGATGGCAGGCAAACCCGTGGCCTCGATCTTGACCAATGCCACATCGCTGCGTTTGTCAGAACCCAAAATTTTGGCTTTGAACTCACGTTTGTCAGTCAAAGTCACCAAGACCTCGTCCGCGCCATCCACCACATGGGCGTTGGTCATGATCAGGCCGTCCGACGAAAAAATAAATCCAGACCCCACCCCTTTTGGCTGCTCTTCCTCGGGCCCTTGGCGATTAGGCCGTGGCGCTTGGCGCGGCATATTGGGCATGGGCAGCCCAAAGCGACGGAAGAACTCCAACATCTCATCATCAGGAGACGCCCCCGCCCCACCCCGGGGGGCCACCTTTTCCAGGGTTCGGATATTGACCACTGACGGGCCCACCTGGTCCACCAAATCCGTGAAATCCGGCAGGGTACGCACCTGCGCAATGGCACTTTGCGCCGGGGCCAGCACCGCAATGGCCGCGGCACTGGCCATTACGACCGACACGGCGAGTTGGCGAATAGGCAATGACTTCCAGGGTGTCAGCATGGCAATGAACTCCAAGTCAAATATTGAAAACTACGAATCCAGTGGCTTGCGCCAGTGGATGCGTTACTGGACCGCATATGGGGCTGTTTCGGTGAAGTTAAATAGTCGGCCTGAATGAGTTCCATCGTCATCGCCTCCATCCACTGCATGGCTGCCAGCAACCAAAGCCCGCCGGAACGCCCGCCATGACGCAGCATTTTTTGCACCGCGCTCGACCCACAGCCACTGACGCGGTTGGGCATCAATCTGTGTCGAAATCAATACAAGGGATTGCAGATCTGCACCCCAGGACAATTCACACCCTCGTTTTTCCTGCGCCTGTTGCCACGTCCATCCCCGGCCGTTCCAGGCCAATACGCCGACTGGAGTTTTCCACCAGCGCCAAGCCGCGTTGCTGTACAGCACGAGGCATATCAGCGCTAAAGCTTCCAAGGCCAGCGCAGGCAGGGTGCCAGACAATGCAAAGAGGACGCAGCCGTAAGCCACTGCCCATCCCACGAGGAACAACAATTGCGTTGTGCTACGACCAACGATGATTTGAGCCGGTGGCGGAAGGTGCATAAAAAAGCCTGATTCAGCCCGGTGCGCGCATGTCGCGCGAGCTTCAGGTCCGCTTAAATACCAGCGCGCCGTTGGTTCCGCCAAATCCAAAGTTGTTCTTCAAGGCGTATTCGATCGGCAGATCACGCGCAACATTGGCACAGTAGTCCAAATCGCAGTCTGGATCCTGATTGAAGATATTGATCGTCGGCGGGCTCTTTTGGTGGTGCAGTGCCAACACGGTGAACACAGATTCAATGCCACCGGCGCCGCCGAGCAAGTGGCCAGTCATCGATTTGGTTGAGTTGACCACAACATTCTTCGCGTGGTCGCCCAGCGCAGCTTTAATGGCGTTGCTTTCGTTGGTATCGCCCAACGGGGTGGACGTACCATGTGCGTTCAGGTAGTTGATCTGATCCGCGTTGATGCCCGCGTTGCGCATCGCAGAGACCATGGCACGGCGGGGACCATCCAAATTGGGGGCAGTCATATGGCCGGCATCGGCGCTCATACCAAAACCTGCCAGTTCTGCGTAAATGCGGGCGCCACGCGCTTTGGCGTGCTCGTACTCTTCCAGCACCATGACGCCGCCGCCCTCGCCCAATACAAAACCGTCGCGGTCTTTGTCCCAAGGACGCGAAGCGGTTGCCGGATCGTCGTTGCGGGTGCTCAAGGCACGCATCGCCGCGAAACCTCCAACACCCAGCGGGGAGACGGTAGCCTCTGAACCGCCTGCAACTACGACGTCAGCATCGCCGTACTCGATCAGGCGCCCAGCCTGGCCAATGCAATGCAGTCCGGTCGTGCACGCAGTGGCAATGGCCAGATTCGGGCCCTTAAAGCCATAGCGAATAGACACGTGGCCTGCGACCATGTTGATGATGGAGGCCGGTACAAAAAATGGAGAAATCCGGCGTGGGCCGCGCGCGGCATATTCAATGTGGGTGTTTTCAATCATTGGCAGTCCGCCAATGCCGGAACCAATGATGCAGGCGATGCGGGTTGCCTCTTCCTCGCCGAGTGCCTCCCCGGTTGGAAGTCCAGAGTCTTCAACGGCTTGGATTGCGGCAGCCATGCCGAAATGGATGAACCGGTCCATAGACCGGGCTTCCTTGGCGCTGATATAGCGTTCCAGATCGAAATCGCGCACCTCGCCCGCAATCTTGCAGGCAAAGGCTGAGGTATCGAAGGCAGAGATGAGACCGATGCCGGACCGGCCTGCAAGCAAGTTGGCCCACGCCTGGTCAACCGTATTGCCGACCGGACTGACACAACCCAAACCTGTAACAACGACGCGACGACGGGACATATTCACCTGTATGGAACTTTGCTGCAATGAAACGCTGCATTGCTGCAGCTTTTACTCAAGCCCCGGCGGGCGGCTTTGCATCCGGCAACCAGGGCCCCGTACCGCCGCCAGGTGGCGGCTACGCCTTAGGCCTTTTTATGGGTCGTTGCGTAATCCACGGCGTTTTGAACCGTGGTGATTTTTTCTGCGTCTTCGTCAGGGATTTCGATGCCGAATTCGTCTTCCAGTGCCATTACCAGCTCCACTGTGTCCAGGGAGTCAGCGCCCAAATCGGCCACAAAAGCCTTTTCGTTGGTGACTTGGGATTCTTCAACACCGAGTTGCTCGGCAATGATTTTTTTGACACGTACTTCGATATCGCTCATGGATTCCCTCTGAGGGTTGTAAAACAGTCCGTCATTTTACCAGCGCAAAGCTTAAAAATTTGCACCAGCGGTCGAACGGACACATCGACCAACACTAAATTCACACTTTACATGTACATGCCGCCGTTGACATGCAGCTCCTGCCCGGTGACATAAGCCGCTTGAGCAGAAGCCAGGTAGACCACGGCATGCGCGATATCGGCGGGCTTGCCCAACTGCCCTAGCGGGATTTGGCTTTGCAAGGCGGTTTTTTGTTCTGGGGCCAATTCAGCCGTCATATCGGTTTCGATGAAACCGGGCGCCACGCAGTTCACAGTAATGTTGCGGGAACCGAGCTCACGAGCCAGCGCACGTGTCATACCCGCTACACCGGCTTTGGCGGCCGCATAGTTGGCCTGGCCAGGGTTGCCAGAAGCGCCCACCACCGACGTGATATTGATAATGCGGCCATATCGCTGCTTCATCATGGTGCGCATCACGGCGCGGCTCATGCGAAAGACGCCTTTGAGGTTGGCGTCGATCACCGCATCCCAATCCTCGTCCTTCATGCGCATGGCCAGGTTGTCGCGCGTAATGCCGGCGTTGTTGACCAATATCTGGATGCCGCCCCACTCTTTGACGATGCCATCCACCAAGGCATCAGCAGCCGCGCCATCCGTCACATTCAGCACGCGCCCGGCGCAACCTGGAAACTCGGCCAACGCTTGCGCCACCGACGATGCACCAACTTCGGAGGTCGCGGTGCCGATAACCCGCGTACCGCTGCGCGCCAATTCAAGCGCAATCGCAGCACCAATGCCGCGCGACGCACCGGTCACTAGGGCCACTTGGCCTGCAAAAACGGCCTGGGTCATGCCAGCGCTCCTTGAACTTCCGCCAAGGTGGCGGGGTCAAACATCGCAAGCCCGGTCAATTCGGGATCAATGCGTTTGACCATGCCCGCGAGCACTTTGCCGGGTCCGCACTCCACCAGATGAGAAATGCCGCGTGATTTGATCGCGTGGACCGTTTCCACCCAGCGTACGGGACCGAAGGCCTGGCGGTACAAGGCGTCGCGCACACGCGCGAGGTCTGACTCCACCGCCACATCAATGTTATTCACCAGCGCAATGTTTGGGCTGGAAAATTCCACTTGCGCCAAGCGCGTCTGCAGTTTTTGAGCAGCAGGCAACATCAACGAAGAGTGAAACGGCGCAGACACCGGCAGCAGCAGCGCACGCTTGGCGCCGTTGGCCTTAAGGACTTCACACGCACGGTCCACCGCCGCTTTGCTGCCGGAAATCACGGTTTGAGAGGGGTCGTTGAAATTGGCTGCTTCCACCACTTCAGCAGATCCTGCGCCAAATTCCTGGGCCACGTCCCGGCACAGCGCCGCAATGCGTGCCGCGTCCATGCCCAAAATCGCGGCCATGGCACCCACGCCGACGGGCACGGCTTCTTGCATCGCTTGGGCACGCAGTCGCACCAAAGGGGTGGCCTGTGCGAGGGTCAGAGCGCCTGCGGCAACCAGGGCAGCGTATTCGCCCAGCGAATGGCCGGCAACCACCGCAGGTGCCACGCCCACCTCTGACATCCAAACCCGGTAGGCCGCCACGCCCGCAACTAGCATGACCGGTTGGGTATTGGTGGTCAGTGACAGTGTTTCTTTCGGCCCTTCGTGAATCAACTTGGCCAGATCTTCGCCCAGCGAATCGGATGCTTCCTGAAGGGCGGTACGAACGACAGGGTGATCACCCCAGGCATCGAGCATGCCCACCGACTGGGAACCCTGCCCGGGAAAAATAAATGCGAATGGTTTCATAGATTGTTGCGTGAAATTGCAATCGTCTTGGTAGGCAGCGTCGGCTAGAAATTGACCAGCAGCGCGCCCCAGGTAAAGCCGCCGCCCACGCCCTCCAAAAGCAAAGTTTGACCATGCTGGATCTTGCCGCTGCGCACACCATAGTCCAGGGCCAGAGGAATCGAGGCAGCCGAGGTATTGCCATGTTCGCCGACCGTGACGATCACTTTGTCCATGGGCAGCTTGAGCTTCTTGGCGGTGCTTTGCATGATGCGGATGTTGGCTTGGTGGGGGATCAGCCAATCGATGTCAGCTTCGGTCTTTCCAGCTTTTTCAAGCACCGCACGCGCTGCGCTTTCCAAAACACCCACGGCCAGTTTGAAGACCGCCTGCCCTTCCATCTTCAGCAGCGGAACGCCGGAAATTGCGCCACCGCTCACATGACCTGGCACGCACAACAAGTCCACATGCTTACCGTCGGCGTGCAGATCGCTGGACAAGATGCCCGGCGTGTCTGACGCTTCAAGCACCACAGCGCCCGCGCCATCGCCAAACAGCACACAGGTGCCGCGGTCGTTGAAATCCAGAATACGGGAAAAAATCTCGGCCCCCACGACGAGAGCACAGCGCGCACTCCCCGCCTTGATCAGTGCATCCGCCACGGTTAACGCGTAAACAAAACCGCTGCAAACCGCTTGCACGTCGAAAGCGGCACCACCCGCAACGCCAAGCTTGCCCTGCAAGATGCAGGCGGTGGAAGGAAACACCATGTCCGGCGTCGATGTCGCCACGATGATCAGGTCCACATCCTGCGCAATACGCCCGGCCGCTTGCAAGGCGTTTTTGGCCGCCTCGAGCGCGAGGTCGCTGCTGTAGACACCTTCGGCTGCAAAGTGACGCGCGCCTATGCCGCTGCGCTCCACAATCCATTCGTTCGAGGTCTCTATGCCCTTGGCTGCAAGCTGCGTGACCAGCTCCGCATTGGTGACTTTGTGGGGGGGAAGGTAACTTCCAGTGCCGGTAATGCGCGAATATCTGCTCATGAGAGGGAGGGTGCGGCTTTGTCTGTATCGTTGTGCAAACCCGCCAGGAGCGGGGCAGCGTGCGCGAGTCGCGTTTGTAGGCGCTCCAGCAATTTGTTATCTACAGCATCATACGCGCGCAGCAAGGCATTGGCGAATGCGGCAGGGTCCGCGGATCCGTGGCTTTTGATCACCACACCGCGCAGTCCCAGCAAAGCCGCGCCATTGTGGCGTCCCGGGTCAATGCGGCGCTTCAAAGAGGAAAGCACGGGGTAGGCCACCAGTGCAGCCAGTTTCGTGAAGATGTTTTTGGAAAAGTCGGCTTTCAAAAAGCCCACAATCATGCTGGCCAGGCCTTCACCCGACTTGAGCATCACATTGCCGACAAAACCATCGCAGACCACCAAGTCCACGGTGCCCTTAAAGATATCGTTGCCTTCGACATTGCCAACAAAATGCAAGTCGCCCGCATGGGCTGCGGAACGCATCAAGTCGCCCGCTTCTTTGATCGTCTCATTGCCCTTGATGATTTCCGAGCCAATATTGAGCAAGCCCACGCTGGGCTGCGCCTTGTTGCTCGTCACTGACACCAGCGCGGACCCCATCACCGCGAACTGAAGCAACTGCGTTGCTGAGCAATCTACATTGGCACCCAAATCCAGCACGGTCGTTGCGCCGCCCAAAGCGTTGGGAATTTGACCCGACAAGGCGGGACGCTCGATCCCATCCAGGGTTTTGAGTACATAGCGGGCGATCGCCATCAATGCGCCTGTATTGCCCGCCGATACGGCAGCCTGCGCCGCGCCGTCTTTGACTTGCTGCACAGCGACGCGCATGGACGAGTCTTTTTTCTTGCGCAGCGCCACCTCCAGCGGGTCGTCCATGGTGACGACCTCACTGGCCGTCAACACTGTTGCCCGGGGGTGCGAAAAGCCCTGCAGGGCTTGCGGCAGCCCAACCAAGATCAGTGTTGCATCCTGGCGGGCGTCCAAAAATTGACGACAAGCCGGCAAAGTGACCGAAACGCCATGGTCGCCCCCCATGCAATCGACCGCGATGGTGATCATGCGAGACTGGCTTTCGCCGTAGTTTTCAGGGAAAAAAGCACGCTCAGAAAAGAAAAAAGCCCGACGCTACAAGGGATGCAGCTTCGGGCTTTTCGCCTGTAAGCGAATTAGGCTTCAGACTTGGTCTTGAGCACCTTGCGGCCACGATAGAAACCGGTGGGGCTGATGTGGTGACGCAGGTGAATTTCGCCGGTGGTGGGTTCCACAGCAATGCCGGGAACGACCAAAGCGTTGTGCGAACGGTGCATGCCGCGCTTGGAAGGAGATTTCTTGTTTTGTTGAACTGCCATGGTTGGCTCCTGGTCAAAATGTACCGCGCAAGGCGCGCCACAGTAGGTTGGTGAGAACGCACTGGCATTCTTGGCCGCGCGGTAAGCCTTAAATTATAACCCAAGGCAGGGCTCTCTGGCCAGCCTCGATGCTGCGCCTTTGCGCTAACCCTTCGGGACCTTCAGCCCCACCAAGGCGGCAAAGGGGTTCGGTTTGTCCTCGGCCTCCTGAAAATCAGCATCCGCCACCCGCAATTTCACGGCCTGAGGACACACGTCGTGCTTTGGCGACGCAGGTAGCGCCATCAAAAGTTCGTCTTCCACCAGCGCCAACAGGTCAAATTCGGTGCTGAGCGCCAATACATCCTCTTCAGATTCTTCGTCTTCGAGCTCAGCCTGGGCCTCAGACGCTACAAAGCGGAATTCCCGCGCAAAGGACACCGTCTGCTCCACCGGAGCAAGACAGCGCTGGCACACCATCGTCAAACGCGTGTCCGCAGACAGTTGCAACCAAGGCGCTGTCCCACCCTGCGCGGATTCACGCATTTCTCCGTGGCTTTGGAAGTGGACCTGCACATCCCCGATGTCGGAATGCTGAAAATCCTGCAAGCGCTCGAACTGCGCGAGCGGCTCGGCGCCGTCCAGGCTGGATTCAGATTTGGTGAAATTCAGGATCGCGAGTTTGCGCGGGTTCAAGGTCGGCTTCATCGCGCCAGTGTAAGAGAATCGCCGCATGCAACACCAACTTTCGCGCCCTCTGGTTCTGGGCTCCAGCTCCATTTACCGCCGTCAATTGCTCGAACGCCTTGGCCTGCCTTTCACGGTGCAGTCGCCCGGCATTGATGAGACCCCACGCCTTGACGAGGCACCCGCCGCGCTGGCGGCGCGCCTGGCCCTGGCCAAAGCGTATGCGGTGGCGGATCAGTTTCCAGACAGTGTGGTGATCGGTTGTGACCAGGTGGCAGATCTGCATGGCGCGAGCCTGGGAAAACCGGGCACCCACGAGCGCGCTACCGCGCAGCTGCAAAGCATGCGCGGCCAAACGGTCGTTTTTCAAACCGCCATGGCCGTGGTGTGTCGCGCCACGGGGTTTGAAAGCCAAGTCTTGGCACCGGTGGTCGTGAAATACCGAGAACTGTCGGACGCTGAGATTGAGTACTACCTGCGCACAGAGCAGCCCTATGACTGTGCAGGCAGCGCCAAAAGCGAAGGTTTGGGCATCGCCTTACTGGACAGCATTGAAAACGACGACCCCACGGCACTCGTCGGCTTGCCGCTGATTCGCCTGAGTGCCATGTTGCGCGCTGCGGGCTTGCCGCTGTTGGGTGGCCTGTGAGCGCTACCCTCGGCCGCCTTTACTTAGTGCCAGCGCCCCTGGATTTCGGTTGCGCGCAGCAAAGTCCGCTTCAAGAGTCCATGCCGCAGGAGACGCTGCGCATCACCGCTTCGCTCCAACACTGGGTTTGTGAAAACGCAAAATCCACACGCGCTTACCTCAAACGCGTGGGGGAAGTCCTGCCTTTGGCCGCTCCGATTCAGGCGCAAACCCTGACTGAACTACCACGCGAGATCCATAAAAAAGGCGATCACCTCGGCGGATTTGACGCCCGACCGCTACTAGCCGCCGCGCTGCAGGGCCACGACCTGGGACTGGTGAGTGAGGCGGGCATGCCGGCAGTCGCCGACCCGGGCTCTTCGGTGGTGCGTGCTGCCCACCAACTGGGAATACCGGTAATACCTCTGGTCGGACCGGTATCGCTGTTGCTGGCTTTGGCGGCCAGCGGCTTGAACGGTCAGAACTTTGCGTTTGTCGGCTACGTGCCCAGCCAGCCCGCAGAACGGGCGCTGCGCCTGAAAGCCCTGGAAAAACTGGCCTTGCAAACCCAGCAAACCCAGCTGTTCATTGAAACGCCTTATCGCAACCAGGCCTTACTGGCTACCTTGCTGCAGACCCTGCAGCCGGGCACACGGTTGGCCACATCCAGCGGTCTGACGCTGCCCGGCGCCACCCATTACAGCGGCGATATCAAAACCTGGAAAGCCAAGGGATGGGCGCTGGACAACGCCACGCCCACGGTGTTTGCGATTGGAGCTTAGCGGAGCACTGGCGCGGTGTGCATGGCGTGCGCCATGGACTCGCCCATCGAAGCCCCAAAGCGCTTCACCAAACGTTCAGCGACGTTCTCGCGGCGGGTGTAATCCACGATGTCGGGGGCTTTGACGATTTCGCGCGCCACATAGTCCAGGTTGCCAAGGTGGTCGGCCAAGCCCATTTGCACCGCCTGGTCCCCCGTCCAGAACAGACCACTGAAGGT
>CAIYRQ010000032.1 GCA_903928635.1 uncultured beta proteobacterium | reverse complement strand
GGGCGCACCTGGCGCAGGCTCAGGCGCGCGGTGATGCGTTCCACGTCCGCGCTGCCTTTGATCTGGCCGCGCAATGCATCGGCCAGCGTACCGCGCTGCCGCGTGTCGGCGCGCAGCATAGCCAAAGCCTGCAAGCGCTCTTTGGCTTGTTGCCGGTCGCGTCGTGGCTGCAAGAGCCAGCTCTTGAGCTGGCGGCTGCCCATGCCGGTCATGCAGGTGTCGAGCAATGAAAACAAAGTGGGCGAATCTTCCCCGCGCAGGGTGTGGGTGAGCTCCAGATTGCGCCGGGTGGTGGGCGGCAGATCGATCAGCTCGCCATTGCGCTGCACCTCCAGGCCGCTCAGGTGCACCAGCGCGCGGCCTTGGGTGTGTTCCGCATAGCCCAGCAGGGCGCCTGCGGCGGCGTGGGCCAGGGCTAAGTCCTGGGCGTTCCAGCTCGCCAGCGTGGCCACTTGCAAGACTTCTTGCAGTTTGCGCTCGCCCAGTCCACTGTCAAACTGCCACTGCGGGCGCGTGGTGAGCGACAGGCTGCTGCCAAAGCGCAGGCGCTTGAGCCGGTCCTCAAAGGCGTTGGTCACGCCCGCGCTGTAAATGAGCTCGCTGGGGGCCAGGCGCGCCACCCAGTCGGCCACCTCTTCAGATGTGCATTCGCCCAGGTGCACCACGCCTTGCGTGACGCTGAGCCAGGCCAGGCCGCAGTGGTTGCGCCCGCCTTGGTGCACGGCCATCAACAGGGATTCGGATTTTTCGCTCAGCAGCTCGGCGTCGGTCAGCGTGCCCGGTGTGACCACCCTCACCACTTTGCGCTCCACCGGGCCTTTGCCACCGACTTCACCCACCTGCTCACAAATCGCGACCGACTCGCCTTGGCGTATCAGTTTGGCCAGATAGCCTTCCATCGCATGAAAGGGCACGCCCGCCATCGGAATGGGTTGCCCTGCGCTGGTACCTCGGTGGGTGAGGGTGATGTCCAGCAAGCGCGCAGCTTTTTCGGCGTCGCCGAAAAACATCTCGTAAAAGTCGCCCATGCGGTAGAACAACAAGGTGTCCGGATAGTCCGCCTTCAAGCCCAAGTACTGGGCCATCATGGGAGTGTGTTGCTGCGCGGCGTCGGTCATCCTGTCGAGTCTAGCAAGCTGCTTGTTGCGGTCACGGCTTTCAAGAACGCGCGCATGTGGAAAGCGTTTTGTGCGGGCAACTGCTGGTAATCCGCACCGACCGGGCAGGCGCGCCGCGCCAAACAGCCGCTTTGCAAGCAATCGGCGCCTGCCGTGCTTTGCAGGTGCCGGGCGCAGGTGGGTACGTCGTAGCCAAGGGCGCTGAATGCGCCCACGGGGCAGCGGCTCAGGCAGGGGCGATCAGCGCAGGTTTGGCAGGGACTGGCGGTGGTTGGCGGTGCGGGCAGGTCCATGGGCTCAGCGAGCACGATGGCCGCACGGTAGGCGTGCCACAGACCGTACTCCGGGTGGATGAACAAACCCAGCGGCGAGGAGTGTACCGGCTCACAGCGCGCGGCCCAGCGCTGGAAAGGCCACGCCGGGGTGGCGTCAAACGGGTAGAGCGCAAGCCCTCCCACGCGGCTGGCCACGGCATCCAGATGCTGGCGGGTCCAACGGTTGAGCGGGTGGGGTCTGCCGTCATGGGCCTGTGTTGAGTTGGAAAATGCTTTCCACATGTCCGGGCCTGCATTGCCCACCAGCAGCACGGTCGCCGCCGCTCGTGCATGGGGCAGAGGCGGCAGGGCGTCGGTTCTATTTGGCTGAAAGCCGCCGCGCAGGGAGAGCCCGAGCGCGGTCAAGGCCTCACTGATTTTTGAGAGGGGACTGTTTGCGGCCACACCTTTGCCAAGGTCGGAGCCGTGCACTGTGAAATTGGGAGGCATGGTGCTTCCATGGTCTGGTTTGAATTGTCGGAATTGTCACCCAGTGAAAAACCTTGCGGCTGTTTACACACATCGCTTACAGTGAGTGAATTCCCAAAT
>CAIYRQ010000031.1 GCA_903928635.1 uncultured beta proteobacterium | reverse complement strand
CGACGGCTGCGCAATCCCTTGGGCATGTTTCACGCCAGTGCCAAAGAGCTCGCACGCGACCGGGGTGAGTTGTGAGCGCCACGGGGACGGAACGGCGCCTTCGCCAGGAACGCCTCCTGCGTCGCAGCGCACAGCTTCGAAACGATCTGATTCAGCAAAGCGAGGTGCTGATTGCGCCCATGGCGCAAGTGGACCGCGTGCACCGTGGCGTGTCATGGTTGCGCCGCCATCCGGTCTACATGGCTGCATTGGCGGCGGCCACGCTGGCGTTCAAGCCGCGCAATGCGATGTCCAAAATCGGTCGCGCATGGACTCTTTGGACCATGGTGGGTCGCTTTTTACGTTAAAGGCGACTACGGCTCTTCAACGTGGCCATCCGCGTGGCGTGCGAAACGCCCCTTCTCACGCGCGTGCACCGGGTCACTCGCGCCCCAGGGCCAGCCACCAAACTCGGTGCGCCGGTAATCGGCAAAGGCTTGGTGGATTTCAGTCTGGGTGTTCATGACAAACGGCCCATACTGGGCCACCGGTTCCGCAATCGGGCGGGCCTGAAGCATCAAGATCTCGGTTTCTTCGTCGCCGTTGATCAGCTCCAGCCCATGTTGCGCCCGCACCTCAACAACCGACTGAGCGGCAATGTTCTGCCCGTCTATGGCAATGGCCGCGCCTTTGAAAAAGTAGAGCTGACGGCGGGTGTCGGCCTGCGTCGCAGGCGGCAGCGTCCAGTGGGCGCCGGGTGCCATGCGGATGGTGAAGATGGCCAGGTCAGAATCCACCTCGCTCGCCCAGGAGTCTGGCGGAGGCGGCAGGCCCTTGGCGCCTTCCAGGGCGCCGGCCACCACCATCACCTCGGTCGCGCGCCCCTGTTCATCCATGTGGCGAACGGTTTGCACGTTTTCTCCCCAGAACATAGTGAAGTGCGGCTCGGCCATTTTGTTTTTGGCTGGCAGATTCAGCCAGATCTGAAACAGCTCGGTCGGATTGGGTGCATCGGCATCGCGCAGGGGAAACATTTCGCAGTGCACGATGCCTTTGCCGGCTGTGAGCCATTGCACGTCGCCGGGGCCGAAGCGGGCGGTGGCGCCCAACGAGTCCGAATGGTCTATATGGCCCTGGCGCACGATGGTTACCGTTTCAAACCCCCGGTGAGGATGGGCTGGAAAGCCGGGAATGGTCTTGCCGTGGTACATGCTCCAGCCGTCTTTGCCTGCAAAGTCCTGTCCCAGGTTGCGTCCGCTTAAAGTGGCATCCGGCCCCATCTGGGCATTGCCGCGTGGATATGCATCCACGTGGTGAACGCAGAATAAAAACGGATCGATCGTGGGCCAGGGTGGCGCTGCGAGTGCGGTGACGGAGAGGATAGTGGAGCCAAGCGCCATGGTTTGCCTCTGAATAAAACGGGGGGAAGTGAAGGGTCATCAAACAATCGCGTTGGCGGTTGATAATGCCCAACCATGATTGTCCTCCCATTGTTGGGCCGCCTTGCGGTGTCGCTGGTGCTGATCGCCGCCGCGTATGCGTGGACTGTTGCAGCCCGGGTCGAGGCGCCGATGCAAGCGGCCGCCATTGCGCCTCCCGGCAGGGCGACGGCAACTGGCCATTGGGTGGAGCGCGCGCGTGGCAGCATTCCCATGCCTGCCGGGGTATTGGCAGCCCACGCCAGTGCTTTGGTGGCCATGCCGCCCAGCGATTCGGCGATGCTCAGTGCCTTTTGGTTTGCTGGGGACCGCGAAAGTGCGCCCAATGTGGAAATTGCGGCTTCCCAATTCAATCGAAGCAGCCAAACGTGGACACCGCCCCAGCTGGTGGTCAATCGCCACCTGGCCGCAAGCGTATTGGGTGCAGGGGTGCGGCGCTTGGGCAATCCGATCGCCTGGCTTGATCCTCGCGGACGGCTTCATTTGTTTGTCGTGGCCACTGGCTTGGGTGGCTGGTCGGCATCGCGCATTCTGCATCTTGAGCAATCCAGCCCCTTGGGCGACAGTAGTTTGCAATTTCAGCCAGTGGGCGTGATTCCCTTGTCTTGGTTCTGGAATTTGAGTTACCTGGTGCGTACCGCGCCACTGCCGCTGCTCGATGGCGGCATGGTGTTACCTGCGTATTTTGAATTTGGCATGAAGACTGCGGTTGCGCTGCGCTTTGACCACAACGGTTCGTATGTCGGCATGGCACGCATTTCCAGAAGAACGTTTACCCTGCAGCCAGCTTTGCTGACATTGAGTCCCACCCACTGGCTGGCGCTGATGCGCGACCATGGCAAGGATGGAAAAATTCGGGCTTCGGAGACTTTCGACGCTGGCACCAGCTGGCGCGACACGAAGGAGCTTCCGCTGCCGAATCCGGATGCGGGGATCGCAACCTTAAGCGTTGGCGACATGCATTTGCTTGCCTACAACCCGTCGAGCGAAAACCGCAATACGTTGACACTGGCCAATTCCAACACGGGCGCGGACTGGTCTACGGTCATTGAGCTGGAACGCGGCCAGGAGGGCCACGAGTACTCCTATCCCGCACTGGCCTGGGCTGACGACAGCCTGTGGGTCAGCTACACCGATCGGCGCAAAAGCATTGCCTGGCGGCGCTTTGATTGGATGCCGGGAGCGGCGACGCCATGAGCATGCTTGATCTTTGGCAAATCCTGAATGTGCAAACCATGCCCCTGCTGCCATCGGCGCAGAGCTTGGTATGGGCGCGCCATCTTCTTTGGAGTTTGGTCATGGCAGCCGCAGGCTTGGGCCTGTCCTCCCGAATGACAGGCTTACCCCGCTTGTCGCGCTACCTGCCATGGTTGCTGGCGCTATGGGCTTGGGTGCCAGGCCCGTGGGGGGCGAGTTACTGGCTGGGCCTGGCATTCCAGATTCCCAGCCTGAGCGCGGCATTCCTGGCCTTGTCGGTGCTGCTTCAGGACCCGATGCGGCGTACCTACACTGCGCGTCGCGAACCAAGCCCTAGCCAGGCTTATTGGAGCGTCGCCTGGGCGCTGGTGGCCGTTGTGACAGGCCTCTTGCTTCTCTTAGACACCTTTGCGGTCCTCAATTTCACTGTCTACCAATGGGGCTTCACACCTTTGGCGTTCTCACTGACGCTGGCCGTTGCAATGTTGCCTTGGGTCGTGTCCGGCAATCAAAGCCTTAGCCAGCCATCGGTGTGGTCTTTGCTGGCAGCACTCGCGGTGTTTTTGCTCACGCGTTGGCCCACCGGTAACGTGTGGGACGCCGTTTTGGATCCTTGTCTGTGGCTGGTGGCGACAGCGCATTTGCTTCGCATGCCCTGGCGCAGGGCGTGATGGCCTTGCCTTGGGGAGCGAATTCAGAGCCCCGCTGACACCAGCCACTCCCTGCCGAACAACCATTGCTGGGGGTACCAGAGGTTTGACAGCGTGACTTCACCCGACTTGTGGCGGCTCTTGACGTGCCAGCGGTAGCCCAGCACCTTGCAGTGCGGCGCACAGAGCGGTGCGGTGGCTGCTGAGTTGTCGTCAAGCCACACAACCGCGTCAAAATTTGCCAACAAAAACGCCAGACGCGGTGCGTCGGGCATCTCCGGGTGCAAGGCGCCGGTGCTGCGCCCTGCGACGTCGTAGGGTGCCAAAGTGCTGTCCGGCATGATGAAGTGAAAGCGCTCGTACTGCGCGGTAAATCCATTGGGCACGGCCACCGTCTTAGCGCCTAGCTGCGCCAGCGCGCCGGGCGGAAACTGGGCTTGTGCACTGTCCAGCGGCGCCACCATCAGTCCAAAGCAGGCGTAGACACACAGGCAAGCCAGAAGCGTGGCGTTGCGGCTCCAGTCGTTGCGCAAAACAGCGCCTATCGCTGACCCAAGCCCCACCACCACCACGGCCATCGCTGTCCAGCGCGTCCAAGGCGAAGCAATGTCCATCTCCCCCACCACCCAGGCGATGCGTCCCAAGATAACCAAGGCTGCGCTGCTGATGAGCAAGGTCAGCAGAAACCAGAAGCGTGCAATGCGCTCCCAGTGCAGCGCCAGCACCATGGCCAGTGCAGGCATGGCCGGAATCACATAGCGCGCCGAGCGTTGGCTGGGGATGCTGAATACGACCAGCCACACCAGCAGCCACAGCCACAAAATACGATGGGCCGGCGGCGTGCTGGCCCAGGCCTGGCCACGAATCAGCTTTTGCACTCCGGCAACCGCAAGGCCCGTCACGACCAGCAGCAGCAAGCCTGCGTTCTCCATGTAAGCCAGCAGCTGTGTCCACAGTGGATAGTCACCCCACAGGGCCGCATGCCAGTAGCCCAGGCCGCCCCCCATCTTGCCGGCGTTTTCGCCTAGCACGAACTCTTGCCACACGGCAGCAGGATCGGGGTCCAGCACAAACCACAGTGCAAACACGCCCAGGGCCAGTAAGGCACTCCAGGTGACTGCGGTGGTGACCTTCCCGACCTGGCGCCAGTGCGGCACCTGGTTGGCCAGCAGCACACACCACAGTGTGGCCGAAGCCGGTGCCACCAATGCAAACGACTTGTACAGCAGGCCTATGCCCATACACAGGCCGAACAGGCTGAACCAGGCAACGATGTGCCGCGCACGCCCTGCTTCAAGGTGGGCCCATTTGGCGCCCCTAAGTTCGCTCCAGAGCACGAGCGCCACGGGTATCGACAGCCAAAACGTTTCCGGCGCCGAGGTCAGAAAAACGCGGCAATAGCGAAACGTGGAGAAAAACGACAGGTAGATCACCGCAGCGAGGATGCCGGTTCGCCAGTTGCCGCGCATCTGTTTGGCAAACCAGGCGACCGCAGCCGCCGTGGCCAAGGTGTAGATCACACTGGGCAAGCGCAGCACAAACAGTGACCAGTTGCTGCCCCAGTCGCTGGCAATGATCGATTGCCAATACAACATGGGCGGCTTGGTGTTGCGCATGTGCTCCAGGTCCGAGACCAGCGGCAGCCAGTGGCCAGACTCTGCCGTGAGACGGGCGATGTGGATGTAGACCATTTCGTCGCCATTGGTGGGCGCGTAGAAACTGCCCAGTCCGAAGAAGTACAAGCCCACGGCGAACAGCAGCAGAGCCAGCCAGGGTGCGATTCCACGCAAGTGGGTGCGTTGTGGGGCAGTGGCAGAGCCCGGCATGGTGTGGATCAGGGCTTGCGAAAGGTCCAGCGGTCGTTGGCCAGAAAGTTGCTGACGCTGGCGGCCAAGATGGCGACCACATTGGCCAGGCGGTAGTCCATCACCCCCGAGAGCAGCATGGTCAACACGTACTGCAGGCCAATGCCAAAGGCGCAGGCAGTGGCGTACTGACTGAACTCCACGCCCAGCATGCGAAGGCTCACGGGCCCGGGTGATTCGTCGGCTTCCAGCGTTTGCACGCGGTCCCGCCAGGTCCACAGTCTGTTCCAGGTGAAGTTGTTGATGGTGGCGATCAAAATCGCAAACGCCAGCGAAAAATAGGGCTTGCGGTACGCTGCTTCAAAGGTGTTGAAGATGTACTCGTGCCCGAAGTGCAGCACCACCAAATTCACGACCGCACCACTGGCACCAACGATGCCAAACTTCAAATACCGGTAGCGCCCAATCCAACCCAGGGCCCAGAAAATGAGCCTCTGAATACCGGTCATGCGGGCACCTGCAATCCACCTGCGGATTGCAAAAAGACCAGCGCGTCAGCCAAGACCGGGTCCGGCGCAATGCGTTTGAGGCACTGGTTGTCGCCATCGCAAAAGGTCAGGCGGTGGTTGTAGGCGGACAGGCAGGGCGAACAGGCAATACCGGACTCCAGCACCTGATTGCGTTTACCCAAGGGGCCGTACAACTTGCCGGTCTCCGGCCCGAAAAACACCATGGTTTGAATGGGCGTGAGCGTCGCGAAGTGGCCGGGACCGCCGTCGTTGGTGATCAGCAAACGGGCGGCGTGGAACAGCATCAGCAGCTCCCGAATGCTGCGGGTGTAACCTGTCAAATCAATGCAGGCCGGATGCTTGATCTGCTCCATCAGTTGCCGCGCCAAGGGCGCGTCATCTTTCAGCCCGATCAGACCTACGGCGAATCCTGCTGCACACAGGCCCTGCGCAACCCGCGCGTAATGCGCGGCAGGCCAGGCCCGCTCCGGCAGGATGCCGCCGCCCGCATACAGCAAGACCAGCCCACGCTCCTGGGTCACCGGGTGATCGGTATGAACCTTGTGCTGGTACGCGGCCAATTCGGTGTCACTGAAAAGCACCGAGAGCTCGGTGTCCACGGGCAACTCGCGTATGGCGGCAGACTTGTTGCGGGGCATCGATCCCCCGCTCTCCAGTGCATCTATCAAGGACAAAAACTGCTTGCTGATGTGCTGGTACGGGTTGTAGGGAATCGCGTGGTTGATGAAGCTGCCCCGGTACAAGCCCTCCTGGGTGTGGGCGGTGAAGCCCACCCGCACCGGCGCGCCGGTGGTGAAGGACAGCAGGGCACTCACGCGGGAAAACAGCTCGCAATCAATCACCGCATCCAGCCCCAGCTTACGCATGGCCAGACTGACTTTCACAATGTCGCCAATCAGCGCACCACCGGAGCTGTCGTCGAGGCTGTGCATATGGTGCGCCTCGGTCAATTGCAATAGCTTGGAGACTTCCTGGTTTTTCTTGAGCTGCAGGATGTGAATGGCCGCCTGCGGGTACTGCCTGCGCAGTTGGGCAAACATGGGCCCGGCCAACACGATGCTGCCCATTTCGGACAGCAGGATCACCAGGATGTTTTTTGCATCCTTGGCGACGGTTGGCCGTGGCGCAAAAACCGCGGTGCAACGCGCCCACAAAGACACTACGCCACACAGCAGCTGGCCTGCCCAGCGGTCAATGAAGCGTTGTGTCTGAAGTTTCATAGGCGCGTAGGTCCGGGCTTACAGGCCCGCAGCGGCTCTCAGTGCAGCGGCCTTGTCGGTGCGCTCCCAGCTGAATTCCGGCTCTTCGCGACCAAAGTGGCCGTACGCAGCGGTTTTTTCGTAGATGGGACGCAGCAAGTCCAACATTTGAATAATGCCTTTGGGACGCAAGTCAAAGTGCTCGTTCACCAGTGCGGCGATTTTCTCGTCAGAGATCACGCCGGTTCCTTCGGTGTACACCGTCACGTTCATCGGTTTGGCCACACCAATGGCGTAGGCCACCTGGATCTGGCATTGCTTGGCCAGGCCTGCGGCCACGATGTTCTTGGCCACGTAACGCGCAGCGTAAGCGGCCGAGCGGTCCACCTTGGTTGGGTCTTTGCCAGAGAACGCGCCGCCGCCGTGGGGGCAAGCGCCGCCGTAAGTGTCCACAATGATCTTGCGCCCAGTCAAACCGCAGTCGCCCTGGGGGCCGCCCACGACAAATCGACCCGTGGGGTTGACCAAATAACGCGTGTTGTGCAGCCACTCTTTGGGCAACACCGGTTTGATGATGTCTTCAATGACCGCGTCGATGAACTCCTGCTTCATCGTTGCGCCGTTGCTCATCTCCGGGCTGTGCTGGCTCGACAAGACGACGGTGTCGATGCTGTGGGGCTTGCCGTCCACATAACGCATGGTGACCTGGCTCTTGGCGTCCGGGCGCAGGAATGGCAGGCGTCCGTCTTTGCGCAATTGCGCCTGGCGCTCCACCAGGCGGTGGGCGTAGTAGATGGGCGCGGGCATCAGCTCAGGCGTTTCGTTGCAGGCATAGCCGAACATCAGACCCTGGTCACCCGCGCCGGTGTTCAGGTGGTCGTCGGAGGCATGGTCTACGCCTTGGGCGATGTCGTTGGACTGTTTGTCATAGGCCACCAGCACTGCGCAGCCCTTGTAGTCAATGCCGTACTCGGTGTTGTCGTAGCCGATGCGCTTGATCGTGTCACGTGCGACCTGGATGTAGTCGACATGTGCATTGGTGGTGATTTCACCGGCCAGCACTACGAGCCCTGTGTTGCATAAGGTTTCTGCCGCAACGCGGGACTTGGGGTCCTGCTTGAAAATTGCGTCGAGGATGGCATCCGAAATCTGGTCAGCGACCTTGTCGGGATGGCCTTCGGACACGGATTCAGAGGTAAATAAAAAATCGTTCGCCATAAAGTGGTTCTCCAAATAAAAACAAGCATTTGCGTTGCTTGGGCTTTGGAGCCGTCAGCGAACGCTTTAGCAGATCTGCCCGAATGGACAAGGCACAATGGCGCGGCGCTTGCACGCCTGCCCTCGTGGTGGTCGCCCTGCAAGTAGTTCATAACTCAGCGACCGCCCTGATTTTACTGTACCCATGTTGTTTGCCTTCCAACTGCTTGCCAGATTGCCTTTGTGGCTGCTTCATGGCCTTGGTGCGGCACTGGGGTGGGTGGTGTTTTGCTTGTCGCCGGGTTACCGGCGCAACTTTTTGGCCAACGCCAAGCAGGCCGACATTGCGGGGCCGCGGTGGCGCGCCGCGGTGGCAGCCGCTGGTCGCCTCACTTTGGAAGTGCCACGCCTGTGGCTGGGCAGGCCGGTGCCGGTTCGCTGGCAGGGTGCGGAACAGGTGGACTTCGCCTTGGCCCAGGGACGTGGCGTGGTCTTTATCACGCCCCATGTGGGCTGTTTTGAAGTCGCCGCGCAGGCCTATGCGCAGCGCTTCGGTGCCAAGCACCCCATGACGGCCTTGTACCGGCCGGCGCGCCAACCGTGGTTGGCGGCTTTGGAGGCCCGCGCCCGTGCTCGCCCTGGATTGCTCACCGCGCCAACCACTGCGGGCGGCGTTCGGCAAATGCTTAGAGCGCTCCAAGCCGGCCATTGCGTCGGGCTCCTGCCTGACCAGGTGCCGCCCTCAGGGCAGGGCGTATGGCAACCATTTTTCGGGAAACCCGCCTACACCATGACCTTGTCAGTGCGTTTGGCGCAGATGACCGGGGCCGTGACCTTGTTGGCTTGGGGTGAGCGATTGACTTGGGGCAGGGGGTATGTGGTGCATGTGGTGCCCATGCCCATTCTCCAAGGGCTCGACAGCGCGACTGCTTTGGCCACTATGAACCACGCGCTCGAACAATTGGTGCTGCATCACGCCGACCAGTATCTCTGGGGCTACGCCCGTTACAAACAGCCGCGTTCTGACTAAATAACGATGTTGACCAGAATTCCTCTGTTGCTCACCCAGTGGCTGGCAGCTCTACCGCTGTCGTGGCTGCGGGCTATCGGCTGGTTTATGGGGCTGGTGTTGTATGCGGGCGTGGCTTCGCGCCGTCACGTGGTGGACACCAATCTGCGGCTTTGCTTTCCCGCTTGGAGCGCGGCAGAGCGCCGCAAACAGACGGTCATGTGTTTTGTGTACTTTGCCCAGGCTTGGCTTGACCGGGGATGGCTTTGGTATGCCTCGCCGAAGGTGACGCGCCAACGCGTGAAGCTGGTGGGATCTATTCACGAGCTTGACGGAAATGCACCGACCTTGATATTTACGCCCCACTTTGTGGGCATGGATGCGGGTTGGCTGGCACTGACGCAGCAGGTAAACCGCAAGTTCATGACGATTTACGCCCGCCAAACCAACGCGGTCGTGGACGCCTGGATTCTCAAAGGTCGCCAGCGCTTTGGCGCTGGACGTCCCTTTGACCGGACATTGGGCTTCAAGCCAGTGCTGGCTGGGCTGAGGGCGGGGGAGCCCCTGTGCCTCTTGCCTGACATGAATTACGAACCCAATGAGTCCCTTTTTGTGCCTTTTTACGGAGTTTCTGCCGCAACGATTCCCTCTTTGCCCCGGGTGGCCAAACTGGGACGCGCCAAGGTGATTGTTATGGTGGCACGAATCACTGCGCAGGGCTATGAAGTCGAAATATCACCCGCATGGCCGAACTATCCCACCGACGATGTGGTGGCTGACACCGCGCTTATGAACGCTCGTTTGCAAACCTATATTGACCAGGCGCCTGCGCAGTACTACTGGGTTCACAAGCGGTTTAAAGACCGTCCGGCGGGCCAGGTGTCGCCCTATTAGGCGAAGCGGTTCCAGGCTGTTTCAGGGTGTGGCCGGGCCGGGCAAGTCCTGCACTGGGCTCGAATTTACAGGCGGATGCGCCCAGTCCCACAGCAAGGTGGCGACCTCTTCGATGCCAATGCGCTTGGGGGCAGAAAACAGGCGCACTTCGCCGCCACCTGCCTGTAGTTTCATGATCGACAAGGCCTTGGCCCCTTCTGTGCGGG
>CAIYRQ010000030.1 GCA_903928635.1 uncultured beta proteobacterium | reverse complement strand
TTCGCGAGATGCGCGATGGTGCGCACGAAGACGGCGCCATGGTGCTGCGCGCCAAAATCGACATGGCGCATCCCAACATCAACCTGCGCGACCCCGCCATCTACCGCATCCGCCGCGCCACGCATCACAACACCGGCGACACATGGTGCATCTACCCGATGTACACCTTTGCACACCCGATTGAAGACGCGCTGGAGCACATCACCCACAGCATTTGCACGCTGGAGTTTGAAGATCAGCGCCCGTTTTACGACTGGCTGCTCGAACGCTTGATTGAAGGCGGACTGCTCAGCGCGCCAGCGCCGCGCCAATATGAATTTGCCCGTCTGAACCTGACCTATGTCATCACCAGCAAACGCAAACTGGCGCAACTGGTGAATGAAGGCAAAGTCAACGGCTGGGACGACCCGCGCATGCCCACCATCGTCGGCCTGCGCCGCCGGGGCTACACCCCGGAGAGCCTGCAGCTGTTTGCCGAACGCATTGGCGTGACCAAGAGCGACAGTTGGATTGACTATTCCACCTTGGAGGGTTGCCTGCGCGAGACGCTGGACGGCTCTGCCGCACGCGCCATGGCGGTATTGGACCCGGTCAAGCTGGTGCTGACCAATTGGGACGAGGTGATGGGCGCAGGCACGCTGGATGCCTGCACCGCACCCGTGCACCCCCACCTGCCCGAACTGGGTAACCGCCAGTTTGTGATCGGCCGAGAGGTGTGGATCGAACGCAGCGACTATGAAGAAACACCCCCTGCAGGATTTTTCCGCCTGTTCCCCGGCAACAAAGTCCGGCTCAAATACGGCCACATCATTGAATGCACCGGCGCCCTGAAAGATGCCAACGGCCAGGTGACCGAGGTGCACGCCACCCTGATCCCCGACACCAAGAGCGGCACACCGGGATCGTCGAGCGTCAAGGTCAAAGGCGTCATTACCTGGGTGGGCGCCAGTGACGGCGTGTCCGCAGAGGTGCGTATGTACGACCGCCTGTTTATTGATGAGCAGCCCGACGCCAACGGCAAAGACTTCTTGCAATCGCTCAACCCGGAAAGCTTGAAGGTCGTCACGGCCTATGTGGAGCCATCATTGGCCGCTGCGCAGCCGGACCAGAAGTTTCAGTTTGAGCGCTTTGGGTACTTTGTGGCGGATCGCCTGGATCATGTGGCAGGCGCGAAGCCAGTTTTCAATCGAGTGACGGGGTTGAAGGACAGTTGGGGTAAGTAAGCATCTACCCATCTGCGATGGCATCGATTTGCATGCAAATATTCCTGGAAACTCTTGATCGACGACTTTTCCTCGTCACTCGGCTAATGGCTATCGATTTGTGTGGACTACACAACGCCTGATGGTTCAGGGGCCTTTCTCCCCTGAAGCTTAGCCTTCAACATCGCCGGCCCAAGGTAGTCAGCAATGAAAAACTGCACGGCGCTAACCTGTAGACCAACGGCAATACTGCATATCGCAACACCCAAAATACCGTCAAGAATATTGCCCCAAAAAGCAGCTATCAGACACCCAACGCCAAGCCCACCGAGCAACTCAGCTGTGGCGCACAGCGACCGAAGACGGGCACGCGGTTCGCTGAGTGACCTATCTATAAATTCCAACGCAGTTTGTCGCTCAGAAAGCGATTGAAGTGGGTGAATATGTGGAGTTGTCCCTGAGATTTGCATCCTTTCCCATAAGTCGGTAGAGCGAGCAGCAAGAGCAAAAATGGTCCTTAAAACCAGTCTGGAGAAGATCCAGCCGATTAAAGTAAGAGAAATACCAATCAACACGTCGGCCAGTACCGCTTTGCCGAGCAGCCCATTAGAAAACGAGGTCAGTTCTGAGACCGGTATGCTAGCGATCGTCTCAATAATACTTAAGTGAGTCTGCTGGTTTACAGACACAGAGCAAACAAAGCCAACCGCGAAGACCGCAGCCCGGTGTAACGGCAGCGTTGAAGTGGCAGCTTCTACATATGTTGTACCGATGGAATCCCAAACAGACATGATGACTAGACCACGGCCAAATAAAAAAGGTCCCCTCCATGCACGTCAAAACCCAATGCTTCGATGATGGGGCAAACGTAAAGCCGAACTGCTTCGCCGTTATGAAAAGGGTGAAGTTCGTCGAAATCTTCTCTCCTCGGGATGTGCAGACTTACCTCACGGTTGGTTCCTAAATTTTCTATTTTTGCACTCGGCTTGACATAACGGTTGCCTCGATCAAGGCTACGGATTTGTGCAGTAACGATCATCGGGGCGCCGAGTTCACGTTGTGAAGAGATGATGTGGAAGCGGCGAGCAATTTGTGCTGTAAAGCCAAAGGGCAAATGCGAAACGTCACCGTTTAGCGTAATGTCTACGGTACTGCCCTGAAGTTGATTGGGGGTGACTTGCGCAACAAGCTGGTCAATTTCTTTGATTACAGACCTATTAGAGTAGGCATTAGCCCAGTTCGGCGGTGGATTTGCCGCAACTTGCTCATATGTCAATGTGTTCTCCTTCATGCCTTCCACATAATCGCGGCGTTGCCCAAGCTGAACCGCCATTGATGCCTGTTGCTCTACTGCTTGCTGCGTCGCAGCTTCAAAAACGGGTCGAATGGAGCTAGCTATTCGATCAACTACTGCCCCTGCACCCTGCCTTACGGCATCGAGAACAATGCCGCCCTCTCTTGGATATTCCGCGATGAAATCAGTTTCACGATACTGATTTGCCTTCAACCTAGCGTGCTTCCACACCTCTCCATGAAGCTCAATCAAGTAAGCCCGATCGATTGCACGCTGCATGTGTTCATAGGTTTTTGCAAGCACACGAATCGGAACACGGTGATCGATCGTAATCGGACCGTCAAAATGAACTGAAAATACTGCCAAGTTGCTACCCTCAAAATTGTGAATCGTCACGTCTTATTTTTTCCACAACCCGCACGTCATGACGTCTTCCGCTGAGTGCTCTTCAACTCGCTCGTCTTCGCCGTAGGTGAGCACATGACTCAAGGCCATGAGGCACTCTAGGTAGAGATCCACTTCTTTGTTGTTATGAAGTCTCAACAACATTTCAGACCTTTTTAGAAAAATTCTTCGGTGAACTGTCGTCATGCGCGCAATTGCACGCAACAACTACTCGGCTCTTCATGCTGATTACGCCAAAATAATTTTTAATTTAATGTAATTCAAAAAACACTAATATTTATTGATGCAATAAGACAAATGCACCCCCACCCCATCCTCCACTTCTGGTTCACCGAACTCACCCCCAAGCACCACTTCGCCAAAGACGCAGCCTTGGACGAAGCCATCCGCACCCGCTTCGGGGCCACGCTAGAGGCAGCGGCACGGTGTGAGTTGTTTGCCTGGCGCGCCACGCCCGAGGGGCGCTTGGCCGAGGTCTTGGTGCTCGACCAGTTCTCGCGCAATGTGTACCGCGACAGCCCCCAAGCCTTTGCGCAAGACACGCTGGCCTTGGCGCTGGCGCAAGAGCTGGTGGCCAGTGGTCAGGACCGCAGCCTGCCCCTGGCGCAGCGCAGCTTTGC
>CAIYRQ010000029.1 GCA_903928635.1 uncultured beta proteobacterium | reverse complement strand
GCGATCAGCAAAGGCGCATATGTGCTGGCCGAGCCCGCCGAAGTGGGCCTGAAAAAGAAAGCACAGGCAGTCATCATCGCCACCGGTTCTGAGGTTCAGCTCGCCCTCAAGGCGCAGGAGCTGCTGGCCGCCCGCAAGATTGCAGTGCGCGTGGTCTCCATGCCCAGCACCACCACTTTTGATCTGCAAAGCGCCGCCTACAAAGCCGAAGTCCTGCCCGCCGGTATTCCCCGCATTGCGGTGGAAATGGGCTCCACCGGCGGCTGGTGGAAATACGGCGTCACTGCCGTCGTGGGCATTGACACCTATGGCGAGTCCGCCCCCGCGCCCGTCTTGTTCACGCACTTCGGCTTTACCCCTGAGAACGTGGCTGACACGGTGCAAGCGGCACTGCAGCGCAAGAAATAAACCCGTTTCAATTTTTAACTTCCAAGGAGCCCCAAAATGGCAATCAAAGTAGGTATCAACGGATTCGGCCGCATTGGCCGCATGGTGTTTCGCGCTGCGGTGCAAAACTTCTCTGACATCGAAATCGTCGGCATCAACGACCTGCTCGAGCCCGACTACCTCGCCTATATGCTGCAGTACGACAGCGTGCATGGCCGCTTCAAGGGCGAGGTGTCGGTGCAAGACGGTGCGCTCATCGTCAATGGCAAAAAGATTCGCCTGACCCAGGAGCGCGACCCGGCCGCCCTGAAGTGGGCCGACGTCGGTGCTGATGTGGTGATTGAAGCCACAGGTTTGTTTTTGGACAAAGCCACCGCAGAAAAGCACCTCGCTGCAGGCGCTAAAAAAGTCATCTTGTCGGCACCCAGCAAAGACGACACGCCCATGTTTGTGTATGGCGTGAACCATGCCACCTACGCCGGGCAAGCCATCGTCTCGAACGCTTCTTGCACCACCAATTGTCTGGCACCGATCGCCAAAGTGCTGCACGACAAATGGGGCATCAAACGCGGCCTGATGACCACGGTGCACGCTGCGACCGCCACCCAAAAAACGGTGGACGGCCCCAGCAACAAGGACTGGCGCGGTGGACGCGGCATTTTGGAAAACATCATCCCCTCCAGCACCGGCGCGGCCAAGGCGGTGGGCGTGGTGATTCCGGAACTCAACAAAAAGCTCACTGGCATGTCCTTCCGTGTGCCCACCAGCGATGTGTCGGTGGTGGACCTGACCTGCGAACTCAATACCAGCGCCACGCTGGCCGAGATTTGCGCCGAGATGAAAGCCCAAAGCCAGGGCGCTTTGAAGGGCGTGTTGGGCTACACCGAAGACAAAGTCGTGGCCACCGACTTCCGCGGCGACGCCCGCACCTCGATTTTTGATGCCGACGCCAGCATTGCGCTGGACGGTACCTTCATCAAGGTCGTGAGCTGGTACGACAACGAGTGGGGCTATTCCAACAAGTGCCTGGAAATGGTGCGCGTCGTCAGCGCTTAATACGGCGTCATGGCCTCACCCAAGCCACTCGCACCCTTGCGTCCGCTGCCCCGGCTGATTTTTGCCAGCCGGTGGCTGCAGTTGCCCCTGTATTTGGGTCTGATTGCAGCGCAAGGCGTGTATGTGTTCCATTTTTGGGTGGAACTGGTGCACCTGCTGGAGGCAGCCTTTGGCAGCCAGACCGCACTGCAGGCACTGGTGGAAAGCGCGGGATACCAGGCCAATGCGCCGCTGACCGCGCTCAACGAGACGCTGATCATGCTGGTGGTACTGGCGCTGATTGACGTCGTCATGATCTCTAACCTCTTGATCATGGTGATCGTGGGGGGTTACGAGACCTTTGTCAGCCGCCTGGACCTCGAGTGCCACCGCGACCAGCCCGAGTGGCTGGACCATGTGAATGCCTCGGTGCTCAAGGTCAAACTCGGCATGGCGATCATCGGCATCAGCTCTATCCATCTGCTGAAAACCTTTATCAACGCCGCCAACTACGACGTCAAGGTGTTGATGTGGCAAACGCTCATCCACATCACCTTTTTGCTCAGCGCGCTGGCGATTGCCTACACCGACCGCCTGCTGGCTTCCACACGGTCGATGAAGCACTGAGCCCCAAGCCTCTGTGGGGCCTAAAACTGGTCCGGGTTCTTGCCTTGGAAGGGCGCGTAAAAGGCCTTGATGGCCACCATGTCTGCCTCAATGTCGCCGGTGGGCTCAAACACCGGGCCCAAACCGCTGACCTTGCGCCCATAGTCCATAAAAGCCATCACGATGGGCACCTGGGCACCGGTGGCGATGTAATAAAACCCGGTTTTCCAGTAGCGCGCTTTGCTGCGTGTGCCCTCCGGCGGCACCACCAGCTGCAGCGGGCCATCGGCGGCTTGCAGCGCGGCTACTGACGCAGCCACCACGTTGTTGGCGCTTTCGCGGCGGATGGGAATGCCGCCCAGCCACATCATCAGCCCACGAAACGGGGGCTTGAAGATTTGCTCTTTGCCCATCCAGTAAATGTTCAGGCGCAGGGCAAAGGCCACCATCAAGGTGTAGGGCAAATCCCAGTTACTGGTGTGGGGTGCAGCAATCAGCACGCTGGCACGGCCATTGGGAGGCAATTGGCCCACCACTTTCCAGCCGGTGAGTTTGAGAAAAGCCAGTGAAAAACCGCGCAACACGGTGTTCACCACCGGGGTATCAAAAATGGTCCGGTGCATAAAACGCCGATCAAAAAAATAGTTAGTGCAGAACCGCGTCGTGGTCTGCGTCGTGGCGCTGGGCCGGGTCCACATGGGTCATGAGGTTGAGCACCCGGTGGCGGCGCATCACGGCGGCGCGCGCAGCCACGGCAATGTTGTGGCCTTCTTCTACTGTGAGGTTGGCGTCCACTTCGATGTGCGCGTCCACCACCACCATGTCGCCCATCTTGCGGGTGCGCACGTCATGCACCCCCGCCACGCCAGGCGTTTCACGCAAGGTGGCGCGGATGGCTTCCACCTCTTCTTCGTCAATGGCGCGGTCCATCAGGTCGTGCAGCGCGTCCCAGCCAAAGCTCCAGCCCATCTTGCCCACCATCAGGCCCACCACCAGCGCGGCAATCGGGTCCAGCATGGGGTAGCCCATCAGATTGCCGATCAGCCCCAGGCCCACCACCAGGCTGGATGCGGCGTCGGAGCGGGCGTGCCAGGCGTTGGCCACCAGCATGCTCGACTTGACCATTTTGGCCACACGCAGCATGTAGCGAAACAACAGCTCTTTCGCTGCCAGCGCTGCCAGCGCCACCCACAGCGCCACCGGGTGGGCGGTGGGAATGCTTGCAGGCGTTTCCAGCTTGCCCACGGCAGACCAAATCATGCCCGCGCCCACGCCGAGAAGCAGCAGGCCCAGCACCAGCGAGGCTGCGTTCTCGAAACGCTGGTGACCATAGGGGTGGTCGATGTCCGCGTCTTTTTGGCTCTGGCGACCCGCCAGCAGCACGACAAAGTCGGCCACGAGGTCTGAGAGCGAGTGCACCCCATCAGCCACCAGGCCCTGCGACTTGGCCAGCACACCGACCGCGATTTGCGTGGCTGACAACACGATGTTGACCGCCACACTCACCCAGGTCGTGCGGGAGGCTGCTTTGGCACGTTCAGCCGGGGTGTGGCTGCTGTGCTCGGAGTCGTCGTCGATTTCGGTGAATTGCATGGTGGCGTGCTCAGCTCAGGTGCTTGCCAACAATGCCGGCCAGCTCAAACATGTCCACTGTTGGCTTGCCGAACACGGCCTGCAACTTGGCGTCGGCATGGATGGTGCGTTTGTTGGCCGCGTCTTGCAGTCCCTGGGCCTTGATGTAGTCCCAGAGCAGGCGGATCACCTCGGTGCGGGCTACTGCCGCATCACCGATCACCGCGGCCAAGGCTGCGCTGGGCTGCTTGGCGCTGGCGGCCGTGGTTTTGCGCGGCGCTTTGGCGGCTTTGACGGCGACCTTTTTGGCTGGCACTTTCTTAGCCGCGACTTTTGCGGCTGCTTTTTTGGCGGGTGCCTTGGCCGCGGCTTTGGCAGCAACAGGCTTGGCGGCAGCTGTCTTGCGTGGCGGGAATTTGCTGGGCGCAAATTCAAAGTTCACTTTGTCGGCCGCCGCGTCCCAGGCCAGCATGGCCTTGAAGGCGCGGCGTGTGCGCATGCTGACAAACTTGTCCAGCAAATCGGTTTTGCCCGTTGCGAGCAATTTCTCCATTTGCTCGCGGGCAATGGGTTGCTGCAGGATGATTTGGCCGCTCTTGAAGTCGCAGCTGGGTGTGGCTTGTTCCAGTGTGGGTACCGAGCGCGCGCACACATAGTTCTTGCCATGTTCAAACACACTGCCGCCGCACTTGGGGCAAGCGCCCAAAGACTGCTGCTGCGAAAAATCAATCAGTTCACCCGATTCCTCGCCCGCTTTGTCGTCACCAAAGTCGAACTCCAGCTTGTAGTTCTGGGTCTCGTCGTCAAACTTAATAACCATCTCGGCCGTGAACGGCCAACCGGCCTTGCTGCGAAAGCCGTCTAGCGGCCCGATCTTGCGGTCGGTCATGAACTGCTCGACTTCGGCCAGCTCAAAGGTGCGTCCGGCAGGTGATTTGCCAAAGGAAAATCCGCAGCCTTCTTCGTTGCCGGTGGCGCCAGTACAGGTGTAGCGGCGGTAGTTTTCACGCACGATACCGCCGCACTTGGGGCAAGGGGCTGCCAGCGTGGCGTAGTCGCCCGGAATGGTGTCGCGGTCGTACTCTTTGGCTTTGCGCACCATGCGCTCGGTCATGGCGGCAATTTCCGCCATAAACACCTCGCGCTTGAGCTTGCCTTGCTCCATGAGCGCGAGTTTGTATTCCCACTCGCCGGTGAGTTCGGCTTTGGAAAGTTCTTCAACGTCCAGACCGCGCAGCAAGGTCATCAGCTGAAAAGCCTTGGCGGTAGGAATGAGCTCGCGGCCCTCGCGCAGCATGTATTTCTCAGCAATCAAGCCTTCAATGATGCTGGAGCGCGTGGCAGGAGTGCCCAGGCCTTTTTCCTGCATGGCTTCGCGCAGTTCGTCGTCTTCCACCGTCTTGCCTGCGCCTTCCATGGCACCCAGCAAAGTGGCTTCGGAGTAGCGTGCCGGCGGCCGGGTTTTGAGGCCCTTCGCTTCTACCGATTCGGCGCGCACTTTTTCGCCGCTGGCCACGGGCACCAGGCTTTGGCCTTTGTCGCCGTCTTTGGCGTCTTCGACTTCATTGGCCGCTTCTTTGCCGTAAATGGCCAACCAACCCGGGTTGACCAGCACCTTGCCTTCGGTCTTGAAGTGGTGCTCCGCGACCTTGGAAACACGGGTCGTGACCTGGTACTGCGCACTGGGAAAAAACACCGCCAAAAAGCGGCGCGCCACCAGGTCGTAGACCTTTTGCTCGGCCTCCGACAGGCCGCTGGGCGCTTGCAGCGTGGGGATGATGGCAAAGTGGTCACTCACCTTGCTGTTGTCAAACACGCGCTTGGTCGGTTTGAGGTAATTGTTGTTGAGCGCGGTGAGTGCGTGCGGCGCCAGGTGGCGCATGCCGCTGTCGGCCAGCATTTCAAAGGTTTGTTTGACCACCGGCACATAGTCTTCTGGCAGCGCGCGCGAGTCTGTACGCGGGTAGGTCAGGGCCTTGTGGCGTTCGTACAGGCTTTGTGCAATTTGCAATGTGGTTTTGGCGGAGTAGCCAAACTTGCCATTGGCCTCGCGCTGCAGGCTGGTCAGGTCAAACAACAAAGGTGATGCTTGCGTGGTGGGCTTGCTTTCTTCGGTCACCGTGGCCTGTTGGCCTTGGCAGGCCTGCGCAATCGCTTGGGCCTGGGCCAGGCTCCACACGCGGTCGGCCTTTTTCTCGGCGTCTTCGGCGTCGCGCTTGTGCTCGGGGTTGAACCACTTGGCGGGGTATTGGCCCGCGACCGCGGCAAAGCTGGCGTGAATTTCAAAGTAGTCGCGGCTGACAAATTTTCGGATTTGCTCTTCGCGCTCCACCACCACGGAAAGGGTGGGCGTTTGCACCCGGCCCACAGTCGTTAAAAAGAAGCCGCCATCGCGTGAATTGAAAGCGGTCATGGCGCGTGTGCCGTTGATGCCCACCAGCCAATCGGCTTCAGAGCGGCAGCGCGCGGCATCGGCCAGGGGTTGCATCTGGGCATTGCTGCGCAAGGCGCCAAAACCATCGCGAATGGCCTGCGGCGTCATGGACTGCAACCACAGTCGGCTCACCGGTTTGCCAAGCGGCTTGGCGCCACCGGCGTACTGCTCGATCAAGCGAAAAATCAACTCGCCTTCGCGCCCGGCGTCACAGGCGTTGACGATGTTGTCCACGTCTTTGCGCTTGGCCAGTTTGACCACCGCGTTGAGCCGTGTTTTGGTTTTGTCCACCGGCTTGAGGTCAAAGTGCGGCGGGATCACCGGCAGATTGGCAAAGCTCCATTTGCCGCGTTTCACGTCAAATTCTTCCGGCGCCTGGATCTCCACCAGATGCCCCACCGCGCTGGAGACGACATAGGTGTCGCTCTCAAAGTACTCGTCGTGCTTTTCAAACTTGCCCGCCAGCGGCGTGAGGGCGCGCACGATGTCCTGTGCGACCGACGGTTTTTCTGCGATGACCAGTGTTTTTCCCACAAGCGCTTTCTTGTTCGTTGCTTCGGTTTTCATGTGACTACAATTCCCTTTCCTCGCGCACGCACAAGCGCGCACTCGCAGGCACGCACACGCGCACCCATACGATTCACCATACCAAATTTTTTTGTGCTTAAAAAAACTGTGCCCGCTACCCCGACCCGTCGCACCCAGGTTCGCGAGTCTGCGATTCACGGCAAAGGCGTTTTTGCCATGCGTGATTTTGCAGAAGGTGAAACCATCATGGAGTACACCGGAGAGGTCATCAGCTGGCAAGAAGCGCAAGACCGCCATCCGCACGACCCCAGCAACCCCAACCACACCTTTTATTTCCACATCGATGACACGCGTGTGATTGATGGTCTGCGCAATGGCAACTCGGCCAAGTGGATCAACCATTCTTGCGACGGCAATTGCGAGGCCGACGAAGTGCGCGGGCGCATCTTCATCAAAGCCCTGCGCAATATCAAAGCGGGCGAAGAACTGCACTACGACTACGGTCTGGTGACCGACGAGCGCTACACCGCCAAACTTAAAGCCGAATACCCCTGCTGGTGCGGTGCCAAGAATTGCCGGGGCACGCTGCTTGCGCCTAAACGGCCGCAGTGGCGCAAAGGCTAACCCTCGCCCTCGCCGCTTTTTGTTGGTATGTATGGCACCGCGCTAGCCCCCACGCTGCAATGGCCTGCCGAAGCCCTCTGGCAGGCCATAGAGCCCCTGTTGCCGGGCTTTAGTGTCGAGATCCTGCCCGAGCTTGCTTCCACCAACACCGAACTCATGCGCCGTGCTCGCCTCGGCCGCGCTGACCCCCTGCTGCTGGTGGCCGAGCGCCAAACGGCGGGTCGTGGCCGCCTGGGCCGCACCTGGAGCAGCCATGGCGAGGAACAAGCCCCTGAGCCCCATGCCTCATTGACCTTTTCTCTGGGCTTGCCGCTCTCGCCAGCCGATTGGTCCGGCCTGTCGCTGGCCGTGGGCCTGGCGGTGGCAAACAGCCTGCACTCCGATGTGCAACTCAAGTGGCCCAACGATTTGTGGGTCGCAGGCCGCAAGCTCGGCGGTATCTTGATAGAGACGGTGGCGGTGGCGGATGTGCGCTACGCAGTCATTGGGATCGGCCTCAACATCAGAATGCCCGTCGAGCAGGACTTGCGCACGCCCGCCGCTTCACTGCGCGAGTTGCTCCCCGAGGCCAATGCTGCGCAGGCACTGGAGCGCGTGACATTGCCACTGGTGCAAACCGTGCTGCGTTTTGCAAGCGAGGGCTTTGCCCCGCTGCGCAATGCCTACGATGCGCGCGATCTGCTCTTTGGGCGTGACGTGGTGTGCACCGATGGCACCGAAGGTGTGGCGCGTGGTGTGGACGAGAGCGGAGCCCTGGTGCTGCAGACCGCCCAGGGCCTGAAAAAAATCAACAGTGCGGAGGTCAGTGTGCGGCCGCTGTCCCCTTTTATTGAAGGACACTAAGGCCATGTCCCTAACTCGCTCCCTGTCCCGCCAATGGCGAAGCGCCCGCACCAGTGTGCCGGGCCTGCCGGCCTTGCTGGCGCTCACGGTGCTGAACTTGGCTTACTTTGCTTGGTCGCAGCACAGCGCCGAAGTCCAACACGCGCTGGCGCCGGTGGAGATGAATGCGGCGTCCATCGTCACGATGACCCCCGATTCGGCACCGCGCGTGCAAAGTCAACCTACGGGGGTGTCTGCAAAGCGATCCAAAACGGTTCCGGCCGTCGTGCTGGAATACGAGGATGCACCGCCTAAAGTTATCGCGCCCGACCGCTAGACCAACGCCGGATGCCAGTTCAGGTGTTCTGCACGCTAAAGCGCACCGTAAAGCAAGCACCCGGCGGCGTCTGGCCGGGCCGGCTGTCTTCCACCGACACGGTGGCGCGGTGCTGGTGGGCAATTTCCAGCACGATGGGCAATCCCAGACCCGAGCCATCGGCCTCGTTGCCCAGGGCCCGGTAAAAGGGCTGAAAAACCAATTCCCGCTCGGCGGCCGGCACGCCCGGGCCGGTATCTTCCACCTGCAGCACCAGTGCCCGGCTAAAGGGGTCAACCAGCACACGCGCCGTGATCATGGCCTGCCTGTCGGGGCGCGGCAGGGTGTAGTTGATGGCGTTGTCCACCAGGTTGCGCACCATTTCCTGCAGCAGCGTGGCATTGCCCTGCAGCACCACGCCATCGGTGTCGGGCTGCGCACCTTCGTAGCCAATGTCGATCTGCTTTTCTACGGCGCGCGGTACGCAGTCGCGCACCACATCCATGGTCAGTCGTACCAGGTTGCAGGGCTGGTGCGCCAGCACCGCCGCGCTGCTCTCGGCCCGTGCCAGCGCAAGCAGTTGGTTGACCGTGTGGGTGGCGCGGATGCTGGAGCGACCGATGTGGCGCAGTGACTGTTTGAGCTCATCGGCGCTGGCACCCTGGCGTTGTGCCAGGTCTGCCTGCATGCGCAGCCCGGCCAGCGGGGTTTTGAGCTGGTGCGCGGCATCGGCCAAAAACCGTTTTTGCGTGGCGATGGAGTCTTTCAGGCGCAGCAGCAAGTCATTGACGGAGGACACCAGCGGCGCCACCTCCAGCGGCACCGCCTCCACATCCAGCGGGCTCAGGTCATCGGGGCTGCGTGCGCGAATGCGCTCCTCCAGCCGATTGAGCGGTTTAATGGCCTGCGCCAGCGCCAGCCACACCAGCAACACCGCCAGCGGCAAGATCACAAACTGCGGCAGCATCACGCCTTTCACAATTTCCGTGGCCAGGACCGAGCGCTTGTCCATGGTTTCGGCGACCTGCACCAAGGCCGGGCCGCTGTTGGGCAAATCCAAGCGTACCCACATATAGGCCACTTTCAGGTCCTGGCCGCGCAACTGCACTTCGCGCAGCCGCACTTCACCGGCGGGTGCACGTTCGTCCTCAGGGGGGGGTGGTAGCGCTTTTTCGCCGCTTAAAAACTCGCCCTTAGGGCCGATCACCTGGTAGTACACAGTATCGGTTTCGTCCGCGCGTAACAGTTCTCGCGCGGGCTGGGGCAGGGTGAATTGCACCGCGTTGCGCTGCACGGTAATGAGCTGCGCCAGAGCCCCGACGTTGAACTCCAGTGCGCGGTCAAAGGGTTTGCCGGCAATGCCTTGTGCTACCAGCCAGGTCAGCACCAGTGTGACGGGCCACAGCAGCAAAATGGGCGTGAGCATCCAATCCAAAATCTCGCCAAACAGCGAGCGCTGCTCACGCTGGAAAAGTTTCATCTAGTTCGGTATCTTTTCCAGGCAATAGCCTAGGCCCCGCACGGTGGCGATGCGGATCGGGCCTTTTTCAATCTTTTTGCGCAGGCGGTGGATGTAGACCTCGATGGCGTTGTTGCTCACCTCTTCGCCCCACTCGCACAGGCGTTCCACCAGCTGGTCTTTGCTGACCAGGCGGCCGGTGCGCTGCAGCAGCACTTCCAACAGCCCCAGTTCGCGGGCGGACAGTTCCACCATCTTGCCGTCAATGGTGGCCACGCGACCGGATTGGTCGTAGGTCAGCGGGCCGTGCTTGATGTTGCTGCTGGTGGCTCCCATGCCACGGCGCACCAGAGCGCGGGCCCGGGCTTCGAGCTCTTGCAGGCTGAAAGGCTTGGCCATGTAGTCGTCGGCGCCGTAGTCCAGACCCTTTACGCGCTCTTCGACGCTGTCGGCCGCGGTCAAAATCAGCACCGGCAGCGATGAGCCGCGTGCGCGCAGGCGCTTGAGCACGTCCAGCCCATGCATTTTGGGCAGGCCCAGGTCCAGAATCAGCAAATCGAATTCGGTGTTGGTCATCAGGGCCGCGTCGGCCTCGGTGCCACTGGCCACATGGTCGACGGCAGCACCGGCGCTGCGCAGGGCGCGCAACAGGCCATCGGCCAGTACCTGGTCGTCTTCGGCGATCAAAATCCGCATACGAGAGTCTCCTGCGCTGGGCGCTTTGTGTTGTTCGTCGTAACTGACAAACCATTCTAGGTGCGCGCCCTGCGGCATCCCACTTTGCTTTCTAGGGGTTTGCCCCCTCAGCCTGCGCTGTAGGCCTCCAAGCCCAGCGCAAGCACCGTGGCTACCTCGGCGCCCACCGACTGGCGCAATTCCTCCTCGGCCTGCGCCACGCTGTCGGCATAGGCCGCGAGCCAGGAACGTCCCGTGGCGGTAAAGCAGACCCGCCGAGCCCGCGCGTCCAAGGGGTCGGGTTCGCGCTGCACCATGCCCCAGGCCTCGCACTGGTTGACCAAGGTGCCCATGGCTTGCTTGCTCATGCCGGCGCGGTGGGCCAACTCGGTCAGGCGCGCGCCTTCGGGCGGCAAATGCCGGCTGATATGCCAATGCGCTGCTGCCACCTGGCTGCGCGCCGCCAGATTGGACAAACCGAGCGACACGCCCGCATGGCGCGCCATGAGTGCCATCACCCGCGCATCAAAGCGCTCCAGGCTGAGGCGCAGCCAGTGGCCCAGGTGGTTGTGGCGCCAGTGGTCGGGCGCTGGCAGCGGTGATTGCAGCATGCTGTATATAGTAATACAAACTGACTAAAAATAACCGCATGACGCTGCAAACTGCCTATAAACTACTGTTCAAGCATCCAGCCTGTGGTTAAAGCCAGATGCTGAATTCAAGGTTCACTGACCCACTTTCAAGGAGATTTCTCATGGACGCACCCGTTAAAAACATGGCCCCCAACAGCGAAAAAGCCAAAGCGCTGCAAGTCGCACTGGCCCAGATTGAAAAGCAATTCGGCAAAGGCACCATCATGCGCCTGGGCGAAGGCGAAGTGATCGAAGACATCCAGGTCGTCTCCACCGGCTCGCTGGGCCTGGACATTGCCCTGGGCGTGGGCGGTCTGCCACGCGGCCGGGTGGTAGAAATCTACGGCCCGGAGTCCTCCGGCAAAACCACGCTCACCCTGCAAGTCATTGCCGAAATGCAAAAGCAGGGCGGTCAATGCGCGTTTGTCGACGCCGAGCACGCGCTGGACATCCAGTACGCGCAAAAACTGGGCGTGAATTTGCAAGACCTGCTGATCAGCCAACCCGACACCGGCGAGCAAGCGTTGGAAATTGTGGACAGCCTGGTGCGCTCCGGCGCAGTGGACCTGATCGTGGTGGACTCGGTGGCGGGGCTCACGCCCTAGGCCGCGCTGGAAGGCGATATGGGCGACAGCCTGGCCGGCTTGCATGCCTGCCTGCTGAGTCAGGCTCTGCGCAAACTGACCGCGCACATCAAAAAGACCACCTGCATGGTCATCTTTATCAACCAGATCCGCATGAAGATCGGCGTCATGTTCGGCAGCCCCGAGACGACCACCGGCGGCAATGCGCTCAAGTTCTACGCCTCGGTGCGCCTGG
>CAIYRQ010000028.1 GCA_903928635.1 uncultured beta proteobacterium | reverse complement strand
TCAGCGTTCTTTTGCAGTGGCCAAAGAGGTGCGCACCTCGACCGAGATTGGCGCGCACTCCATCAGCATGGCGGCAGCGGCCGTGCGGCTGGCAGGCCAGCTTTTTGAAGATTTGGGCCAAACCAAGGTGCTGTTTGTAGGCGCGGGCGAGATGATTGACCTCTGCGCGACGCACTTTTCCGCAAAAAACCCCAAGTCCATGACGATTGCCAACCGCACGCTCGAGCGCGGCGAAAAACTGGCCGGCCGCTTTGGCGCAGACGTAATGCACTTGGCCGAGCTGCCCGAGCGCCTGCACGAGTTTGACGCGGTCATTAGCTGCACCGCCAGCACCCTGCCCATCATCGGCTTGGGCGCGGTGGAGCGTGCGCTCAAAAAACGCAAGCACCGCCCCATCTTTATGGTGGACCTGGCCGTGCCGCGCGACATTGAGCCGGAAGTCAAACGCCTGAGCGATGTGTACCTGTACACCGTAGACGACCTGGCCGGGGTGGTGCAAACCGCCCAAGCCAACCGCCAGGCGGCCGTGGCCCAGGCCGAAGCCATTGTGGACGCCGGGGTGCAGAGCTTTATGCACTGGATTGACCAGCGCAACAACGTGCCCTTGATTCAGCAACTCAACGCCCAGGCCGACGCGTGGCGTGCCGCCGAGCTGGCCCGGGCGCGCAAAGCCCTGGCCAAAGGCGAGGATGTGGACGCGGTGCTGGAGGCGCTCTCCAAAGGCCTCACGCAAAAAATGCTGCACGGCGCTTTTGCCGAGCTGCATGGCGCAGACCCGGTCGGCCGCCAGCACGCCAGCCACGCGATCGAACACTTTTTCTTGCGCAAAGAGCGTTAGCGACGCTGCCTGTTTGGCAGCACCGCGCTGCCCGGCCCCACGCATGGTGTGTGACGGCTCCCTGCCCTTGTGGCGCCCCGCAACCTCTTTTGCAAGCCCGAACATGAAACCCTTTTTGCGCCAACAACTCGCCCGCTACACCGACCGCCTGGGGGAACTGGAGTTCTTGCTCTCGCGTGAGGACATCATGAAAGACATGGCGCAGTTTTTGGTCTTGTCGCGCGAACACACCGAAGTGGCCGCCGTGGCCAGCCGCTGGGCGCGCTACCAGACGCGCGAGGCCGACTTGGCCGCTGGCACCGACATGCTCAAGACCGCGGGCGGCGACGCCGAGATGGCAGAGATGGCGCAGGAAGAGATTGACAGCGCCAGCGCGGAGATTGCGCAGCTCGAGCAAGAACTCCAACGCATGCTGCTGCCCAAAGACCCCGACGACGCCCGCAACGCGTTTGTCGAAATCCGCGCGGGCACGGGTGGAGACGAATCCACCCTGTTTGCGGGCGACCTGGCCCGCATGTACACCCGCTACTGCGACGCCCAGGGCTGGAAAACCGAGATCGTGAGCGAATCGGGCAGCGAACTCGGCGGCTACAAAGAAGTGGTGCTGCGCGTGGAAGGCCACAACGTGTATGGCGCGCTCAAGTTCGAGTCGGGTGGCCACCGCGTGCAGCGCGTCCCGGTCACCGAGACACAGGGCCGCATCCACACCAGCGCCTGCACCGTGGCCGTGTTGGCCGAGCCGGACGAGCAAGAAGCGATCAAGATCAACCCTGCCGACTTGCGCATTGACACCTACCGTGCCAGCGG
>CAIYRQ010000027.1 GCA_903928635.1 uncultured beta proteobacterium | reverse complement strand
GGCTATGACCTGCGCGGCAAACACGCTGTGGTGATCGGCCGCAGCAACATCGTGGGCAAACCCATGGCCCTGATGCTGCTGCAAAAAAACGCCACCGTCACGATCTGCCACAGCGGCACCAAAGACCTGAAGGCAATTACCCAGCAGGCCGACGTCATCGTCGCAGCGGTGGGCAAGCGCAATGTGCTGACTGCCGACATGGTCAAACCCGGTGCAGTGGTCATCGACGTGGGCATGAATCGCAATGACGAAGGCAAGCTCTGCGGCGATGTGGACTTTGAAGGCGTGCGCAAGGTAGCCAGCTACATCACCCCGGTGCCGGGCGGCGTGGGACCCATGACCATCACCATGCTGCTGGTTAACACGCTGGAATCGGCAGAACGCAGCGCATGACCAATCCCCTGCTCGCTGCGTCTGCGACGCCTCTTTTCGACCAGATTCAGCCGGAGCACGTGGCTTCGGCCATCGAGCAACTCTTGGCCCAAGCGCAAGCTGCGCTGGACACGGTGACCGCTACAGACTTCCCCGCTGAATGGTCCGCCATGTCACGCACCCTGGATGTAGCCAACGAAAAGCTGAGCATCGCATGGGGCGCAGTGAGCCACCTCAACAGCGTGGCCGACAGCCCCGAGTTGCGCGCGGCTTACAACGCCGCCCTGCCCCTGGTCACCGAGTTTTGGACCCGCTTGGGTGCGGACGAGCGCCTGTATGCCAAGTACAAGGCCATGGACCCGGCAGCACTTAACGCCGAACAGCGTCAAGCGCACACCAACGCCATGCGCAACTTTGTGCTCGGCGGTGCCGAGCTTCAAGGTGCTGCGCGAGACCGGTTTGCGCAAATCCAGGAACGCAGCGCGGAACTCAGCCAGAAATTCAGCGAGAACACGCTGGATGCCACCGACGCCTATGCCTACTTCGCCTCGGCCGAGGAGTTGTCCGGCGTGCCTACCGACGTCATTCAAGCGGCACGAACCGCAGCCGTTGTGGAAGGCAAAGACGGTTACAAACTGACCCTCAAAATGCCTTGCTACCTGCCGGTCATGCAATTCGCCACCAGCAGCGCCCTGCGCGCCACGCTGTACCGCGCCTATGCCACGCGAGCCTCGCTCGAGGCCGCGCCCGAGGCCCAAAAGTTTGACAACGCCCCGGTCATGCAAGAGATCCTGGCTCTGCGCCAGGAAGAGGCCAAACTCCTGGGATTTGCCAACTTTGGCGAACTCTCCATCGCTCCCAAGATGGCAGAGTCGCCCGAGGTCGTGATCTCCTTCTTGCGCGACCTGGCACGCCGTGCCCGGCCCTATGCAGAGCGCGACGTGGCTGAACTACGTGCCTTTGCCGCCGAGCATTTGGGCTTGCATGACCCCCAAGCCTGGGACTGGCCCTATATCGGCGAAAAGCTCAAGGAGGCGCGTTACGCCTTCAGCGAGCAAGAGGTGAAACAGTACTTCACTCTGCCCAAGGTGCTCGCGGGTCTGTTCAAAATCGTTGAGAGCCTGTTCGACGTGCGCATCTCGCTGGACAGCGCTCCGGTGTGGAATGCCAGCGTTCAGTTCTACCGCATTGAGCGCCAAACACCCGCCGGGATGACGCTGGTCGGCCAGTTTTACCTGGACCCCAGTGCGCGAAGCGGCAAACGCGGCGGCGCCTGGATGGACGATGTGCGCACGCGCTGGTTGCGGCCCGACACCGGCGTGCTTCAAACCCCGATTGCCCACCTGGTGTGCAACTTTGCCGAAGGCGGCATGAGCGACGGGGTGGAAAAACCACCGCTGCTCTCGCACGACGACGTCACCACCCTCTTCCATGAATTCGGCCACGGCCTGCACCACTTGCTCACCCAGGTGAACGAGCGCGATGTGGCCGGTATCAGTGGCGTGGAGTGGGATGCCGTGGAGCTGCCCAGCCAGTTCATGGAAAACTTTTGCTGGGAGTGGAATGTCATTGCCCACATGACCGCCCATGTAGACACCGGTGAGCCGCTGCCCCGCGTCCTGTTTGACAAGATGCTGGCTGCGCGCAACTTTCAAAGCGGCATGCATACGCTGCGCCAGATTGAGTTTTCGCTGTTCGACATGCTGCTGCACACCCACCACGCGCCGCACGACGACGCCTTGGCATTGCTGCAGCAAGTGCGCGACGAAGTGGCCGTGCTGCCGAGCCCGGCGTTCAGCCGCAGCATCAACACCTTCAGCCACATCTTTGCCGGTGGCTACGCCGCAGGCTACTACAGCTACAAGTGGGCCGAAGTGCTCAGCGCCGACGCCTACGCTGCGTTTGAAGAATCCGCCCTCGAAACCGGCGACCCCAGCCCTGCCACGGGCAAAAAATACCTGCAAAGTATTTTGGAAGCCGGCGGCAGCCGCCCGGCGATGGAGTCTTTCAAAGCCTTCCGGGGCCGGGAACCTACCCTCGACGCGCTGCTACGGCATCAAGGGATGGCAGAGGCGCAGCACTGAATAAGCGCCCGGCGGTCTTGGCCGCCTAAGCCAACAGCCGCGACGAACGTGGCACGTGCGACATCAAGAACTCCATCTGGTCCGCCAGGATGCGGCGGTTGCGCAAGATGAAGTCTTCCCACAGGCTGGGCACATAAGGCGCGTACAGCAGGGGCATATGGGCTTGCTCGGGGGTGCGGCTGCTTTTTCGGTGGTTGCAGGGGCGGCAGGCAGTGACCACATTCATCCAGGTGTCCACGCCCTGCTGCGCAAACGGAATGATGTGCTCGCGGGTCAGGTCGGTCTCATGAAAATGCCCGCCGCAATAGGCGCAGACATTGCGGTCGCGCGCAAACAGTTTGCCGTTGGTCAGGCCCGGACGCAGGTTAAAGGGATTGATATTGGGCACACCGCGTGTGCCGATGATGCTGTTGACCCGAATCACCGATTGTTGACCGGTGATGGCGTTGTGGCCGCCGCGAAAGACAGCGATCTCCGCGCCGGATTCCCAGCGCACGTCGCCTGCGGCGTAGTTGACCACCGCTTGTTCCAAAGAAATCCAGGACTGGGGAAGTCCCTGCGCCGATAACTTCAAGACTTTCACAAACAACGCCTCCAGATACGGTTAATCAACCACCACGGAACGCCAAATGCGGCAGGTCAGAGCGCGCTGCGAGCGCCGCCAGAGCCTGCGTCACAATATACCCTGTTCAAGTGACAGACAGCACCCACTACTCCATGCAGGTTTTTCGCGGCTTCAAGCACCCAGGACTGGCCCCGGCCTGCGCCCTGACCATCGGCAATTTTGACGGCGTCCACCGCGGCCACCAGGCCATGCTGGCGCTTCTGCGCAGCGAGGCCCAGCAGCGCGGCGTGCCCAGCTGCGTCATGACTTTTGAGCCCCACCCACGTGACTACTTTGCCCGCCTGGCCCGCCAACCCGACCTGGCACCCAGCCGCGTAGGCACCTTCCGCGACAAGATTGCCGACCTGGCGCACAGCGGCGTGGACCAGGTCGTGGTGCTGCCCTTCAACTCCACCCTGGCGTCGCTTAGCCCGCAGGCCTTTGTGCAAGAGGTGCTGGTCGACGGACTGGGCGCCAAATACGTGCTGGTGGGCGACGATTTCCGATTCGGTGCCAAACGTGCAGGCGACTACGCCGTGCTGGACGCCGCGGGCACTTCCCACGGTTTTGACGTGGCGCGCATGAACAGCTACGAGGTGCATGGCCTTCGCGTGTCCAGCTCTGCAGTGCGAGACGCCCTGGGCGACGGCCGCCTGGACGACGCGGCTCGCCTGCTGGGCCGTCCCTACCGGGTGTCCGGGCACATCGTGCACGGGCGCAAGCTGGGTCGCAGCCTGGGCTTTCGCACCTTGAATTTGCGCTTTGCGCACTGGAAACCTGCCACGAGTGGCATTTTTGTGGTGCTGGTCCATGGCCTGACCGACAAACCGCTCGCAGGTGTGGCCAATTTCGGTGTGCGCCCGTCCCTGGACGCCAACGATGTCAACGGGGGCCGCGTGCTCTTGGAAACCTATTGCCTGGACTGGCCCGCGTCGCTGGGCAGCGAAGGGGGCTACGGTAAAATTGTGAGCGTGGAACTGCTACATAAACTGCACGACGAACGCAAATACGACGGTCTGGATGCCCTGACCCAAGGGATACAGCGCGACTGCGACGACGCGCGCGCCTGGCTGAGCGCCCGAATTTGACCGGGCACCCCAGCGCACCTTGCCCCGCGCTACTCGACTGGCCTGCCACCACGCCATGCCGCCCCCTCGCCGTTCCTTTTTGCCCACAGGGCACCGACTCAGAGATTTCCTATGACCGACACCGTTGACTACCGCAGCACCCTGAACCTGCCCGACACGCCCTTCCCCATGCGCGGCGACCTGCCCAAGCGCGAGCCGGGTTGGGTCAAAGCGTGGAACGAGGCCGGGCTGTACAAACGTCTGCGCGCCTCCCGCATCGGCGCGCCGCTGTTTGTGTTGCACGATGGCCCGCCCTATGCCAACGGCCAGCTCCACATCGGCCATGCGCTGAACAAAGTGCTCAAGGACATGATCGTCAAGTCCAAGCAGCTCGCAGGCTTTGACGCCCAGTACATCCCGGGTTGGGACTGCCATGGCTTACCGATTGAAAACGCGATCGAAAAGCTGCACGGCCGCAAACTCAGCCGCGACGACATGCAGGCCAAGAGCCGCGCCTTTGCCTCGGCACAAATCGACCAGCAGCGCGAAGATTTCAAACGCCTGGGCGTGCTGGGCGACTGGGAGCGCCCCTACCGCACCATGGACTTTGCCAATGAGGCGGGCGAGATCCGCGCCTTCAAACGCGTCATCGAGCGCGGTTTTGTCTACCGGGGTCTCAAGCCCGTGTACTGGTGCTTTGACTGCGGCTCCAGCCTGGCTGAGTTTGAAATTGAATATGCCGACAAGAAAAGCGACACCTTGGATGTGGCTTTTGAGTCGGCCGACAAAGCCGCACTCGCGACGGCCTTTGGCCTGAGCGCCCTGCCCTCGGCCACCAAAACGGCTTTTGCCGTGATCTGGACCACCACCGCCTGGACCATTCCTGCCAACCAGGCGCTCAATGCCAATCCCGCCATCACCTACGCCTTGGTGGACACACCGCGTGGCTATCTGGTGCTGGCCGCGTCCCTGGTGGACAAATGCCTGGAACGCTACGGCCAAACCGGCACCGTGGTGGCGACTGCGTTGGGCGAAAAGCTTGGCGGCCTGAACTTCAAACACCCCTTGCACGACGTGCACGAAGGCTACCGCCGTCTCTCGCCCGTGTACCTGGCAGACTACGTGAGCGAAGGCGATGGCACGGGCATGGTGCACTCGTCACCCGCCTATGGCGTGGACGACTTCAACAGCTGCG
>CAIYRQ010000026.1 GCA_903928635.1 uncultured beta proteobacterium | reverse complement strand
GCAACGCGCCGCCGATTGGGTGTTGGCGCAAAAAGTGGCCGGACTGACGCTGGAAGTGATTCGCCTGCCCGGGCGCACACCGGTGTTGTTCTTTGAAGTGGCGGCCACGCGTCCCAGCAATGCACAAAGCGAGACCGTGCTGATGTACGGCCACCTCGACAAGCAACCCGAGTTCAGCGGTTGGCGCAACGACCTCGGCCCGTGGACACCCAAGTTCGAAGACGGCAAGCTCTACGGCCGTGGCGGTGCTGACGATGGCTACGCGATTTACGCCAGCATCGCCGCCATCCAGGCCCTCAAGGCGCAAAACACACCGCATCCTCGCATCGTGGGGCTGATTGAAACTTGCGAAGAGTCAGGCTCTTACGACTTGCTGCCCTATGTCGACGCCTTGCGTACCCGCCTGGGCAACGTGGGCTTGGTGATGTGCCTGGACAGCGGCGCTGGCAACTACGACCAGCTGTGGCTCACCACCAGCTTGCGCGGCATGGCCAGCGGCGTGTTGAAAGTGGAGGTGCTCAGCGAAGGCGTGCATTCGGGCGACGCCTCGGGCGTGGTGCCCTCAAGTTTTCGCATCATGCGCCAGGTACTCGACCGTTTGGAAGACAGCGCCACGGGCCGTTTGTTGCCCGCACAGTTCCACGTTGAAGTGCCCGCTGACCGCTTGCGCCAGGCCCAGGCCACCGCAGCGCTGTTAGGCGACGAGCTCTACAAACGCTTTCCCTGGGCCCACCACGATTGCGGCGGCGCCACCCTGGTCACCTTACCGATGACGCAAGACCCGCTGCAAGCCCTGCTGCAACGCACCTGGGCCCCCACGCTGAGCGTGACCGGGGCCGAGGGCCTGCCCGCCTTCAAAGACGCGGGCAATGTGCTGCGTCCCTCGACTGCTTTCAAACTCAGCCTGCGTCTGCCCCCGTTGGTCGATGCGGCTCAGGCCGTGCAAGACCTCAAGGCTTTGCTGGAAGACAACGCGCCTTACCAAGCCAAGGTGACCTTCCATGCCGAAGGCGCCGCCAACGGCTGGAACGCGCCCACCTCCGCCCCCTGGTTTGAACAGGCGTTGGATGCCGCCAGCTTGGCCCACTTCGGCGCGCCCTGCGCCACGATTGGCCAAGGCGGCACCATTCCGTTGATGAACATGCTCAGCCAAGGCTTCCCCAAAGCGCAAATGATGGTGTGTGGCGTGCTCGGCCCCAAGAGCAACGCGCACGGACCGAATGAGTTTTTGCATGTGCCGTTTGCGAAGAAGCTCACCGCTGCGGTGGCGCAGGTGATGGCGGCCATGCCATGAACACGCCCATACTTTCCACCCTGGGCGCCGCCGACCAACAGCTGGCGGTGTACGACTGGGGCTTGTCTGAACCTCACCGCGCTGACGCCACGCGAGGCACCGTTTTGCTGGTGCACGGCTTGGGCGAGCACATGGGCCGTTATGCCCACGTGGCTGCCCAGCTCAACGCCTGGGGGTTTGCGGTGCGTGGCTACGACCACTATGGCCACGGTTTATCCAGCGGCGTGCGCGGCACCTTGCCCACCCCCCATCGCCTGCTCGACGACTTGGCCCGCGTGATCGACCACACCCGCAACACCTTGCCGCAATCGGTAGGACGTTTGATCTTGCTGGGCCACAGCATGGGCGGCTTGGTGGTGGCGCGCGCGGTGGCCGAGCAGCTG
>CAIYRQ010000025.1 GCA_903928635.1 uncultured beta proteobacterium | reverse complement strand
CGGGTCAACCGAACTCCGCACAAATCATCGCGATGGTGGACAAGCTGGCGGAACGCCTAAAGAAAGACCCCAGCGACGGCGAAGGCTGGGCCATGCTGGCACGCTCCTATAGCGTGATGGAGCGAAACGACGAGGCGCTGGACGCCTATGCCCACGCCCTGGCATTGCGAAAAGACGATCCCGCCGTCTTGGTGGACTATGCGGATGCGCTCGGCGTTAAAAACAAGCACAGCCTGGCGGGCGAGCCCATCAAACTGATCAAGCAGGCCCTGGCGATTGATCCGACCAACATCAAAGGCCTGGCGTTGGCGGGAACCGATGCCTTTGTGCGTCAGGACTTCGCACAAGCCGTGAAATACTGGAGTGAGGTTGAGCGCGTGGGACCTGCGGACAATGCCTTGGTCCAGCGGGTCACCGCAAGCTTGCAAGAGGCGCGCAGCCGCGCAGGACTGCCCGCCCCGGCCTCAGCACCCCAAACCCCGGCAGTGCCCGTGGCGGCACAAGAGACCGCGGCTCCCGTGACCAAAGGGGGCGCGCAAGCCTCGGTCGGTGGCACTGTCAGTGTGTCGTCGGCCTTGCTGTCGCGCACCAGCCCGCAAGACACTGTGTTTATTTTTGCCCGGCCTGCCAATGGAGGTCGCATGCCCCTGGCTGCGATGCGTATTCAGGTGAAAGACCTGCCGTACCGGTTTACCTTGGACGACAGCAAGTCGATGTCGCCTTCCATGCCTTTGTCCTCTTCTGCGCAGGTGATTGTGGCTGCGCGCATCAGCAAGTCAGGGGATGCCATTGCGCAACCCGGTGACTTGACCGGTCAGGTGGGCCCGGTCGCAATGGGAACCCAGGGCATTGCTCTGGAAATCAAAGCCGTACGCGAGCCCTGACGTTGTCCTGGGCCACCACGGCTTTCAGGCGAGCCACTGCAGACCGCCAAAAAAGGCTGCTGTCATCACGACGTAGCGCACCAATTTGCCTATCAGCATGTAGGTAACGCAGGGCCAGAATGGCAGCCTGAGCCAGCCCGCCAGCGTGCACAAGGGGTCGCCCACGATCGGCAGCCAACCTAGCAGGCAGGCTTTGGGGCCAAGCCGGGCCAGCCAGGTCAGGGCGCGGCCATGGGCGGAATTCGGGGCGTCGTGGCGCGAAATTTGGTTTGCACCGTAACCCATCCACCAATCCACAGCGCCACCCAAGGTGTTTCCGATCGTCGCCACAAAAATCACGGGCCAGTACTGGGACGGGTTGAGTTGGATCAGACCCAGCACGGCGGGCTCTGAACCTAAGGGCAGCAAGGTCGCTGACACAAAAGAAACGACGAATACGGTGCTCAGACCATATTCGGGCAATGCGAGCAGATGCAGAACGGTTTGGAGGAGGGCGTCCATCGAGGTGCCAGTATAGGCAGCGGTATTTGCGGTCAAATTCCATCAATCGAAAGAAATAGCATTTGCTGAAATATGAGGCAGCTAGAATCCACAACCCGTCGCATCGCATCTCCCCAATCACCCGCGCTCCCCATGTTCATCGGCCCCTATGCTTTAGACAACAATCTGTTTGTCGCGCCCATGGCCGGTGTGACGGACCGCCCGTTTCGCCAATTGTGCAAACGGCTGGGTGCAGGCTATGCGGTCAGCGAAATGGTG
>CAIYRQ010000024.1 GCA_903928635.1 uncultured beta proteobacterium | reverse complement strand
GGCGTGCTCGGCGTAGCAATATTCGCCGTTACTTTGCCCATGACGCGACTGGCAACAGGCACTGTCGCAGACCCCCAGCTCACCGCCTGGTTTATTACCTTTGCGCGTGCCGCACTGGCCGGGGTGTTGTCGATTGGATTTTTGCTGCTGACGCGCTCGCCCTGGCCCCTATCGACCCAGCGTCTGCCTTTGCTCATGTCGCTGCTAGGCAATGCGGTGGGTTTTCCTCTGTTTTTGGGCTTGGCGCTGCGCCAGGTGACCTCCGGCCACGCGGCGGTGTTTACCGCCTTGCTGCCGCTGGCCACGGCTGCGATGTCGGCCTGGGTGCTGCACCAGCGCGCGCGCCTGGGCTTTTGGTTGTGTGCGGGTCTGGGTGCGCTGTTGGTGGCGGCTTTTTCGCTCTTGCGTGCCTACCAGCATGGGCAAGGCTTTGGGTTGGAGTGGGCGGACTTGCTGCTCTTGGGGGCGATAGGGTCTGCCGCCGTCGGCTATGTGTTTGGCGCGCAAGTTACGCCGGCACTGGGTGCAGAGCGGGTGATTTGCTGGGTGTGTGTGATGGCGCTGCCGATGTCCGTGCCCGGCACGCTGATTTTCTGGCCGGAGCAGGCGATTCGCACCACGTCATGGCTGGCGCTGGGTTATGTGGGTGTTTTTTCGATGTGGGCCGGGTTTTTCGCCTGGTTCCGTGGTCTGGCCATGGGCGGCCCTTTGCGTGTGAGCCAGGTGCAGCTGGTGCAGCCGTTTTTCAGCATCCTGGCGGCGGTGCCCTTGTTGGGTGAGCCCTTGGAGGTGATGACCCTGGGCTTTGCCATGGCGGTGGTGGTGGTCGTATTTTTAGGCAAGCGTCTGTCGGCATCGCCCGTGACAACCGTAGCGGCACCCGTGAAAGGTGATGCATGAACGACGATTTGATGTTCGCTGCCAGTGCCTTCATTTTGGCCAGTTCCGTCACACCGGGGCCCAACAACACCATGCTCATGGCCTCCGGTGTGAACTTTGGCATGCGCCGCACACTGCGCCATTTGGCTGGTGTGCAGTTTGGGTTTGGGTTCATGCTCTTGTGTGTGGGTACGGGTCTGCATGCAGTGCTGGCGCAGTTTCCGGTGTTTTATGACGCGCTGCGTTTTGCCGGTGCTGCCTACATGCTGGTGATTGCCTGGAAGCTGGCGACTGCGCAGAGCGCCAACGCCGAAGTGCAGCGTCCTGCGCACCCCATGGGCTTTTGGGCAGCAGTGGCTTTTCAGTGGGTCAACCCCAAGGCCTGGGTGATGGCGGTGACCTTTATGAGCACCTATCCGCCAGCCCAAGCTGGTCTGGCGCAAATTGCCCCCCTGGTGCTGTTGTTTGTGGCCTTGGGCATGCCGTGCTCAGCCCTGTGGGCGGGCTTTGGCAGCGCCATGCGCAGTTTTTTGCAAGACCCCAAGCGCCTTCGCATCTTCAACATCACCATGGCGCTGGCCTTGGTGGCATCCCTCTACCCCATGCTCAAACCATGATCTCTGCAGCCTTTATCTTCGAGCCCGGCACCTACGACGCGCGATTTCTAGCGTTGGATGCAAAAATTGAGGCGGCCGCGGTGGCCACCCCCGGTTACCTGGGTCGCGAGACATGGCAGAGCGAAGACGGCCTGCGCTTCAACGCCACCTACTACTGGACCGATATGGCGGCGCTCAAAGCCTTCAGTACCAACGCCGACCACCAAGAAGCCAAGCGGGATTACAAGCTTTGGTACAAGGGTTTTCATATCGTGATCTCCGAGGTGCTGCGCGCTTATGGCGATGGCGCTGTGGATCACATCACCACGCATCAACCATAGGTCTGCTCGCCATGAATATGCCTTCAAACCCGTCGCGCAATCCCTGGACCCTGGCTGCACGCGCGGCCAAGATGAATCCGTCCGTCATCCGAGAGTTGCTCAAGCTCACAGAGCAACCGGGCATCATCAGCTTTGCCGGGGGCCTTCCGTCAAGCAAGACATTTCCGGTGGCGGAATTCCAGGCGGCTTGTGCCAAGGTCCTGCGTGATGATGCTGCTGCAGCGCTGCAATATGCAGCAAGTGAAGGTTATGCCCCACTGCGCGCATTGGTCGCGCAGCAGTTGCAAGAGCAAAGCCGCGCTGCAGGACAGATTTGGGAGGTCGATCCCGCGCAAATCATGATCACCACGGGCTCGCAGCAAGGGCTGGATTTGGTGGCCAAGGTTTTGATTGACCCCGGCAGCCGTGTACTGGTGGAGTCGCCAACCTATTTGGGGGCGACGATGGCGTTCACGCCCATGGAGCCAGATTTGGTGGGCGTGGCGGGAAACGACCATGGTCTTGATTTGGATGACTTTCAAGCCAAATCGAAGGGTGCGCGATTTTTGTACGTGTTGCCGAATTTTCAAAACCCCACAGGACGCAGCATGGGTGAGGCTGGTCGCGCGGCGCTCAGTGCAAGCGCCGCCGCTTTGGGGGTTCCATTGCTGGAGGACAACCCTTACGGCGATTTGTGGTTTGACCAGGCACCCCCTGCCTGTCTGACAGCGCGCAACCCCGATGGCGGCATTTACCTGGGCTCGTTTTCCAAAGTGCTTGCGCCCGGCCTGCGATTGGGATTTGTCGTGGCACCCAAAACGGTATTCCCCAAACTGTTACAGGCCAAGCAGGCCGCGGATTTGCACAGTCCTGGGTTCAACCAGCGCCTCATTTATGAGGTGATGCAAAACGGATTCTTAGATCGCCATGTGCCGACGATTCGAAGCCTCTATAAAGCGCAGCGCGACGCCATGCTGCTGGCATTGGACACCCACTTCCCAAGCGCGCAGACCGACCCAGAGGCCAGCCTCACTTGGAATACGCCCGCAGGTGGCATGTTCTTGTGGGCGCGTCTACCTGCTGCCATGGACGCGACTGCCTTGTTGCCGCACGCGGTGGCCAAGGGAGTCGCCTTTGTGCCGGGCGCGCCCTTTTTTACTGCGCAAGGCGATCCCCGCAGCCTGCGCTTGAGCTTTGTCACATCGAGCGTGGAGGACATCCACCGCGGCGTCGCAGCCCTGGCGGCCTGCATTCAGGAACAAAGGAACAAATGATGACGCTACGCCCCTTCAAACAAGTTGACGTTTTCACGGCTGTCCCCTACCTGGGCAATGGCCTGGCGGTGGTGTTGGATGGTGCGGGTTTGAGCGATGCGCAGATGCAAAATTTTGCGCGTTGGACGAACCTGTCGGAGACCACGTTTTTGCTCCCGCCCACGCCCGACGCTGCGGCTGCTGGCGCGGACTACCAGGTGCGCATTTTTGCGCCCGGTTACGAGATGCCCTTTGCGGGCCATCCCACCTTGGGCAGTTGCCATGCTTGGCTGCAGGCCGGTGGCGTGCCGCGCGACCCGCAGCAGGTGGTGCAGCAATGCAAGGCGGGCCTGGTGGCGATACGGCGCACTGCGAATGCCAGCTCGCCAGAAGGCCAGCGCCTTGCTTTTGCAGCACCCGCGTTGACCCGCAGGGCACCCACGCCCGAGCTTGGTGCGGCTTTGGCTGGCGCACTGGGCTTGCAGCATCGCCAAATCATTGCTGCCCAGCACCTGTGCAACGGCCCCCAACACTTCGGATTTCTGGTGGACGACGCCACTACAGTCCAAGCGCTGGAGCCGGACTTTGTAGCGCTGGCGCGCTTGCTGCCGCAGCACGGCATCAGCGGCGTGGGCGTGGCGGCGGTGCAAGCAGACTCTGCGGTGCCCGGTTTGATTGGCCGGTCTAACCGCGAGGCCCGCGCGTTTGGTAGTTCAGCAGGTGCATCGCCTATGGACGAGCCGCAAGTTGAGGTGCGCTTCTTTTTTGTCACGGGCCCCCAAGTGACGGAAGACCCGGTCACCGGCAGCTTCAACGCCAGCATGGCCCAATGGCTGATTGCCGAAGGCCACGCGCCGACCCGTTACACGGCTGCCCAAGGGCAGGCACTGGGTGTGCAAGGCCGCGTGCACATTGCGCAAGATGCCAAGGACCAAGTCTGGGTTGGGGGTGATGTGGTGACTTGCATCGAAGGCCAAGTCTCGATTTAGACGAAATCAAGGCAATGCGGTAGAGTGCACCGTATGCATCAGCAAGACTACGAATCTCCCCCTGTAGCGCAGCTGCGCTCTGACTTGGCGTTGGCGCTGCGCGCAGCCGCCCACCATGGACTGAGCGAAGGGGTGTGCAACCATTTCAGCGTGGAGTTGCCGGACAATAGCGGGCGCTTTTTGCTCAACCCGCGCGGACTCCTGTGGAGCGAAATCCAGGCCGACGACATGGTGTTGGTGAACGCTGACGGCGATGTGTTGGCGGGGCGCCACCCGGTGGAGTCGACCGCCATGTTCATTCATGCCGCGGTGCACCGCATTGCGGGCAAGGCCTGTGTGCTCCACACCCATATGCCCTATGCCACAGCGCTGACCCTCACCCGTGCACGGGCTTTGGACACCACGCTGTCGCAAAACGCCATGCGCTTTTACGGGCGACTGGCGATTGACGCCCACTACAACGGCCTGGCGCTGGATGCGGCCGAGGGCGAACGCATTGCGACCGCCATGCAGGGCTCGGATGTGGCATTTTTGGGCAACCACGGTGTGGTGGTGTGCGGGCCCCGCATCGACTACGCCTACGACGATCTGTACTACCTGGAGCGCGCCTGCCAGGCCCAAGTGTTGGCCATGTCCACCGGACAACCCCTGCTGCCGGTGGGGGCAGAGGTTGCTGCGCTGGTCGCCCAGCAAAGCATGGCGGAGCGTCTGCAGTCCGAGCTGTTTTTTGAGGCGCTACGACGCACTTTGGCGTAGCAGCTTCGCTTCAGCCCCGGCTGTTCCGCAGCCAGGATGCAAATTGGCTCAGGTATTGCGGCATCAGCAAAAAGATGCCACCCGTGACCACCGCATTGGCAAGCCCTGTCAACAAAAAGATCTCGGGAATACTCCGGCCCGCCGTCAGCAGTGCCCCGGCAATCAAGGCGCTCGCGATCATGAACATCGAGTTGATGATGTTGTTGGCAGCGATGATGCGGGCACGGTGGGTCGGGTGGCTGCGTTGCTGAATCAAGGCGTACATGGGCACGCTGTACAGGCCGGTAAACAAGCTGAGCAAGGCCAGATCGGCCATCACCCGCCAGTGCGCTGACCGGGCCAGGAAGGTAGACAAGGACATCAACTCCGATGCCGGCCGCGAGCGCGATGCGAAATACAAGTCCACCGAAAAAACCGTCATGCCAATGGCGCCCAGCGGCACCAGACCAATCTCCACCTGGCCGCGGCTGAGCCTTTCGCAGAGCAGGGAGCCGATGCCAATGCCCAGCGAAAAAACCACCAGCAAAGCAGACGCCACCTGCGCGTCCCCATGCAAGACCTCGCGCGCAAAGCTGGGGAACTCACTCAAAAATACCGCACCAAAAAACCACATCCAGCTGATGCCCAGCAGCGAGTGAAACACCGGCAGGTTTTCGCGCGCCAGACGCAGGTTGCGCCATGTTTCTGTCACGGGGTTCCAGTTGATGCGCAGGGACGGGTCGGTGGCATCCAAAGCAGGAATCCGCCCGGCCACCAACCGCCCGAGAATCGCCAGCGCCAGGCAGGCTACAGCCACACTCTGGGGGCCGATGCCGGGAATCGCGACCAGCAGGCCGCCGGCCACATTGCCCAACAAGATCGCCACAAAGGTGCCCATTTCCACCACGCCGTTACCGCCGGTCAGTTCATGGTGTGCGAGCACTTGCGGCAGGTAGGCGTATTTCACCGGGCCAAACAGGGTGGAGTGCAAGCCCATCAAAAACACACACAGCAACAAGAGTGCAGCTTGGCCACTGAAGAAGCCCACGGATGCGATCAGTATGATGGCGATCTCCAGGCTTTTGACCAAGCGCATGACCGTGGTCTTGCTGTATTTGTCGGCCAACTGCCCGCTGGTGGCGGAAAACAGCAAAAAGGGCAGGATGAACAGCGCGCCAATCACCAAACCCGCCATTTCCACCGCCAGCCAGGCCACGCTCATCTGATAGGTCACCATGACGGTAAAGGCGAACTTGAACACGTTGTCATTGGCCGCGCCCAAAAACTGCGTCCAGAAAAAAGGAGCAAACCGCCGCTGCCCGAGCAGCGCGAATTGATTGGCGTGGGCGGGCGGTGGAGGTGTGGGCATAGGCGGCTTTAGGAGTGCGGCAATAATTGCACACATTTTTGACTTCCGCCAACCTTTCGAAAGACTGCCCATGCTTCAACCCGGCCTGATGATGAACCGCCCTTTGTTGCTTTCCAGCGTGATTGAACACGCCGCAGCGCAATACGGAGATGTTGAAGTGGTCTCGCGCGAAACGCACGGCCCCCTGTTTCGCTACACCTACGCCGACTGCGCCAAACGTGCGCGCAAACTGGCCAATGCCTTGGCTGGATTGGGGCTCGAAGGCGGCGACGCCGTGGGCTCGATTGCCTGGAACAACCACCGGCATTTGGAAGCCTACTACGGCGTCTCCGGCAGCGGCATGGTCATGCACACCTGCAACCCGCGCCTGCAGCCGCAGCAGCTCATCTACATCATCAACCACGCCGAGGACAAAGTCGTGTTGTTCGATGCCACGTTTGCGCCGCTGGTCAAAGGGATTGCCGCGCACTGCCCGAACGTGCGCGCCTGGGTCTGCCTGTCCGATGCGGCCAACACTCCGGCCATTGAGGGCGTGGCCAATATCCTGTCGTACGAAGAATTGATCGCGCCCGCCAGCGATGTGTTTGAGTGGCCGCAGTTTGACGAGCACACCGCTGCTGCCCTGTGCTACACCTCCGGCACCACGGGTAACCCCAAAGGGGTGATGTATTCCAACCGTGCCATCGTCATCAACTCGATGTCGGCTTGCATGCCCAGCGTTCTCTCGCTCTCTCCCAGCGACGCCATCCTGCCCGTGGTGCCGATGTTTCACATCAATGCCTGGTGCATTCCCTATGCGGCGCCCATTGGCGGCACCAAGCTGGTGTTGCCTGGCCCCAAGCTCGACGGCCAGTCGCTGTATGAGCTGATGGAGTCCGAGGGTGTGACCATCAGCGCTGGCGTGCCCACCATCTGGCAGGGCCTGGTGGCGTATTTGGAGCAGAACAATTTGCGCTTTAGCACCATGCGCCGCACGGGTGTGGGCGGCTCGGCCATGCCGCAGGCGCTGATTGCCAAGTTCATGGATACCTACGGCGTTGACGTGCGCCACGGCTGGGGCATGACGGAAACCACCGCAGTGGGCACCATGGGCATCCTGCCCCCGCAATCCAAGAACTGGACCTCAGAGCAAAAGCAGGCGCTCATCGCCAAGCAAGGCCGCAGCGCCTTTGGTGTGGAGATCAAGGTGGTAAGCGAGTCCGGCGAAACCTTGCCGCGCGACGGCACGTCGCAAGGCGAACTTATGGTGCGCGGCCAGTGGATCATGGCGTCCTACTACAAGGGTGAGCGCTCGCCTTTGGTGGACGGCTGGTTCCCCACCGGCGACATTGCCACCATCTCTGCCGATGGCACCATGCAAATCCGCGACCGCACCAAGGACGTGATCAAAACCGGTGGCGAATGGATCAGCTCCATCGACCTGGAAAACGCCGCTGTGGGCCACCCT
>CAIYRQ010000023.1 GCA_903928635.1 uncultured beta proteobacterium | reverse complement strand
GCTTGTTGCCGTCGTTGAAACCGTGTCCGGTTGCAATGCCATAAATGTAGGCTGCGGCGAGATCCGCTACATCGGGCGGCGGGTTGCCATAAGCATCGATATTTTTTGCCCGCTCCAGTGCAGACTCCACGGCGTTGAGATTGCGTATGCCATCCAAGCCGCCATGCACGGCAAGCTGCTTATCGTGAACCGCAAAAACGGTGTCACGCTGCACCCATTGCCAGCTCACTTAGCAAGTACCTTCAGGATCTCGCGGTCATCGTGCATGATCGATTCAGCCAAGGCCATCTGCCGCTCAAACTCAGGGCTGTAAGGAGTAATGCGCATCGCACCATCTGGCGCCTCGGTCAGATAAAGCGTGTCTCCCTTCTGAACGTTGAGGATGCGCTTGGCCTCCTTGTTCAGGATCAGACCTTCCGATGAACCGACCGTGGTTACCTTGAATGAGAGCATGAAATCATCCTTAAATCATATAACTTTTATTATATAGCCCTCAAAGGGATCCCCACTACCTTGACGCCAGTCACCCAGCAACGGAAGCGCTAAGGAGCTGCTCTGCCAGGGGGCATTGGAGAAAATCGCTTTTGACTTTACTGGATAAATGAACAGATAAGACAAATGCCGCACTCCTGTTCCAGTGTCAGATGCTGCTCTGTCAGCGTTGTTGGTTCGCGGGGATTAGCCCTGCCTTACGAATTGCATGGAGCCGACTGTCCCAGCAACAGGTGTCGCAGCGTGCGGTTTGCGTTAGGTCAAGGCGTTCAATGCCCAGCCAAGCAAGAATGCAAATGACTTTGGTGGGTTTACGCGATTTTCTCGGTCGCTTTTCACCTCTGGAATGCACGGGAATGCAAGGCACACATGACATCGCTGACCAAGAAAGCCCTGTTACTCGCGGCTGTTGCCGCGTTGGTGAGTCTCTGCGTGGCGGCCTATTGGCAGCAGTGGCCGCCAAGCTTTTGGAAGCCCGCGCCTGAGGCAAACCTCCTTACCCTGTCGGGCAACATCGAAGCGCATGAGAGCGTTCTGAGCTTCAAAAGCGTGCAGTCGCGGATCATTGAACTACCCTTCAATGAAGGCCAGTGGGTTCGCGCAGGCACAGTGCTTGCCGTGGTCGATTCCGCAGATTACCAACAGCAAATTGCCATTGCGCAAGGCAGTTTAGATGTTCAAAAGCGTCAGCTGGACGCATCGCAGCAGAACCTCGAAACGGCCGGCAGGACTTTGCTGCTCGACCAGACGGAACAAAAGCAACGACAGCGAGATTACCAGCGAGCCCTTGACCTTCAGAAACAGGGGTTTACCTCGGCCGCCACGTTAGACCAGGCCGAGACCGCGCTGCAACAAACCAAAGCCATGCTGGCTCGCGATGAGTCGCTGCAGTCAGCAGCCTCACGCAATGTCGCAGTGGCACAGGCCGCTGTCCATGGCGCCGCACAGACACTTGCCTTGGCGCGCATTGTGTTGGGTTACACCACCTTGATGGCGCCCTTTGACGGCGTGGTGACGGTTCGGCAGTCCGAGATCGGCGAAGTGGTAGTGCCAGGCACGCCCGTGCTCACACTAGCTGACCTAGATCACGTGTGGTTGCGCGCGTACATCAATGAAACCGATTTGGGGCGTATCCGCATGGGGCAGGCAGTTACAGTCAGCACCGACAGTCACCGCGACAAACAGTTTCAGGGGCGCATAGCCTTCATTGCCGAAAAGGCGGAGTTCACGCCCAAGAGCGTGGAGACCCATGTGGAGCGCGTGAATCTGGTGTACCGGGTCAAGATCGACATCGCCAATCCCAACCATGCACTGCTTCCCGGAATGCCGGCCGACGCCAAAGTTGAGTTGCAAGCGGCCGGAACATGAACGGCGCAGCGCTCGCAGGCGTCATCGAAGTCCGCGGTCTGCACAAGCGCTTTGGAGCGAACCTGGCGGTGTGCGACCTGAACTTCACGGTGCAGGCTGGTGAAATTTTTGGCCTGGTCGGGCCTGATGGGTCCGGCAAGACCACCACCTTGCGCATGCTCGCCAGCGTCATGCGGCCCGATGCTGGCAGCATCGCCATCGACGGCGTCGATGTACTGGCGCAGCCCGAGCAGGCCAAGCAACACGTGAGCTATATGCCCCAGCGCTTTGGCCTGTACGAAGACCTGACGGTGCAGGAGAACATCCGCTTTTATGCCGATCTGTTTGAGGTGCCCAAAATCACTTGGGAAAACCGCGCCTATCAATTGCTGGCTGCGGCCGACATGTCGCCCTTTGGCCACCGGCTTGCTGGTCAGCTTTCGGGTGGGATGAAGCAAAAACTCGGGCTCATCTGCTCGCTGGTGCATGCGCCGCGCGTACTTCTGCTCGATGAGCCAACGACCGGGGTCGATCCGCTGTCGCGGCGCGAGTTCTGGCAAATCCTGTACTCGCTTCGCGCCGAGGGCGTGGCCATGGTGATTTCCACCGCCTACCTGGACGAGGCCGAGCGTTGCGATCGACTGACCCTGCTTCATGAGGGCGTGATGATGTACTGCGACACCCCGGCCGGTTTGAAGGCCCGTATGCCCGGGGCCATGCTTGCGCTGATTGCCGCCGAATCCCGCCGCGCGCTGGCGGCGTTGCCGTCGCTGCCCGGCGTGCAGGGCGTGCTCATGGTGGGTGAGGCCATTCACGTGCATGTCGATGGGCCGGCGCGGCTGCCCCAAATCCGCGCTGCTTTGGCAGCGGCGGGCATTGAAGTCAGCACCATGGACCTGGTGGAGCCCAGCATCGAAGACTTGTTTGTTGCGCTGCTGGAACAAAGGGCGCAGAAAGTTGCCGCATGACCGAGAGCCCGGTTCCGACGCAGATCGTGGTGGATGGCCTAGTTAAGCGCTTTGGTGCGTTTACCGCCATCGATGGCGTCAGCTTTGGGGTGGGGCGTGGCGAGGTCATGGGATTTATCGGGCCAAACGGCGCTGGCAAGTCAACGTTGATCCGCATTCTGTGCGGGCTGCTCAGGCCCAGCGCAGGGCGGGCCTTGGTGGCGGGGATTGACGTGGCCCAGGACCCGGAAGGCGTGCGCCGGCGCATTGGTTACATGTCGCAAAGGTTCTCCTTGTACAACGACATGAGCGTGCTTGAAAACCTGCGCTTTTTCGGTGGCGTCTACGGCGTTCCGCGGTCGGAAATGGCCGCTCGCTTGGAGTTTGCCGTGGAGATGGCCGGACTTCGCGGGCGCGAGGACGCCCTTGTGGCAACCCTGGCCGGCGGTTGGAAGCAGCGCCTTGCGCTGGGTGCGGCCATCCTGCACCGACCGGCAGTGCTGTTTCTCGACGAGCCTACCTCGGGTGTGGACCCGGGTTCGCGTCGGCGGTTCTGGGAATTGATCCATACGCTAGCCCAGGACGGCGTCAGTGTTTTGGTCAGCACGCACTACATGGACGAGGCGGAATACTGTGACCGCGTCGCGCTGATCAACCATGGCCGCCTGATTGCGCTCGGAACACCTACCCAATTGAAGCGGCACGCGCTGGGCGGCGAATTGTTGTCGTTGGAAGGCGAGCGGCTGGGAGACGCCATCGGTGAACTTAAGGCTGCACCAGGCGTGCTTGATGTCGCCATGTTTGGCAATGCGCTGCATGCGCTGGTGGACAGTGCGGAGTTGCGACTGCCCGAATTATTGCGACGGCTGGGCGGGGCAGGCTGCACCAAGGTGCGCGGACGGCGCATCGCACCTTCACTGGAAGACAGCTTCGTGCGGCTAGTAGGCACGAGCGCATCGCCTTCGGAGGTGCTGCCATGAGGTGGAGACGAGTCCAGGCGATTCTGGTCAAGGAGAGCCTGCAGATCGTAAGGGACCCCAGAAGCCTGATGATTGCCCTGCTGATCCCGCTCTTGCAGATGTTTTTGCTGGGTTATGGCATCAGCCTGGACGTCAAGCAAATTCCCTTATGTGCCTATGACCGCGAAGGCAGTGCGGCCTCGCAGGATTTACTGCACCGCTTTGAGGCTTCTCCCTATTTTTCGCTGCAAGGCCATGCCACGACTTACGCAGAGGTTGGACACAAGCTCGACGATGGCAGTTGCAGCATCGCCATCGTCATTCCAGCTGACTTTACGAAAACCATGAACGACACTGGCCGTGGCGTGGTGCAAGCCTTGCTGGACGCCACTGACACCAATGCAGCAAGTCTGGCAGCGGGTTACGCCAGCGCCGTGGTCGCAGGCTATTCCAGCGATGTGCAGCTCAACAGCATCGAGCGGCGTGGCGGGCATATTGCCACCCAAACACCGATCGAAGTGAGGGCCCGCGTTTGGTTCAACGAAGACCTGGTGAGCAGAAACTTCATCATTCCGGGTGTGGTTGCCCTGGTGATGGCAATTGTCGGATCCCAGTTGTCGTCCCTCACGATCGCGCGCGAGTGGGAGCGCGGAACAATGGAGTTGCTCATCTCCACGCCGATCAAGCCCCTGGAGCTGATGCTGGGCAAATTACTGCCCTATTTTTGCATCGGCATGGTGGATGCCGGCATTTGCCTGGCCTTGGCGGTGTTCTGGTTCAAGGTCCCGTTCCATGGAACGCTGGCAGCGATGTTGGTGACCACGGGCCTGTTTCTTACCGTGGTCTTGTGCATTGGTTATTACGTGTCGGTGTCCATTCGCAGCCAGGTCGGCGCAAGCCAGGTGGCGCTGCTGCTGACGATGTTGCCCACGACACTGCTCTCGGGCTTTTCCTTTCCCATTGACCAGATGCCGCGCGCGGTGCAAATGGTCACCTACCTCATCAGCGGGCGCTACTATGTCACCATCCTCAAGTCGCTCTTTTTGAAGGGCTCGCCTTGGACCGATTTGCTCGTGCCCATTGCCTGCCTGGCAGCCTATGCCGCAGCCATGACTCTTTTGGCCTCACGGGCGTTTCGCAAGACGCTGGACTGAAACAGCCATGCTTGGACGCATCTACCATTTGCTGCTTAAGGAGTTTTTGCAACTCAGGCGGGACAAGTCTGCACGCTTTCGACTGCTGGTGCCGCCCATTATTCAGATGCTGCTTTTTGGCTACGCGGCAACCTTTGAGGTGTTCAACGTGGCAACCGTGGTTTTGGACCAGGACCAGTCGCAGGAAAGCCGCGCCCTGCTGGCTGACTTTGTGCACAGCAGCCGCTTTCAACTCGTCTCAGTGGCCGCCAAGCGCGAGCAGGTGCAAGAAGCGGTCGAAAGCAGTGCGGCACAGGTCGGCATTGTGGTTCCGCAGGGCTTTTCGGAGCTGCTGCGCAAGGGGCAAAGTGCGCCCTTACAGGTGCTGGTGGACGGCACCAACTCCAACACCGCAATGCTGGCACTCGGCTACGTGGGCAAGATCGCCGCAAGCTTTGGCCAAACCTATGCCCTTGATCTGGCCCAGCGCACCGGGCGCACCCTGGGTCGCCCTTTGGTCCATGTCGATCTACAGGAGCGCTACTGGTACAACCCCAATCTTGACAGCCGGTGGTTTTTTATTCCGGGCCTCATAGGCACGCTGACCCTGATCACCATCGTCAACCTGACCGCATTTGCCATCGTGCGCGAGCGCGAGGTGGGAACCTTGGAGCAAATACTGGTGACCCCGATACAACCCATCGAGTTCATCCTGGGCAAGACCTTGCCGTTTTTTATCATCGGCCTGTTTGAGGTTGTGTTGGTGGCAGTATTCGGCATGCTGTGGTTTGACGTTCCGTTCAAGGGAAATCCACTGGTCCTGATGGCGGGAACCAGCTTGTTTCTTTTGAGCGTGCTAGCCATTGGATTGCTGATTTCCACCCTGTGCAAGACGCAGCAGCAGGCTTTTTCATCGAATTTCTTTGTCCTCAATCCGATGTTCATCCTGTCGGGTTTTAGTTTTCCGATCTCCAGCATGCCCCAGGCCTTGCAGTGGCTCACCTACCTGGACCCGCTGCGCTATTTTCTGGTCATCATCCGCGCCACTTACCTCAAAGGCGTGGGCTTTGCGGTCCTTTGGCCCGAAATGCTGGGCTTGGCGACCCTGGGCCTGGTTCTGTTTTCAGTGGCGGTGTTGCGCCTGCACAAGTCACTGGATTGAGCGGCCCAAGTGCAACCCTGATACCGGCGCAAAGTGCGCTTATTGCTGCAAGACGTAGGTGCCCGGCGCATGCCAAATCGGTGCGAGTCCAAGCGCTGCGGCAGCTAAGCCAAGACGGCACACAGGGGATTCAGGGGGCATTTAAGTGATTGATTTCATTAGGTTTTTCGTTTAAGCCTTTCCCTCTATTTCCATAAAGTGTCCCCGAGGACATAATTTTCAACCCTTCAGACTGTCTCAAGCTTGTTGGCTAATAGCCGGGGCTGGGATTTGTCACGAGCATGTTGACATCTTGGTGGTGGACCGCGCCGCCGTCTCAGGAGCGCGAGGCGTTAAACCAAGGCAGCACGCGACTTTTATGCACGCGACTTTTATTGATCGAACGGAAGAAAGTGTCTACAATGTAGATACTTTTAAGGAGAATTTTTATGGAAGCCGTGATCCGCAAATGGGGTAATAGCCCCGCATTGCGCCTGCCCAGCGCGGCATTGAAAGCAGCTGGCTTCGCTCTCGAGCAAAGAGTGGAGCTGGTCGTTTCACGCGGGCGCATTGTCATCCAGCCCTCAGAAAATGTGATCTACAGCTTGGACACCTTGTTGGAGGGCATCACATCGGGTAACGCGCACGGCGAAGTCAGCTTTGGCAAGCCGCTTGGCAAAGAGGCGTTGTGATGGCCACACGCGGCTATGTTCCTGATGCCAGTGACGTGGTCTGGCTGGAATTTGATCCCCAAGCCGGGCATGAGCAAGCAGGCCATCGCCCTGCGTTGGTGATCAGCCCGGCCAGTTACAACGGTAAAACCAGCCTGATGGTCTGCTGTCCCATGACCACCAAAATCAAAGGCCACCCCTTTGAGGTGGTGACCCAAGTTGACGGTGTTGACTGCGCTGTGTTGTCAGATCAAGTCAAATCCTTGGATTGGAAAGTGCGCAAGGCGAAGAAGAAGGCCGTCGTACCGGCGGACGTGATGTTGCACGTCAGGGCCAAGATGAAAGCTCTACTCATGATTTCCTGAGGTGACCTCAGTGACCGGATGATGAGCCTAGCGGCAGGGCTTGGGCAAAGCCAAGGGATCTACGGGGCTCTAAGCTCGATGGGGCCGTAAGCCGAAACAAAATGCCTATTTGTTAAGCGATTAAAGTGACCGTGACGACTCGGCTTTTTTCGTCCTTGAACTGGGGATGCTTGAAGCATCCATACAAAGGACAGGGCTCATCACTGAAGCATTGCTTTTCTTGAATGCAATCATAAAACCCCTGGGCAAGATCGACATCTGTTTTTCGAAACCCGCAATAGGCGAATTGAACTTCTTTTGTCATGGCTTTCTCCGAGTGAGGAAGGTCACTCTAATGGCTTACTGCTGGGTCGCCTTGATCCTGGTCAATGTGGCCCAGGCCTAATTCGCATGGTGTCGATTGGCACAATAAGAACACTCTAAGCTCACAACTCGCAACATCTCGGCGACTGCGGCCTGGCGAATGGCGCCAAGACCACCTGTGAATGATCAAGAAGGATTTTCTGGCGGGCGCTACTGCGAAAACATAAGCTGGTAGCGACGCACCTGCGCTTGAAGAGCTGCAATATCCTCCAAATACTGCGCCAACAGCACCACAGAGAACAAGTCCAGGTCATAGTCCCTGCGCTGCTTGCAGGCGATCACCAAGGTGCTCAGCGCTGCGCAGGCGAAGTAGCGCTCGCCCTCTTGGATGAAGGCGTACTCCAACGCGCCATAGTCGATCAATTCCTGAACTTCCTCGACGTCTAAGCCGCAAAGATTGGCAACTTGGCGCATGCTGATGTGATCCAGCGGTTCCACTGAATTGGGGTTACGGGTCATTTGTGCCATGGGTTCAATCCTTGTTAGCAGTCGCGCGTGCCCGAAATGTGGAAATTCGCGCCAGGTCTTGGTAATGGGTGCGCTCTGCCTCAGAGACAGCTTTTGGCGTTCTGATGTGCACCAAGGCAAACAAATCGCCGCGGGTGCCGCCAGGGCCAGGCAAACCACGGCCTTTTAGGCGCAGCTTGTTGCCCGCCTGCGTGCCAGGGGGTGCCGTCAATACAACCGGGTCTTGCAGTGTCGGGACTTCGATGTCCGCGCCCAAAACAGCCTCCCAGGGCGTCAGATAGAGTTGGAACACCAGGTCATGGCCTTCGGGCGTGAAGACCGGGTCGGGCAAGAGGCTCACATGCAGGTACATGTCGCCGTCTGCGCCACCATTGCGGCCCTTGCCACCTTTTCCGCGTAGCCTGATTTTTTGCCCCTGGCGCACACCTGCAGGTATCTGCACCTGCATGTCTTTATGCACTCCCCCGTCTATCCAGGTGACAGGCATTTGCATACCGTGCAGGCTTTCTCGCAGCGACATGCCCAGGATTTGCTCCAAGTCCTGCCCGGCATGCGGCGCTTTGTCATGGCCCGCGCCGGAAGATCGGGCCTGCAACGACGCTAGCAGGTCGGCCAAATCCATATCGCCAAAGTCTTGCGCATCGCCACGGTAATTCGCTTGCCACGAAGGGGGTGGGGTAAATGCTTCGTTCGCCCGAGCATCACCGAGCGCATCGTAAGCCTGGCGCTTTGCCGGATCCTTTAAAACAGCGTAGGCCTGTGCTGCTTCTTTAAAGCGTGCCTCTGCGCCGGCTTCTTTGGCCACATCGGGGTGGTTTTGGCGCGCCAATGTCCGGTAGGCCTTCTTGATAGCCGCCAAATCGGCATCGCGCGCCAGGCCCAGAACCGCGTAATAGTCTTTGTATTGCATGGGAGCCCCACACTAAGCTTCTGCTCGCTATATGACTTGATATGAGTCAACACTTGCCTCTCCAATGCGCTGGACCAAAGCATGATCTATATCAATGGAGGCGGGGCGCACAGGCCTACGATGGTCCTACCCCGGTTGTCTCCGAACCCTGACCGATTCGCCATCTGGGACCCTTAAAACTCAGAAGGCACGCTATGCAAATCGGTAAAGAAAAGTTGTTGTGGATGTACCAGAAGATGGTTGAAATCCGCTTTTACGAAGAGACCATGGCATCGGTCTACATGGAGGGGAAGCTGCCGCCCAACATTCAAAAAGGTCTGGCCTTTGACATTGGTGGCGGTCCGGTTCCCGGTGAAATGCATTTGGCCGCTGGGCAAGAGCCGGTGGCTGTGGGCGTATGCGCACACCTGGGCGACCATGACACGGTGGTGGGTACGCACCGGCCGCACCATTTCGCCATTGCCAAAGGCGTTCCTCTAGGCCCCATGACAGCCGAGATGTTTGGCAAAGTGGGCGGTCTAGGCAAAGGCAAGGGCGGGCACATGCACTTGTTTGACCCGGCGCACAACTTCAGTTGCAGCGGCATCGTGGGCGCGAGCATGCCCATTGCCTGCGGGGCCGCATTGGCCGCCAAAAAAATGGGTAAAAACTGGGTGGCCGTAGCCTTTTTTGGAGAAGGCGCAGCCAACCAAGGCTCTTTCCATGAGTCATTGAACCTCGCCGCATTGTGGAACTTACCGGTGGTCTTTGTCTGCGAAGACAACCAGTGGGCCATATCGGTGCCAAAGAACAAAGCTACCTCCGTGCCCTCGGTGGCCTCGCGCGCAGCGGGCTACGGCATGCCGGGCGTGCACGTGGAGCACAACGATGCAGTGGCCGTGTTTGAAGCGGCCGGGCCCGCGATCGCTCGTGCGCGTAGTGGCCAAGGCCCCACACTCATTGAGGTCAAGACCGACCGCTACTTCGGCCATTTCCAGGGTGACCCCGAGAGCTACCGCCCCAAAGGCGAGGTGGCCAGTTTGCGCACCAAAGACCCGATTCCCCTACTCGCCCAGTTGCTCAAAGCGCAATACATGATGAGCGAACAAGAGCAGGCCGCGATGACGGCGCAAGCCCATCAAAAGGTCATAGTCGCTTTTGAATTTGCGCGCGCCAGCGCCTATCCGCAAGCACAGGACGCCTTGGCCGACGTCTTTTCGCACAATCACGCCGACACGAGGGAATTGGTATGAACACACCACGCATAGTCACCATGGCCCAGGCCATCGCCGAGGGAATTGCCCAAGAAATGACCCGCGACAGCGCGGTATTTGTGATGGGCGAAGATGTCGGCAGCTACGGCGGCATCTTTGGTGCCACCGGCGGTTTGCTCGACAAGTTCGGCCCCGAGCGCATCATGGACACACCGATCTCCGAGACCGCCTTTATCGGCGCTGCCACCGGCGCGGCCGCCGCGGGCATGCGCCCGATTGTGGAGCTGATGTTTGTGGATTTCTTTGGCGTGTGCATGGACCAGATCTACAACCATTTGGCCAAAAACACCTATATGTCAGGCGGCGCCGTCAAGCTCCCTGTGGTCTTGACCACGGCAATTGGCGGGGGCTACAGCGATGCGGCGCAGCACTCCCAGTGTTTGTATGGCACGTTTGCGCATATGCCTGGCATCAAGGTGGTGGTTCCCTCAAACGCCTATGACGCCAAGGGCCTGATGATCACCGCCATTCGCGACGACAACCCAGTTATGTTCATGTACCACAAAGGCATCATGGGTCTTCCCTGGATGGCCTATCTGGAAGGCAGCAGCAATGCCGTGCCTGAGGATGCCTACACCATCCCCTTTGGCCAGGCCAAGGTTATGCAAGAGGGCTCGGATCTGACCATCGTGAGCATCAGTCAGATGGTGCAAAAAGCCATGCTGGCCGCACACGAACTCCAGGGCCAAAGCATCCATGCCGAGGTGCTGGATTTGCGTACGCTGGTGCCGCTAGATACGCAGGCCATTTTGAAATCGGTGCGCAAAACTGGCCGCCTGTTGATCGCTGACGAGGACTACCTGGGCTTTGGCCTGAGCGGAGAAATCGCCGCCCTGATTGCCGAAAACCTGGACACTATCGTGCTCAAGGCCCCGGTCATGCGCTTGGCCGTGCCCAATGTGCCAATCCCCTACAGCCGTCCCTTGGAGCAGTTTGTGATTCCGCAGGTACACAGCATCGTGCAAGCGGCGCAGGCGCTGACGGTTGGCAAGATGGCGCAGACCCCCACATGATCGACATCGCGCTACCGGCCATGGCTTGGGACGGCACCCAGGACGCCACTGAGGCCTTGCTGGACAAATGGCTCGTGGCCCCTGGGGTGCCGGTCAAAAAAGGCCAGGTCTTGGTGTCGGTGGTTTTGGTCAAGGCGGCGATGGATATCGAGGCGCCGCAGGACGGCCAGATCGCTGCCGTCTTGGTTCAAAACGGCGAGAGCTTTGCGCCAGGCACGGTGCTGGCGCAATTTGCACCAGCAGCATAGGCCAGCGCAATCACAGCGTACAGGGGCGCATTGTTGAGCACCCGCGTTAACTTGGCGATGCCATGACCCTATATGACCGCGCGCACTGTAACCAAAATTTATATTTAAATTAATTCTGTAAACGGCCTAAGGAAAATTGGTCGGCAGTGTGGTCAAACCCACGTTGGAAGTGCAGATTCGGGTCAAACTGGAGTCCACCAATGTCGAACGCGGCTTCATGGACTTTGCCCTCACGAAATGCATCTCTGTCAAAACGAATCAAAAGTCAGTGCTTTGAGGGCCGCTTACCCCCTTACTTCAAGTGGTTCCGACCATACAATTTTATATCTGTAATTTTTTCATTGATTAAACAATTAAAATTTAATTACTGTGGAGACTTTGCATGGGTTAGCATGAGCCTAAATGGCTTAGAAAACCCTTAGGAGTAGCCCCATGGCAGTACCCGAGTTAAAGGCCGTTGCTAGCGACTTAGCGCCTTCTTCACAGGCGCACAGCACAACCGTAATCCCCATCAGCAGCAAAAACCTCAAGGTAGCTTGTTCCGCATGCAATCTGCGAGAGCTATGCATACCCTTGGGGCTCAACCCGGACGAACTCGACCAAATCGACTCAGTGGTCAACCTGCGGCGCAAGGTAAAGAAGGGCATGCTGCTGTTTCGTAGCGGAGAAAGATTCGCCAGCCTCTTTGCCATTCGCAGCGGTTTTTTCAAGTCCTACGTAGCCTCCGAAGACGGCCATGCGCAGGTCACGGGATTTCAAATGGCTGGCGAAGTACTGGGGCTTGATGGCATTTCCACTGATTACCACACTTGCAACGCAATTGCGCTCGAAGACGCCGAAGTCTGTTTGATGCCGTTTAACCGCATCGAGGAGCTCTCGCGCGAAATTCTTTCCTTGCAACGCCACCTCCACAAGATCATGAGTCGTGAAATCGTACGCGAGAACGACATTTTGGTTTTGCTGGGTAGCATGCGCTCTGAAGCCCGTCTGGCAGCCTTTTTACTCAACTTGATGGCCCGTATGCACGCGAGAGGGTTTTCAGATTCGCAACTGGTGCTGCGCATGACGCGAGAGGAAATCGGCAGCTACCTGGGCCTCAAGCTAGAAACCGTAAGTCGCGTTTTTTCGAAACTCTCTTTAGACGGTATTTTGGAGGTGGATAAGCGCAATATCCGCATTCTGCGCAACGACTTGCTTCGTGACATCGTGGCTCGCGCTGACTGAACCGAAATGCCAGCGAACATAAGCTGGTCAAAAAACATCTCGTGCACAACGCATGTACACCCCGCCCATCATTGCAGAGGACTTGGATGCAAGATGCTTTAACTCTGGCGGGTCGCTATTGAATAGGTGACTCAAATCACGGAACTTTTTTTCGCAACCTGCGACTTTGAGCAATTCGTCTCAGGCAAGGACATTGCTTGCCCTCCACAAATACACAATGCAAAGCGGCCGTCGACGGTCTTGGCCGCCAGCATCCGGCGCAGTTCTTCATTCACGACCTCAAACGCGACTTGCTGCAAGCGCAAATGGTGGCGGGCGTCTTTGGCTAATTGGGGTGCCAATGCATCAATGAATTCCAACAACTTGTCAGAACTTTCCTGGAAAACTGCTTCAGAACGTTCGCGTAGCGACGCCTGTGAGAGCGCGGGCTTCTCTTCTTGCATTCCCTGCTGTGAGAAATTGAGATTGGTCTTCATTTGGTGCCTTACTGAGATCGATGCTTCTGGATTTACCCGCTATTTCAATGCCGGAGGTGTATGAGAGCCCCCACATATAAGATAGCGATCTTGCCCGTGACAAAAAAGGGCGGACAAATGTTTATTTGGCTACTGGGCTAAACGATCATGCGCACAGGAACCTTTGTCTTATCGACCGAAATTGAGCGCGAGACCGGTTTTGGGAAAGATCAACTGCGAAAGTGGCGTCAGCGCTTTGGCTTTCCGACGCTTGCATTACCGGTCGATGGCAAAAGCGCCTACTCAAGTCAGACGGTCGACCAGCTTCTTTTGATTAGACGCCTCTTAGAAGCTGGCTTTCGGCCGGGTCATGTCGTAGGCAAGAGCGCTCGCGAGCTCGAGGAGTTAAAGCTTTGGACGTCACCCGCTTTCATAGACATAAATCAACTTCCGGTTTGAAGTTGCTCGAACGCAAGCGGGCTCATTTGGTCAAGATGACTGTGCCTGCGGACTCGATTGTAAAAACCTTCAATGTAGTCAAACACGTCTGACT
>CAIYRQ010000022.1 GCA_903928635.1 uncultured beta proteobacterium | reverse complement strand
GTTGATCTCTTCCACAGCCAATTTGACGCCGTCGCGCATGCTCACGCCCATGGAGGAAGAACCACCAGTGAACGGGCCAGAAACACCAATTTTGATGGTGTCAGCGGCAAGGGCCAGGCCTGCATACGCAGTGATCGCGGCGGCGATGGCCACCTGAGAGGCCAATTTTGCAAAACGGATATTCATGGTGTCTCCAGTTAAAAAGATGTGTGCTTCGCTTGCACGCAAGGAAGTGATTTTCGGCAGGCGATAGGGGCATTCCCAACGGTCGCCTAATCTAATCGAGTGTCCCTTACAAAGACTTACGGACAAACCCGAGGAGTAGCTATTATGGTGCGGCACTCCTGATGAATTTTCATTGTGCGAATCAATTATTTTCATCTTGGCCCAATGCACTCAATTTCTCAGGGTTAACCCTAGGAAATCGGGGTGATTCACCCGAGCCCGCGAACCAGGTCCATCGCCTCTTCCACGCGCTCCACAGCGTGGATCACCATGCCGTCGATGGCCTTTTTTGGTGCGTTGGCTTTGGGCACTACGGCCACGGTAAATCCCAGCTTCGCCGCTTCTTTCAAGCGCTCCTGCCCGCGCGGCGCGGGCCGGACCTCGCCGGCCAAGCCCACCTCACCAAAGGCCAGAAAGCCTTTGGGCAACGCTTTGCCGCGCAATGACGATGTGATTGCCAGCATGACCGCCAAATCCGCCGCAGGCTCGCCAATACGCACGCCCCCCACCGCGTTGATGAACACATCCTGGTCCATGCACGCCACACCCGCATGGCGGTGCAGCACCGCGAGCAGCATCGCCAGACGGTCTTTGTCCAAGCCCACGCTCAATCGGCGCGGACTGGGGCCTCCGCTGTCGACCAATGCTTGTATCTCCACGAGGAGCGGCCGGGTGCCTTCGAGCGTGACCATCACGCAGCTCCCCGGCACGGGCTGGGCATGCTGGCTCAAAAAGATCGCGCTGGGGTTGGAAACGCCTTTCAGGCCGCGTTCAGTCATGGCAAATACGCCCATTTCATTCACCGCCCCGAAGCGGTTTTTGATGGCGCGCACCAGGCGGAATTGGCTGTGAGTGTCGCCCTCGAAGTACAAAACGGTGTCCACCATGTGCTCCAGCACCCGGGGCCCGGCGAGAGCGCCTTCTTTAGTCACATGGCCCACCAGCACGATGCACACACCGCTGGCCTTGGCTGCACGTGTCAGGTGCGCGGCGCATTCCCGCACTTGCGCAACCGACCCCGGTGCGGAGCTGAGCTGCTCCGAATAGACGGTCTGGATCGAGTCGATGACTGCCACATCCGGTCGTTGATCGGCCAGAGTGGCAAGGATTTTTTCCAGCCCGATTTCTGCCAACACCCGCACTTGCGAGCCGTCCAAGCCCAAGCGACGTGCGCGCAAGGCCACTTGGGCACCGCTTTCTTCGCCTGTTACATACAAGGTTTTTTTGCCGGTCCGCTGCAGCGAATCAAGTGCGTGCAACAGCAGCGTGGATTTGCCAATGCCGGGGTCGCCGCCGATGAGCACTACGCCGCCTTCGACCATACCGCCGCCCAAGACACGATCCAACTCGGCGTGACCCGTGGGTGTGCGTTCAAAGTCACTGGCTTCGATATCAGACAACACGGCGACCTCGGCGGTTTTGGCAAGCGACGCGAAACGATTTTTAACCGCCCCTTCTGTCGCAGCAAGCGACGTCTCAAGCAAGGTGTTCCACGCGTTGCAATGCGGGCATTTGCCCAGCCACTTGGGACTGGAGCCAGCGCAATCGGAGCAAACAAACACTGATTTTTCTTTGGCCATTCCCAATAATACTGTATGAATCCACAGATACCTTGGTGACAAATCGAGGGTTTAGCTGCATATTTCTTTCACAAAGCGTCGCTATTCTGCGAGCGATGAGACTATCGAGGGCCTTGCGCGCACCCATCTTTCGTTACCCATGGCGATTCATGGCCGTGCTGATTGGAGCGATGCTCGCAGGTTGTGCCGCACTCAAGCCGATGGTTCCCCCTGTGCAACCGTCGGTGCACCTGCAGTGGACCGCCCAGGACCAAGCCGCCTGGCACGAAGTGCAGTTTCCCGCAAAATCTCCCACGGTTTACTCACTGGACACCCTTGCGCCGCCGGATGGCAACGGGCAGCGCACGGCGCTCAAGGCTGACGCCCAGTCTTCCGCAAGCATGCTGCGAACGCCCGTGCGCATTGAACCGAATGCGTTAGCGCACGTCTCCTTCTCCTGGCTGGTTCCCGCCCTGATTGACCACGCCGATATGGCGCAACGCGATTTCGACGATTCGCCGGTGCGCTTGGTGCTTGCCTTTGAAGGGGACCGCAGCACGTTTTCGCCCAAGAACGCCATGCTGAACGAATTGGCGCGTTTGGTCACCGGGGAGGAAATGCCTTACGCCACGCTGATGTACGTCTGGTGCAACCAGCGACCCGTGGAGAGTGTGATCCACAACCCACGCACCGACCGCATCCGCAAGATTGTGGTGGAGTCTGGCGACCAGGGCTTGAAGCAATGGCGCAGCTACGAACGCGACATCCGTGCTGATTTTGTGCACGCCTATGGCGAGGCTCCGGGCGCACTTGTCGGAGTTGGACTGATGACTGACAGCGACAACACCCACAGCAACGCAATTGCCTGGTACGGCCCGATTGCACTGCGCTGACACTGCTGCGCCCTGCGTAAGGGCTACTATTGGGGGCTTAACGCCGTATTTTGGAGAACTGCCCCATGGCCAAAGCCGCATTTAACTGGCAAGACCCCTTCTTGCTGGACAGCCAACTCAGTGACGACGAACGCATGGTGCGTGACGCCGCCGCTGCCTATTGCCAAGACAAATTGCTGCCGCGCGTGACGCTGGCGTTTCGCAACGGCACGACCGACCCCGCCATTTTTCGGGAAATGGGTGAGCTCGGCCTGCTCGGGCCGACGATTCCCGAGGCCTATGGTGGCCCGGCACTCAACTATGTTTCCTATGGCCTGATCGCGCGTGAAGTCGAACGCGTGGACAGCGGGTACCGTTCCATGATGAGCGTGCAGAGCTCGCTGGTGATGGTGCCGATCTTCGAATTCGGTACCGAAGGCCAACGCCAGAAGTTCCTGCCCAAACTCGCCACCGGCGAGTGGATTGGCTGCTTTGGCCTGACCGAACCCGACCACGGCTCCGACCCCGCGTCCATGGCCACCCGCGCCCAAAAAGTGGCCGGCGGCTACAAGCTCAGCGGATCCAAGATGTGGATTAGCAACAGTCCGATTGCGGACGTGTTTGTGGTCTGGGCCAAAGAAGTGTCCGAGAGCGGCGCGGTGGGCCCGATTCGCGGCTTTATTCTGGAAAAAGGCATGGCCGGTTTAAGCGCCCCGGCCATCCACAGCAAAGTGGGTTTGCGCGCCAGCATCACCGGTGAAATCGTGATGGACGGCGTGTTTTGCCCCGAAGAAAACGCCTTCCCCGAAGTGCAAGGCCTCAAAGGGCCGTTCACCTGCCTGAACAGCGCACGCTATGGCATTGCCTGGGGGGCTTTGGGCGCCGCCGAAGACTGCTGGATGCGGGCACGCCAATACACCCTGGACCGCCAGCAATTTGGCCGTCCGCTCGCGGCCAACCAGTTGATTCAGAAAAAACTTGCCGACATGCAAACCGAAATCGCGCTGGGCCTGCAGGGCTGCCTGCGTCTGGGCCGCATGAAAGACGAAGGCACTGCCTCGGTGGAAATTACCTCCATTCTCAAACGCAATTCCTGCGGCAAGTCTCTGGACATTGCCCGCATGGCGCGCGACATGATGGGCGGCAACGGCATCAGCGACGAGTTTGGTGTGGCACGCCACCTGGTAAACCTGGAAGTGGTGAACACCTACGAAGGCACCCACGACATCCATGCCCTGATCCTGGGCCGCGCCATCACTGGTATTGCAGCGTTTGCCAATTGAACAATGTCTGAAAAACCCGCTGCACTGCCGCACCTGAAGGTGCTTGATCTTTCGCGTGTGTTGGCGGGCCCTTGGTGTACCCAGATGCTGGCGGACCTGGGGGCTGATGTGGTTAAGGTGGAGCGTCCCGGCGCCGGTGACGACACGCGCCACTGGGGGCCTCCGTTCATGAAGGACGCGCAGGGCAATGACACTGCGCACGCCAGCTATTACGCCTCCTGCAACCGCAACAAACGGTCTATTGCGATCGACATCGCCAATCCCGAGGGTCAGGCTTTGATCCGCCAAATGGCATTAGACAGCGACATCCTGGTGGAGAACTTCAAGGTCGGCGGTCTGGCGCATTACGGCTTGGACTACGCCAGCCTGAAGGCGCTCAACCCCCGCCTGATTTACTGCTCGGTCACCGGCTTCGGCCAGGACGGCCCCTATGCCGAGCGCGCGGGTTATGACCTGATGGTGCAGGCCATGAGCGGCATGATGAGCATTACCGGCAAAGCCGAAGGCACACCTGGCGGGTCGCCGCAGCGGGTCGGTGTCGCGCTGACCGATTTATTCACCGGCGTCTATGCCTGCAGCGCCATCCTGGCGGCGGTGGAAGTGCGCCACCGTACCGGTGTGGGCCAGCACATTGATATGAGCCTGCTGGACGTAGGTATGGCTATTTTGGCCAACCAGGCCGCAGGCTTTTTGAATACAGGGCTCAACCCGATTCGCCAGGGCAACAGCCACCCCAGTCTGGTGCCGTATCAAGAATTCGCCACCGCCGACGGCGCCATGCTCTTGGCGGTGGGCAACGACGGCCAATTTGCGCGTTTTGCCGAGGCTGCGGAGCAAGCGCACTGGGCCAGCGACCCGCGTTTTGCCACCAACACCGACCGGGTGCGCCACCGCGAGGACTTGATTCCCTTGATTGAGTTGGAGACCCGCAAGCGCAGCACCTCCCAGTGGGTAGCTCTGCTGGAGCACCGCGCGGTTCCGTGCGGGCCGATCAACACCGTGGCACAAGCTTTTGACGACCCTCAGGTGCAGGCACGTGAATTGGTGGTGCATCAGGCCGTGGCACCAAAGGTGATGGCAGAGACCGGCCTCACTTCGATTGCATCGGTGGCCAGTCCGCTGCGCCTGCAAGACACGCCGCCGGTATTGCATCGTGCACCCCCAGCCTTGGGTGAGCATACTCAGGAGGTGTTAACGCAGCTTGGGCTGCAGCAGGATGCCATCAAGCGCTTACGCGCGACGGGCGTGGTGCAGTAACTGCCGATTTGGCCTGAGACAGAGGCCCATTCACGCGCCCAGCAACTCCCAGCGCTCCAGCGCTTGGAGTAACTCTTCTTCAATGACACTGTTGCGGCTCGCGAGTTGCAGTGCCCGCGCGTTGTCGCGGGCGTAGAGCGTGCCGTCGGCCAATTCGGCGTTGATGGCGCTCTGCTCGGCCTCCAAAGCCGCGATTTTTTCGGGCAGGCTGTCAAGTTCGCGCTGCTCTTTGAAGCTCAATTTGCGGGTTTTGACGGGCGCCGCCGCCACCGGCGTGAGTGGGACGGACACGGCAGGTGCTTTGGTAGCTTGGTCGCGGCCATAGTTGAAAGGGCTTGCGCCTTTTTGCCCCTTGGCCTGCGCAATGTCGCTGGCACGCTTGCTTTGAGTGAGCCAGTCGCTCACGCCGCCTTCGTATTCGCGCCAACAGGCGTCGCCCTCGTAGGCAATGGTGCTGGTCACGACGTTGTCCAGGAACGTTCGGTCGTGGCTGACTAAGAACACGGTGCCATCGTAGTTTTGCAACAGGTCTTCGAGCAGCTCCAGGGTGTCGATGTCCAGGTCGTTGGTCGGCTCGTCGAGCACCAGCACATTGGCAGGGCGGGCAAACAGACGCGCCAGCAACAAGCGGTTGCGCTCCCCGCCACTCAGGCTGCGTACCGGTGAGTTGGCCCGAGCGGGCGAGAACAAAAAGTCACCCAAATAGCTCTTGACGTGCTGACGCCGGTTGCCAATCTCGATCCACTCGCTGCCAGGGCTGATGAAGTCCTCCAGCGTGGCGTCCATGTTCAGCGCATTGCGCATCTGGTCGAAGTAGGCCACCGAAATATTGGCGCCTTGGCGCACCGTGCCCCAGGGGCTGTGGCCCGGTTCCGGCGCCGGTGCGTTGGCCGGTGCGGGGTCGGGTTGGTACTCCCCCAAAATGAGCTTGAGCAGCGTGGTTTTGCCCGCACCGTTGGGCCCGAGCAGGCCGATTTTGTCGCCACGCAGAATCGTGGCCGAAAAGTCGCGCACGATGGGCTTGTCACCAAAGGTCTTGGACACATGCGTAAGTTCGGCCACCAGTTTGCCGCTGGAGGCGCCGCTGTTGACGTCCATATTGACGCTGCCCACCACTTCACGGCGGGCTTCGCGGGTCGCGCGCAGGTTTTCCAGGCGCACGATGCGCGCGGTGGCGCGGGTGCGGCGGGCTTCGACGCCCTTGCGAATCCACACCTCTTCCTGCGCCAGCAATTTGTCGGCACGTGCGTTGATGACCGCTTCTTGCGCCAACTGCTCTTCTTTTTGCACCAGATAGGCGGCAAAGTTGCCGGGGTAGGACAGCAGCTTTCCCCGGTCCAGCTCCACGATGCGGGTGGCCACATTGTCCAAAAAGGAGCGGTCGTGGGTGATGGTGATGATGCTGCCCTTGAAGTCGATCAACAGGCCCTCGAGCCATTCGATCGAGTCCAAGTCCAGGTGGTTGGTGGGCTCGTCCAGCAACAGCACTTCGGGCTGCGCCACCAAGGCTTGCGCCAAAGCCACGCGTTTTTTGGTGCCCCCTGAGAGCGTGCTGATGATGGCCTCGGGGTTCAGGTGCAGCCGGTGCAGGGTTTCGCCCACGCGTTGCTCCCAGTTCCAGCCGTCCAGTGCTTCGATTTCGCTTTGCATGGCGTCCAGATCGCCATGGCCTTGGGAATATTCTTCAATCAGGTGGCGGATGCGCTGCAGACCCAGGCTGACCGACTCGAAAACGGTGGTGTCGCCATCTAAATTGGGCTCTTGCGCCACGTAGGCAATGCGGGTGTTGCTTTGCACCTGCACTACGCCGTCGTCGGGTTTTTCCATGCCCGCGAGAATTTTGAGCATCGACGACTTGCCGGCGCCATTGCGTCCGATCAATCCGACGCGTTCTGCGGTTTCGAGTGAGAAGCCTGCGTGGTCGAGCAGGGGTACGTGTCCAAATGCGAGTTGGGCGTCCAGGAGGGTAATCAGTGCCATGTGGGGGGATTATCCCCCGCGCACGCGCGCATCAAGCGCGAGGATGGCGCGTCCGGCGTACAACACAAACAGTGCGCCGGCAAAGTCCCCGAAAAACATGATTAAAAAGTTGCTCCAAGGTTCTGCCGATTGGCCGCGCCATGCGTACCAAACCTGTTGCAAGGCAGCGTTGACCGCCGAAAAAATGAGCACCGCACGCAAAAGTGAATTGGCCGTCAGTGCGTCAAGGTCCATCTTGATATCGGCGAGATAGACACAGATGTGGCGCGCCAGGAGTGGCGCAACACCCGAGATGACGGCGGCCACGGCCACGGTCAAGGGGTCGGTCAGTCGCGGGTCTTGAAAGGCGACCATGAGCGAACCCAGAACAATGCCCAGCGCGCCCCACGATCCAAAAAGCAAGGTATTGGTCAACCTTACGCCACTGGGAATAAAAATCCACATGACACCCGGCGCATGGTCGAAAACCGAGAAAAGCAAGCCATTGACAAAGTAAAAGCCGGCGTAAACCAGTGCTGTCAAACCGACGATCATGGTCGCACTCTGCAGGGGCATAAACGTACCGCTTTCATAATTCAGACGCCTATCTTACGAGACAGGCGCCTGACCGGCACGCAAGAGAGCGAATCAAGCAGCGAGTTGCGCTTTCTCCATGCACTGACCCAATTGGGCAAAGTATTGCTGGGTCGACTTGGTAGGCACTACATACTTCACGCGGTTGTCATGCGCGTCCAAGCTCAGATCGATCATGCCTTTTTGGCGCAGCATCTTGAGTCGGCGGTGCGCAGTGGTCGTGGAGATTTCCGGCAGCATCACCATGGCTTCGAGCACGGTGATTTGCTTGTCGTCATGCCATGCCGCTGCAAATGTATTCAGCATGCGCGACTCCACGGCGTCCAGTGACGGGAAGCTTGGCAGGCCACGGACTGCCTGCACCAAGTTCAGGTACTTGGTGTACATCTGCGAAAAGTTAGCGCTTTTAGTCTTGGTCATCATTTTTCCAAACAAGTTAAAGGTGATGGTTGGCGAATCCTGGTCTATTGCCAGATAAGGTCTAATTTTCACCTCTTTTTTTTCGTCCGTCCATCTTTTTTTTAATTTTTATGCTTTATGTCACTTTATTGTTAATTTTGGTATTTTTATGAGCGCCAGACCACTGACTTTTCGCGCGCTTATTTGCTGCTGGGGAAGCTGAACATCGTGCCTTCGCGCACACCGGCCGACGGCCAACGTTGCGTGATGGTCTTGCGCTTGGTGTAGAAGCGTGCTGCGTCCGGACCGTAGGCGTGCAAGTCACCAAACAGCGAACGCTTCCATCCGCCAAACGAGTGGTAGGCCACTGGCACAGGCAAAGGCACGTTGACGCCAACCATGCCGACCAAAATGTTGTCAGTGAAATAGCGGGCCGCTTCACCGTCGCGGGTGAAGATGCACGTTCCATTGCCGTACTCATGGGCGTCGATCAGGTCCATGGCTTCTTGCAGCGTTTTGACGCGCACCACACCCAAGACCGGGCCAAAAATCTCTTCCTGGTAAATCGTCATGCCGGGTTTGACGTTGTCAAACAGGCAAGCGCCCAGAAAATAGCCCGCCTCATGCCCGGGCACCACGATGCCACGACCGTCCACCACCAGGTTTGCACCCTCGGCCACACCCTGGTCTACATAGGCTTTGACTTTTTCGAAGTGGGCCTTGGTTACCAGCGGACCCATGTCCATGCCGGCAGCGGTACCGGGGCCGACTTTCATCTTGGCGATTTCCGCTTTCAGTCCTTCGATGACGGCGTCGGCCGTTGCATCTCCCACGGCCACGACCAGCGGAATGGCCATACAGCGCTCGCCGCAGGAGCCGTAAGCCGCGCCCATCAGGGCATTGACGGCGTTGGCCACGTCGGCGTCAGGCATGACAACTGCATGGTTTTTCGCACCGCCCAGGGCTTGCACCCGCTTGCCGTGCGCGCAACCGACCGAATAGATGTACTCCGCAATCGGCGTGGAACCCACAAAGCTGATGGCCTTGACGCGCGGGTCAGTGAGCAGTGTGTCGACCGCCTCTTTGTCGCCGTTGACCACATTGAGCACGCCCGGTGGCAAGCCTGCTTGCAGCGCCAGCTCCGCCACGCGCAATGTGCTGCTGGGGTCGCGCTCAGAGGGCTTGAGAATGAAGGTGTTGCCGCAGACCACCGCCATGGGCCACATCCACAAGGGCACCATGATGGGGAAGTTGAAGGGGGTAATGCCGGCAGTGACGCCCAGGGCCTGGAACTCGCTCCAGGAGTCGATGGCAGGACCCACGTTTTTGCTGTGCTCGCCTTTGAGCAGTTCCGGGGCATAGCTTGCATATTCGACGTTTTCAATGCCGCGCTGCAACTCGCCCATGGCGTCGCCCAGCACTTTGCCATGTTCGGCCGTCACCAAAGCGCACAGCTCGTCGGCATGGGCTTCCAGCAAGACCTTGAGGTTGCTCATGATGCGCGCACGCTTGAGCGGCGGCGTGTTGCGCCAGGCCGGATAAGCCGCTTGCGCGTTGGCGATGGCCTGTTCGACCGTCAGCTTGTCGGCCAACTGCAGGGTTTTTTCGACCTGGCCGGTGGCGGGGTTAAAGACGTCGGCCTGGCGGGTTCCGCCCTGGGTCAGTTGGCCGCCGATGAGGTGGCCGATGCGTGGAAGTGTGGACATGGAAAACTTGCAGTAAAAAAACAGTTAATTTGTGAAATTCAAAACTCGAACCGACAGCTTAGTCGGTCTGTGCCAGCGCGTCGCCCAAGGCGTTGATCAGGCGGTCGATTTCCGCCTTCTCGATGATGAATGGCGGCGCCAACTGGATAGTGTCGCCGCCGTAGCGCACATAAAAGCCTTTTTCCAAGCAGCGCATGGCGACCTGGAAAGGGCGCTTGGCCGGTTCGCCAGGCACTGGGTTAAGCGTCAGCCCTGCGGCCAGACCGTAGTTGCGGATGTCGATGACGTGTTTGGATCCCTTCAGGCTATGCACCGCGTCTTCAAAGTACGAGGCCATACCGGCGGCACGCTCAATCATGTTTTCGTTGACCAGCACGTCCAGCGCGGCAATACCGGCGGCACAGGCCACCGGATGGGCGGAGTAGGTGTAGCCGTGGGCAAATTCGAGCATGTAGTCCGGACCGCCTGCGGCCAGGAAGGTGTCGTAGATTTCCTTTTTGGCCACCACAGCACCCAAAGGCTGGGCACCGTTGGTCACTTGCTTGGCAATATTCATGATGTCCGGGGTCACGCCAAAGGCAGCAGCGCCGGTGTAAGCGCCCATGCGGCCGAAGCCGGTGATGACCTCATCAAAAATCAACAGGATGTTGTTG
>CAIYRQ010000021.1 GCA_903928635.1 uncultured beta proteobacterium | reverse complement strand
GGCCTGCTGCATGAACTTGAAGCTGTTCAGGTTTTTGATTTCACGGCGTGTGCCCAGCGGCTGGCCGGGTTTGCGCACCGACACGTTGGCGTCGCAGCGAAACGATCCCTCTTGCATATTGCCGTCGCAAATGCCAATCCAGGTGACGATCTCATGCAGCTTCTTGGCATAGGCCACCGCCTCGTCGCTGGAGCGCATATCGGGCTCGGTCACGATCTCCAACAGTGGCGTGCCGGTGCGGTTGAGGTCAATGCCGGACTGGCCCCCACCTCCGAGTGATGAGTCTTCGTGCAGCGATTTGCCCGCGTCCTCTTCCAAGTGCGCGCGCACCAGGCGCACCGTCTTTTTCTCGTCGCCGAGCAGGAAGCTGACCTCGCCGCCTTGCACCACCGGAATCTCAAACTGGCTGATCTGGTAGCCCTTGGGCAGGTCGGGGTAGAAGTAGTTTTTGCGGGCGAACACGCTGCGCTCCGCGATGTGCGAGCCCAGCGCCAAACCGAGCTGAATGGCGCGCTCCACCGCGCCCACGTTCATCACCGGCAGGGTGCCAGGCAAGGCCAGGTCCACGGCGCAGGCCTGGGTGTTGGGTTCGGCGCCAAAGGCGGTCGGTGCACGGCTGAAAATTTTGCTCTGGGTGGAGAGTTGGGCGTGCGTCTCAAAACCGATGACGACCTCGTAGCCCTGAACCAGCTTGGCGCTCATGCTGCGGCTCCCGGTTGTTGTGTGTGGTGGTCGGTCGTCAGTTGAAACTGGTGCGCCACGTTCAGCAGTCTGGCTTCTTGCAGGTAGTTGCCAATCAGCTGCAGGCCCACGGGCATGCCGCCATCGCCCAAGCCCACCGGCACACTCATGCAAGGCAAGCCAGCGAGTGAGGCCGGTAGCGTGAAGATGTCGGCCAGGTAGTTGGCCACCGGGTCATCGGCCTTGTCGCCCAACTTCCAGGCGGTGGTGGGTGCCACAGGGCCTGCAATCACATCGCAGTCGGCAAAGGCGCGCTGAAAGTCGTCGGCAATCATGCGGCGGATTTTTTGGGCCTGCAGGTAGTAGGCGTCGTAGTAGCCGTGCGACAGCACATAAGCGCCGGTCATGATGCGGCGCTTGACCTCGTCGCCAAAACCCTCAGCGCGGGTCTTTTTGTACATATCGGTCAGGTCGGCAAAGTCCTTGGCGCGGTGACCGAATTTGACGCCATCAAAGCGGCTGAGGTTGGAGCTGGCCTCGGCCGGTGCAATGATGTAGTAAACGGGAATAGACAACTCGGTGCGTGGCAAGGAAATAGGCACCAGCGTTGCGCCTTGAGACTGCAACTGCTTCAGAGCGGCATCGATCGCGCCCCGCACATCGGCTGCCAAACCATCGCTAAAAAACTCGTGTGGCACGCCGACGCGCAAGCCCTGCAGGCTCTTGACCAAGTGAGCGGAAAAATTTTCAGCGCCTACGTTGAGTGAAGTCGAATCCCGGTCCAGATCGGGCCCACACATGGCGTTGAGCAAGAGCGCGCAATCTTCGGCGCTGCGGGCCATTGGGCCGGCCTGGTCCAGGCTGGAGGCAAAGGCCACCATACCGTAACGCGACGCGCGGCCATAAGTGGGTTTGATGCCGGTGATGCCGCAAAACGCCGCCGGTTGGCGGATTGAGCCACCGGTGTCCGTGCCGGTGGCCGCGGGCGTGAGCCGCGCAGCAACCGCCGCTGCGCTGCCGCCCGACGAGCCGCCGGGCACATAGGATGCATTCCAGGGGTTGGTCACGGCACCATACGCCGAGTTTTCATTGCTCGAGCCCATGGCGAATTCATCGCAGTTGAGCTTGCCCAGACTCACCATGCCCGCGTCGCGCAGGCGCGCCACCACGGTGGCATCAAAGGGCGAGCGGTAGCCCGAGAGCATTTTGGAGCCCGCCGTGGTCGCAAAGTCGCGGGTGACAAACACGTCTTTGTGCGCCACTGGCACGCCTTCCAAGGGGCCTGCCGTGCCATTGGCGAGCTTGGCGTCGGACGCGCGCGCCTGGGCCAGCGTGGCCTCGCTGTCAATGTCCAGAAACGCGTGGTGCGGGTTGCCGCCGCAGCGCGCCAAAAAGCGGGTGGCGACGTCGACAGCGCTCACTTCTTTGTTTTTCAGCAGCGCCGCCAGTTCGGCAACGCCCAGGTTGTGCAGTTCAGTCATGCTTATTCAATCACTTTCGGAACCAAGAACAGACCGCGTTCCACGGCCGGTGCACTGCGTTGGTTGGCTTCGCGCGCATTGGGCTCGCTGGCCACGTCGGGGCGCAGGCGCAAGGTGATGCCATCGGCATCCGCATCAGAAATATTCGCTTGCAAATGCTGCATGGCGTCCACCGGGTGGGCCATGGGCAGCACGCCGGTGGTGTCCACCTGGCTGATTTGCGTGACGATGTCAAAAAACGCGTTGATCTGGCCCAGCATGCGCGTGCTCTCCTCGGGTTGGAGTTCCAGGCGCGCCAGATTAGCGATGCGGGCGATGTCGGTGGAGTCAAGGGACATGGTGGAAATGGCGCAAATGTCGCGGTAAAGCCCGGGGCAGCGCAGGCGCCGCCCAAGGGCAAATTGCAGGGGATGGGGTATTATCCTGCCTTTGGCCGGCACTGCATTTGTGCACTCTGCCCCCCTATCCCATTACCGTTTTTACCCAACCCACCTGGGCTACGTGGCGCGCGACCGCACCATGGGCCTGTAGAGGATCTGCAATGTTTGGCGCATTTACCCGTTATTTTTCCACCGACCTGGCCATTGACTTGGGCACGGCCAACACCCTGATTTTTGTGCGCGACAAAGGCATCGTCCTGGACGAGCCCTCGGTGGTCGCCATCCGCCACGAAGGCGGCCCGCAGGGCAAAAAATCCATCCAGGCCGTCGGCAAAGAAGCCAAGGCCATGCTGGGCAAGGTGCCGGGCAATATTGAAGCCATTCGCCCCATGAAGGACGGTGTGATCGCCGACTTCACGGTGACCGAGCAAATGCTCAAGCAGTTCATCAAGATGGTGCACCCGCGCAGCGTTTTCCGCCCCAGCCCGCGCATCATCATTTGCGTGCCCTGCGGTTCCACCCAAGTCGAGCGCCGCGCGATCCGCGAATCCGCTCTGGGCGCAGGTGCCAGCGAGGTGTATTTGATTGAAGAGCCGATGGCAGCGGCTATTGGCGCTGGTTTGCCTGTGAGCGAGGCTTGTGGCTCCATGGTCGTGGACATCGGCGGCGGCACTACCGAGGTGGGCGTGATTTCGCTGGGCGGCATGGTCTACAAAGGCAGCGTGCGCGTGGGCGGCGACAAGTTTGACGAAGCCATCATCAATTACATCCGCCGCAACTACGGCATGTTGATTGGCGAGCCCACCGCCGAAGCGATCAAGAAAAAAATCGGCTCGGCCTTCCCCGGCTCCGAGGTGAAAGAAATGGAAGTGCGCGGACGCAACCTGTCCGAAGGCGTGCCCCGCAGCTTCACGATTTCGAGCAACGAAATTTTGGAAGCGCTGACCGATCCGCTGAACAACATCGTCTCTGCCGTCAAAAACGCGCTGGAGCAAACGCCTCCTGAACTGGGCGCAGACATCGCCGACCGCGGCATGATGCTCACCGGTGGTGGCGCGCTCTTGCGTGACCTGGACCGCTTGCTGGCCGAAGAAACCGGTCTGCCCGTGCTGGTGGCCGAAGATCCGTTGACCTGTGTGGTGCGGGGCTGCGGCATTGCGCTGGAGCAGATGGAGCGCCTGGGTTCGATTTTTACCAACGAATAAGCGCCTTAGACAGCGATGGCGCGCGCTACGCTGGGCCGGGAACCACCGGCATTTTTCCGCCAAGGGCCGTCCGCACTTTCCCGATTGATCGTGTTCAGCAGCATGGCCTTGTTGGCCATGGTGGCCGATGTGCGCTGGCACATGGTGCAGCCTTTGCGTGCAGCCTTGTCGGTGGTGCTTTATCCGGTGCAGTGGCTCGCCATGCGTCCGCTGGTCGTGGTCGATGCGGCGCAGTCGGCTCTGGATGGTGTCAGCCGCAATGAAGCTGACTTTCAGAAACTGCGTCAACAACTCTCAGTACAAGCACAGCGCGCCAACCTGGCAGAGCAGTTGCTGCTCGAAAACCGCCGCCTGCGCGACTTGATTGCGCTGCAACAGCGCCTCGACTCCCCCACCCACGCCGCGCAAGTTTTATACGACGCCGCCGACCCCTATAGCCGCAAAGTGGTGTTGGACAAAGGGGAACTACAAGGTATGCGCCTGGGCGCTCCCGTGGTGGACGAGCTTGGCGTGCTGGGCCAGGTGACGCGGCTGTTTCCCATGGTCAGTGAAGTCACGCTGATCACCGACCGTGACCACGCGATTCCAGTGCAAAACGCCCGCACCGGTGCACGCGGCGTGGCCTATGGCGACACCTCCAGCCATGCCGATGCCTTGGAGCTTCGCTTTATGGCCGCCAATGCCGACGTTGCAGTCGGAGATTTGTTGACCACCAGCGGCGTGGACGGAATTTACCCGCCAGGTTTGCCGGTGGCGCGTGTTGAGAAGGTGGAGCGGCGCACTGATGCCGTGTTTGCCCGCATTTACTGCGTACCTTTGGCGTTGGTGTCAGCTGCTTCTCAGGTCTTGGTGATTGATCCTGTGGGTGCAGATGCGCCTGCAAGGCCGGCGCCTGCACCCGAGCCCAAAGCAGGCAAAAGCGGAGGTCGCCGATGATCATGCGTCCCGGCCAGCGGCTGTTGATGCCGGTCAACCCCAGCTTTGTGTGGGCCTCCTTGGTCGGCGCCCTGCTCGTGCACATGGTGGCCAACATGCTGTTGTGGGGCCGTGCGGCCTGGGCGCCGGATCTGCTGTCGATTGTCTTGGTGTTTTGGACGGTGCACCAAACGCGCCGCGTGGGCATGGCCACGGCCTTTGTGGCCGGTCTGTTGATTGACGTGTACCAAGCAGGTTTGCTCGGACAGCATGCGCTGACCTACACCGTGCTGAGTTATTTGGCGATTGCCGTGCACCGGCGCCTGCGCTGGTTCAGCGTGACCGACCAGGCCTTGCAGGTCTTTCCACTGTTTGCGATGGCGCACGCTGTGGAGGCACTCTTGAGCTTGCTGGTGGGCGGTGGCTTGCCCGGCTGGTGGGCCGTATTGGCGCCCGTGGCAGAGGCGCTGTTGTGGCCGCCGGTCAGTGTGGTGTTGCTGGCGCCTCAGCGCCGCGCGCCCGATCCGGACGAAAACCGTCCGCTCTAGCCGCAGCCAACACCATGGAACTGCGCAATGTTGAGGGCGATTTGGCCCGGTTTCGTACCCGCATCTTTGTCTTTACTCTGCTGGTACTGGTATGCTTTTTTCTGCTTCTGAGTCGGCTGGTGTATTTGCAGGTCTGGCGCCATGAGGACCTACGCGCCCAGGCGGAGAGCAACCGCACTGCTATCGTGCCCATCGTGCCCAACCGGGGGCTGATTGAGGATCGCAACGGGATTGTGCTGGCCAGCAATTACTCGGCCTATACGCTAGAGATTACGCCCTCCAAGGTGGTCGATCTGGAGGCCACGGTCGAAGGATTGGCCGAGATCGTAGAGATCAATCCGCGTGACCGAAGACGCTTCAAAAAGTTGATGGACGAGTCCAAGAGCTTTGAGTCGGTGCCCATTCGCAGCCGCTTGACCGACGCCGAAGTGGCGCGCTTTGCGGCGCAGCGTTTTCGCTTTCCGGGGGTGGAGATCAAGGCCCGGCTGTTTCGCAACTACCCTTATGGCGAACTGGCCAGCCATGTGATTGGCTACATCGGCCGCATCAATGCCAGTGAAAAAGAGGCTATCAGCAACGACGACGACCAGGGCAATTACCGGGGTACGGAATACATCGGCAAGCTGGGCGTTGAGCAAAGCTACGAACGCCAGCTTCATGGCACGACCGGCATGGAGCATATAGAGACCTCGGCGGGCGGGCGTGCGGTTCGCCGCCTCTCCAGCAGTCCCGCCACGCCGGGAGACACCGTGGCGTTGTCTATCGACATCAAGCTGCAGTACCTGGTGGAGCAGATGTTTGGCGAACGCCGTGGAGCGCTGGTCGCACTTGACCCTAAGACGGGCGAAGTACTGGCCTTTGTCAGCAAGCCCACGTTTGATTCCAATTTGTTTGTCGAGGGCATTGACCAAGAGAACTGGCAAATGCTCAACGAGTCACCTGATCGGCCATTGCTGAACCGGGCGCTGCGCGGCACCTACCCGCCGGGTTCGACCTACAAACCTTTTCTGGCTCTGGCGGCCTTGGAGACCGGAACACGCAACGCCGCCACACTGATCAACGACCCGGGTTTTTACATGTTTGGCGGTCACCGGTTTGGCAGCCCCGAAAACGAACGCGGCGGCATCATGGACATGCGCCGCGCCATTGTGGAGTCGAGCAACGCGTACTTTTACTCGCTGGCCAATGAGTTGGGTGTAGAGACGATGCACGACTTCATGGCGCCACTGGGCTTTGGTCAGATTACCGGCATTGACGTGCTGGGCGAAGTGCGCGGCGTGTTGCCCAACCAGGAGTGGAAGCGCAATTACTACAAGCGCCCCGAGCAAAAAAAATGGTACGCGGGCGAGACAATTTCGCTGGGTATCGGCCAGGGTTACAACAGCTTCACGATGTTGCAGTTGGCGCAAGCCACGGCCGCGCTGGCCAACCAGGGTGTCAAGTACAAGCCCCGTTTGGTCACCTCCACGCGCGATGCCAGCACCCATGCCAGTACGGTGCGCAGCGCTGAGCCGGGCCAGGACCTGAAGCTCAAACCTGAGAACATTGCGGTGATCATGCAGGCCATGGTGGGCGTGACCCAAGAGGGCACCTCTGCCCGTGTGTTCGCGGGTGCACCGTATTTGAGCGGTGGAAAGACCGGCACGGCCCAGGCCGTCAGTCTGGGTAAAAACGAAAAATACAACGCCGCACGCATGGAAGAGCGCCAGCGTGACCATTCCTTGTACGTGGCTTTTGCACCAGCGCAAGACCCGCAGGTAGCGCTGGCCGTGATTGTGGAAAACGCCGGGTTTGGCGCCGCGTCAGCCGCGCCGATTGCACGGCGGGTGTTTGACTATTGGCTGTTGCAGCAATACCCTAGCGCAGACGATATGGCGGCGGTCAGCAAGGGTCTTGCCGCCGCGCCCATTGGCACGCCGCGCAAAGTGGCGGATATGCCCTGGCCACCGCCTGAATTGGTCAAGCCGTAAAAATGGCGCACCGGGTCAGCGCAAAAACGCGTCCCAACCGGTTTTGAGGATTAACGCGCTGACCACCGCCAAAAAACCGATGCGTACAAACCCAGTGCCGTGTTTGAGCGCAAGATGGGTTCCCGCCATACTGCCCGCCATATTGGCCACCGCCATGGCCAGCACCAGGTGCCACCAGACGTGACCGGTGAAGGCAAACAAGGTGAGCGCTGCGAGGTTGCTGGCGGTATTGAGCAGCTTGGCGCTGGCCGACGCATGCAAAAAGTCAAAACCCGCCACACGCACCAGCAAAAACACAAAAAAGCTGCCAGTGCCGGGACCAAAAAAACCATCGTAAAAACCAATGCTGGCGCCAATCGCACACAGCACCACGGTTTGCGTACGCCCCGAAAAACGGGGCGCATGGCTGTGGCCCAGCTCTTTTTTGGCCAGGGTGTAAATCAACAGGGCCACCAGCACCACGGGCAAAGCCTTGCGCAGGTATTCGGGGCTGAGCTGGGTGACCAGCCACGCGCCTGCGAGCGATGCGATCAGCGCAGCAAGCGCTGCGGGAGCCAACGATCCCCATGGCAGGGCCACTTGGCGGCCGTAGCGCCAGGTCGCCAAAGCGGTGCCCCACACCGAAGCGCCTTTGTTGGTGCCGAACAGCGTGGCCGGCGCCGCGCCGGGGTAGGTGGCAAACAAAGCCGGTGTCAGGACCAGGCCGCCGCCGCCAACGATGGAGTCGACGAAACCGGCCAGCAGCGAGGCCAGTGTGATGATGAAAAGGTCCATGACGCGGGATGTTTTTACAGAAATAAAAAAGCACTGGGGTGGCCAGTGCTTTTTACCCTTTTTCTAAAGGTGTGAGTCATTGCAGGGCAATGCTTTTATCTCCTCGGCGCCGGAATTCAATCCAGGCAGCCCTTCACTTTTCGCAGTTGCTCGTCCTTTGGACAGCACTGCCAATGTACGGTAAAGCGCCATCCAACGCATCAGTGCTTACCCTGCTCGAATCTTTAGGCTGTCTTACGCCTCATCACGACGCGCGGCGTCCTCGGCAATCCACTGGGCTGCTTTTTCCGCAATCATGAGCGTGGGCGAGTTGGTGTTGCCGCTGGTGATACGGGGCATGACTCCGGCATCCACCACGCGCAACCCTGCCACACCGTGCACACGCAGGCGCGCATCCACCACGGACATCGGATCGTCCGCCTTGCCCATCGCCGTGGTACCTACCGGATGGAAGATGGTGCTGGCAATGTCACCGGCGAGCTTGGCCAGCTCCTCGTCGGTTTGAAATTCCACGCCGGGTTTGTATTCCTGCGGCATGTACGGTGCCAACGCGCTTTGCGACACGATGCGCCGGGTGACCCGCAGCGAATCGGCCGCGACTTTGCGATCGGTTTCGGTGCTCAGGTAGTTGGGCGCAATCGCGGGCGCATCCTGAAAATTCGCAGATTTGATATGCACCGTGCCCCGGCTGGTGGGGTTGAGGTTGCAGACGCTGGCGGTGATGGCGTCAAAGGTGTGCAAGGGCGAGCCAAACGCGTCCAGGCTCAGCGGCTGCACGTGGTATTCCAAGTTGGGGTAAGGCTGGGCGGGGTCGCTGCGGGTGAAGGCGCCCAACTGGCTGGGCGCCATGCTCATGGGCCCGCTGCGCTTGAAGGCGTATTCCATACCGATGCGCGCCTTGCCCCACAGGTTGCTTGCCAAACGGTTGAGCGTGGTGGTGTTTTTGACCTTGAACACCGCGCGAATCTGCAAATGGTCTTGCAAGTTGGCGCCCACACCGGCCAGTTCTTTGACGACCGCTACACCTTGGCGTTGCAGCACGTTGGCGGGCCCTAAGCCGGAGAGCTGAAGCAGCTGAGGTGTTGCCACGGCGCCAGCGCTCAAGATCACTTCGCGGCGTGCCGTCGCCGTCACCATTTCATGCCCGTTCCATACCTGTACACCTGTGCAGCGCAGCGGCTCGTCGCCCGTGCCACCTTGCAGTACCAGCTTGGAGGCTTGCGCGCTGGTCCACAACTCAAAGTTGGGGCGACCGTAGCAAGTGGGGCGCAAAAAAGCTTTGGCGGTGTTCCAGCGCCAGCCCTTTTTTTGGTTGACTTCGAAGTAACCCACACCTTCGTTGTCGCCGGTATTGAAGTCGTCTGTGGCGGGAATGCCGGCTTGCTCAGCAGCGCGGGCAAAGGCTTCGAGCACATCCCAGCGCAGCCGCTGCTTGTCCACACGCCATTCGCCTCCCGCTTTGCGATGGCGCAGTACCTCATGGTAGGGCGAGTTGGCCGTCTGCAGCAGGCCAGGCTCGCTGCCGTGGGCTCCGTGCAAGGCGCTAGCGCCCTTGTGGTGGTCCTCGTGCATTTTGAAATAGGGCAGGCTGTTGTTCCAGTTCCAGCTTTCGTCACCGAGTAACTGCGCCCAGCCGTCGTAATCGCGCGCCTGGCCGCGCATGTAAATCATGCCGTTGATGCTGCTGCAGCCGCCCAGGGTTTTGCCGCGCGGGTAGATCAGGCTGCGGCCATTGAGGCCGTCTTCAGCCTCAGTTTTGTACATCCAGTCGGTACGCGGATTGCCAATGCAATACAGGTAGCCCACCGGCACATGAATCCAGTGGTAGTCGTCTCGACGTCCAGCCTCAATGAGCAGCACGCGCTTGGTGGCATCGGCACTCAGGCGGTTGGCCAGCAGGCAGCCCGCAGTGCCAGCGCCGACGATGATGTAGTCAAACGTGGTGTCACTCATGGTGTTTATTTCCCGGCCCAGACGGGCTTGCGTTTTTCTTGAAAGGCTTTTTGGCCTTCGCGGGCATCATCGGTCAAGGTGAAGAGGGCGATTTGACTCTCGGTGAATGCCATCGACTCTTCAAACGCCATGGCTTCCACCTTTTTCATGGTGTACAAGCCCCGGCGCACGGCGGCGGGCGACTTGTCCAGCATGCGTGACAGCAGCCAGTCCAGCTTGGCGTCCACATCGTCGTCCACGTAATTGACCAAGCCATAGGCCAAGGCTTGCGCGCTGCTGATCGGCTCACCGGTTATGCACATCTCCACCAAGGTGCGGCGTGGAATCAGGTGCTGCAGCACGCTGAGGACCTGCGCCGGAAACACCCCTACCTTGACTTCGGGCAGACCAAACACGGCGTGGCCGCTGGCCACGGCCAGGTCGCACATAGACAGCAAACCCATGCCACCTGCCATGCAAGCACCGTTGACGCGCGCAATCAAAGGCACATAGCTGGCTTTGGCCGCGCGCAGCAGCTGCGCGAGGTGGCCGTGGGGCTCGGAATAGTCGGTGGTAAAGGCCTGCGCGTTTTGCAAGTCCGCACCTGCACAAAAGGCTTTGCTGCCCGTGCCCGTAACCACGATGGCGCGCACGCTGCGGTCAGCCTGTGCTTGCGAAATCGCCTGGGCCATGCCGGCAAGAACGCCATGGCTCATGGCGTTGCGCCGTTCTTCGCGCGTGATGGTCAGCCACAGCACTGGGCCGCGCAGTTTTACGGTCAGGTCGGGGCTAGAAATGTAGGGGGTACGGGCGTCAGTCATGGCAGGCTTTCATAGAAAGGCTTGGGCATCAGTGGCCCAGCGCAGGAAAGAGTTTGGTCAGGCCGTCGGACATCACTTCGACCGCGAGCGCGGCCAGGATCAGGCC
>CAIYRQ010000020.1 GCA_903928635.1 uncultured beta proteobacterium | reverse complement strand
GCCCACCAGCTCCATCCTGACACCGCGTGCGTCCATTGATGTTCAAGGCCAGGCCACCGAGGTGGTGACCAAAGGCCGCCACGACCCCTGTGTCGGCATACGCGCTACGCCTATTGCCGAAGCCATGCTGGCCTTGGTCGTGATGGACCACGCCCTGCGCCATCGCGCGCAGTGCGGTGGTGTGCAAACTGCGCTTAGCCCCATTGCCGCTTCTGTCCCGGAGACACCATGAAAACAGCCCTGATTTTGAATGGCCCCAACCTGAACCTGCTGGGCACGCGCGAGCCTACGGTCTACGGCACGCACTCCTTGGCCGACGTCAAAGCACTGTGCGAAACCGCCTGCGCCAGCCATGGATTTGCACTGGACTTTCGCCAAAGCAACCATGAAGGCGAGCTGGTGGAATGGCTGCACGAAGCGGGGCGGCTGCACGCTGCCGGGCAGTTGGCGGGCGTGATCCTCAATGCCGGCGCCTATACGCATACCAGCGTCGCACTGCATGACGCCATCAAGGGCACGGGCGTGCCCTTGATTGAGCTGCACATCAGTAATGTGCATGCGCGCGAACCTTTTCGCCACCACTCCTTTATTTCCCCCGCAGCGAAAGCCGTGATGGCCGGTTTTGGCGTTCAAGGCTATGCCTTGGCGGTCGCCGGTTTGGCTGGCTTGTAACCACTGCGATTCGCGGACCAAACCCTATGACTACCACCCTCAAAATTGATTTCGTATCTGACATTGCCTGCCCCTGGTGTGCCGTGGGCCTGGGCGCTTTGGAGGGCGCGCTGCAGCGCCTGGCACCCGAGGTGACCGCCGAGCTGCACTTTCAGCCCTTCGAGCTCAACCCGAACATGCCCGCAGGCGGTCAAGACATTGGTGAACATCTGACTGAAAAGTATGGTTCTACGCCGGAGCAGCAAGAGCAAATCCGCGCCATGATCCGCCAGCGCGGTGCCGAGGTGGGCTTTAGCTTTCACCCGGGCGGTCGCGGCCGTGTTTACAACACCTTGGATGCCCACCGCCTGCTGCATTGGGCAGGCCTAGTGGGCGCCGACGGGCCCCAATATGCCTTGAAAAAAGCACTGCTTGAGGCCTACCAGGGCCGTGCCGAGTGCGTGGAGTCGCACGAGGTGCTGCTGGCGGCAGTGGCGCAGGCTGGTATGGATGTGGAGCAAGCCAGAGCCATTCTGGAAAGCGACCAATATGCCGACGATGTGCGTGCGGTGGAGCGCTACTACCAAGGCGCAGGCATCCATTCCGTGCCTGCCATCATCATCAATGACCGTCATTTGATTTCGGGCGGTCAGCCCGTCGAGGTGTTTGAGAAAGCGCTGCGACAGATTGCCAGCGGCGCAGCTTAAGTGACTCTCGCGCAGCACGGACAAGGTCTGCGCGCGGTGGTTTTAGGCGCCAGTGGCGCCATCGGCAGTGCGTTTGTGCGTTTACTGCGTGCCGATGCCCGGTTCGTCGAAGTCGTGGCTCTGTCCCGCAGCAGCGATCCCGCGTTGACCCTGGAATCGGAAGACACGATTGCGTCCTGCGCGCAGCATGCAGGGCAGGGTGGTGCGATTCACTGGGTGATAGATGCAACGGGCGCGCTGGAAATTGACGGCCACGGGCCTGAGAAGCGCTTGGGAGCCCTCAGTGCGACCACCTTGTTGCGCGCCTTCGAGGTCAACGCCGTGGGGCCTGCGCTCATCATGAAACACTTCATTCCCCTGCTGGCCACCGACGAGCCCACGGTGTTTGCCACGCTGTCGGCGCGTGTGGGCAGCATTGAGGACAACCACAAGGGCGGCTGGTACGGCTACCGTGCGGCCAAGGCCGCGCGCAATATGTTGCTGCAATCGGCCGCTATTGAGGCGTATAGGCGGTTGCCGCAAGCGGTGTTTGCAGCCCTGCAACCAGGCACCGTGCGCTCCAGTTTAAGCCGAGCCTTTGTAGCGCCCGATGACGCTTTGGCGCCAGAGGATTCTGTGGCCCAGTTGTATGCTGTGCTGCATGCGCTGCGCCCCACGGGCCGCGCGCAGTTTGTGGACTACCGCGGAGCGAACATCCCTTGGTAATACAGGCACCGTAATTTTCAATGAACAATCGTCTCGCGAATCCCAGCAAAGAACCCCTGCCGCGCGTGCTGTGGTCCCTGTTGTTTGGCAATTTCGTCATCGGCACGGGCGTCATGGTCGTGCCGGGCACGCTCAACGACATTGGCACGTCCTTGTCGGTGTCCGTGCCTGTGGCAGGTCAGCTCATCACCGCAGCGGCCGCCATGATGTGCATAGGCGCACCCTTGCTGGCCAGTGTGGTGGCTGGCTGGGACCGCAGGCGACTGCTGGCCTTGACCATGCTGTGGTACGCCTTGTTTTTGGGCTTGAGCGCGTTGATGCCGGACTTCTCATCCTTGATGGTGGTGCGGGTGTTGGCGGTGATTGCCCCGGCCATTTTTACGCCCCAGGCCGCGGCTTGCATTGGCCTACTGGTCACGCCCGAACAGCGCGGACGTGCGATTACCTTTGTGTTCCTCGGCTGGTCCGTGGCGTCGGTCGTCGGAGTGCCTATGGGTGCCTGGATTGGTGGCACTCTGGGTTGGCGCGCCGCCTTTGGTGTAGTGGCGCTTTTGAGTGCGATCAGCGCAGCGTGGGTCTGGCGCAGCCTGCCCAACGGCATCAAGCCCCCCGCGTTCTCGCGCGCCGCATGGGGTGAGACTTTGCAGTCGCGGGCGCTGATGCTGTGCGTGGCGGTGACGCTGTTGTATTCCGCCGGTCAATTTATATTGTTCTCCTATTTCGCGCCGTACTTCAAGGTGCATCTGCAGGTCACGCCGGTGGAGCTCAGCGTATTGTTCGCCTGCTTTGGCGCATGCGGCTTGCTGGGCAATGTGCTGATGTCCCGCCACATTGACCGCATCGGTGCGCCTGGCGCCGTGATGTGGGCCGTGGCGAGCATGGCTCTCAGCCTGTTGGTGTGGCCCCTGGCCGACACGATTACGGTCGCAGCGCTGATTTGTGTGCCCTGGGGCTTGGGTTGCTTTGCCTCCAATTCGGCTCAGCAGGCGCGTCTTGTGGGTATTGCGCCCTTGCTAGCTTCAGGATCGATTGCGCTCAACAGCGCGGCCATGTACGCGGGTCAGGCCCTGGGGGCGGGCAGCGGTGGATGGCTGATTGCGCATGGCCAGATGGACGCTTTGCACTGGTTTGGCTTGACAGGTCTGCTGGCTGCCATGGCCATGAGTTGGTGGGCAACGCGCCAACCCACGCACCAAACCCGCTAACGGGGTGGCGCTAAATCCAGCGCGACCGACTCAAAAGTCGATGGGCAGGGGCTTGGGTAGCTTGTCGTCGAGGTACAGGCTGTACTCGTCCCACACACCAGCGCCGTAGTGCTTGTCGCACAGCGCTTCAATTTCGTCCAGTGTGTGAAACACGGTGCTGAACATCATGTCGTAAAAGAAGGGTTGGTCGGTGTGTTCCCCTGGACGCACTTCAATGTGGTAGCCGTGGACCCAGACGCGTTTGCCCACATGCTTGGCCTCAAACGCTGCACGGCGCTTGTAGAACTCCGCTTCCTCGTACTCATCATCCGTCAAACGGCGCAGGTGGTAGGCATTACCGTGCAGGGGATGCGCGGGGTCGAGTTGTAAATCGACCATTTCCCAAATGGGCGAAATCTGGCTCGCGACGTTGGCAAGCTCTTCAGGGGTGATGTCGCCTTCCCAATGGACGACATCGATGCAGCGGGAGTTGCCCACCTCGCCGTCCCAGATACTGGCGCTGTGCTTCATGGTCGAGGTAGGCGTTGATTTGCGTTTTTTCATGGGTGCATCCGTGCTGAAGAAGGAAGGCGTCGGGTTCGGCAGCCCGCAGTCTAACCCTGCCGCCGTATCGCTTTATGATGGCCCTGTTTTGAAGAAAAAGGGAGCAAGAAAAGCGTGCGTTCAACCTGGGGCCGGCGTCTGCGCGGTATCGTATTTTTCGGCCTGTTCGCGTCCTTGCTGGCCGTCTCACTGGGATACTGGTGGGTGAATGCGCCACTGGCATTGAATGCGCCGCTGGTGGATCTGTCCATTGAGCCAGGTGTCAGCCCACGCGAAGTAGCGTCAGCGGTTGCGAAAGCGGGCGTTTCGGTCCAGCCGCAGCTGCTGTACGGATGGTTTCGCGCCTCAGGCAAGGCCCGGCAAATTCGCGCTGGCAGCTACGAGTTGCAAGGGGAGGTCAGCCCATTCAGTTTGCTTGAGAAATTGGTGCAAGGCGACGAGGCCTCACGCAGCGTGACCTTGGTGGAAGGTTGGAACTTCCGCCAGGTGCGCGACGCGCTGCAGCGTGCCGAAAACTTGCGTCCCGACAGTGCGCAAATGACCGAAGCGCAGCTCATGGGGCAACTTGGCCGGTCGGGCGTGGCGGCAGAAGGGCGTTTTTTTCCAGACACTTACACCTACTCCAAAGGGTCGAGTGACTTGGCCGTGCTGCAACGCGCCCTGCGCGCCATGGACAAGCGGCTTGCGGCTGCATGGGATCAGCGCAATCCGAAGCTTCCCTTGCAGTCACCCGATCAGGCGCTGATTTTGGCCAGCATCATTGAAAAAGAGACCGGGCGCACCCGCGACCAACCGCAGATCTCCGCGGTGTTTCACAACCGCCTGCTTCTGGGAATGCGTCTGCAGACCGACCCGACCGTGATTTATGGCCTGGGGCCGTCATTCGACGGCAATTTGCGCAAGGCCGATTTGTTGGCCGATACACCGTTCAACACCTACACCCGAGCGGGACTGCCACCCACGCCGATTGCCATGCCCGGACGCCAGGCCTTGGCTGCGGCCGTCCACCCCGCGCCCTCCAAAGCGCTTTATTTTGTGGCCAGAGGCGACGGCACCAGCCAGTTCAGCGAGACTCTGGACGCGCACAATCGGGCTGTCAACCAATACCAGCGTGGAAAATAGCGCCACCTATCCAATACAGAGAACAATGAGCGGCTTATTCATCAGTTTTGAAGGCATCGACGGCGCTGGCAAGTCCACGCATATCGCAGCTTTGGCCCAAGCCCTGGAAGCGCAGGGCAGGGAAGTCATCCTCACGCGCGAACCCGGCGGCACACCCTTGGCAGAGGCCTTGCGCAGCATGGTGCTCAACGATCCCATGGATGCATTGACCGAGTCGCTGCTGGTATTTGCTGCGCGGCGCGATCACATTGTTCGTGTGATTGAACCTGCTTTGTCGCAGGGCAAGGTGGTGGTGTGCGACCGATTCACGGATGCCACCTTTGCCTACCAGGGCGCAGGACGCGAATTTGACTGGGACGTGCTCAAGACTTTGGAAGCGTGGGTGCAGGGAGGAGGTCTAGCTAATGCCGCGAAGTCCGTGCTGCAACCTGATCTGACCTTGTGGTTTGACCTGCCTGCCAGCGTTGCGGCGCAGCGGCTTGCCGGTGCCCGCGTACCCGACAAGTTTGAATCACAGCCTGGTGCGTTTTTTGAAAAAGTGTCTGCGGGATATGGTCGCCGCCATGACGAAAGTCCGGCGAGATTTGCCCGCATTGATGCCAACCAAAACCCCGAGGCGGTGTGGCAAAGCGTGCTGCACGCAGTGCGCAGCAAAGGATTATTGCCTTGAGCGCCGCAGACACGGCCATCGATCAGCCGGCGCCATGGATCGCGGCACAAACGCGTGAGCTCCTGGCCCAGCGTGGACATGCCTGGTTGTTGACCGGGCCGTCGGGTCTGGGCCAATATGACCTGGCGTTGGCCATGGTAAGGGCGTGGTTGTGCGAGCACCCAAGCGAAGATGGCGCATGTGGGCAGTGCGCCAGTTGCCACGCCATCGATGTTCGCACCCATGCTGACTTGTGTGTGCTGATGCCTGAGACCTGGATGCTGGACCTGGGATGGCCTTTGAGCGAACGTGCGCAGGCCGAAATTGACGATAAAAAACGCAAACCCAGCAAAGAAATCCGCGTAGATGCCATGCGCGACGCAGTGGAGTTTGCCCAGCGCACCAGCGCCCGCGGACGCGGCAAAGCGGTGCTGGTTTTTCCCGCCGAAGACATGAACAACGTCACGGCCAACGCCCTGCTGAAAACCCTGGAAGAACCGCCAGGCGACGTCAAATTCGTGCTTGCCAGTGAAGCCGCGCACCAGCTACTTCCGACCATTCGCAGCCGCTGCTTGGGGTATACCATGCGCTGGCCCGATCAAGTGACGAGCATCCAATGGCTTCAGGGCCAAGGGGTAGACACCGTGCGTGCCAGCCAGGCCTTGCTGGCCACGGGTGGACGCCCGCAAGATGCATTGGGCTTTGCCAACGCCGGCCTGGACCCGGCAGCCTGGGGCGCTCTACCGAAGTCCATGGCGCGTGGCGATGTGGGTGCGGTGCGCGATTGGAGTCCCACCGCAGTGCTGGACGCCTTGCAAAAGCTTTGCCATGATCTGTTGTCCGTTCGCGTCGGCGCAGAACCCCGCTTTTTTTCCGCATCTGACTTGGGCGCGGCGCCTTCTGTCGTGGCGCTAACGCAGTGGAGCCGCACGCTAAGTGCCCAAAAGCGCACCATAGAACATCCCTTCAACGCCGGTTTATTGTTAGAGTCAATGATCAGCCAAGCCCAAGCAGTTTTGGGTTCAGCGACCGTTTTATAGGGCCTTTACCATGGCACTTTCTCCAAGCAACTCCCCTAACTCTATTGCGGCTGCATGGTCGGATTCAGTTCTCAGTACGTCTATTTCTCGTCCGAGCGTGATGCAGCTCACGCTCAAGGACCGAGCAGCTTTGCACGCGGCCTACATCCCGTCCTTCAAGGATGGC
>CAIYRQ010000019.1 GCA_903928635.1 uncultured beta proteobacterium | reverse complement strand
CACTGAGGCGCCTCACCCCGTGAAACCTAACGCCATCAGTGCCGACGTCCTCTTCGAGGCCTTTCGCTCGTATTTGCATTGGGAGTGGATCGCTGGCTTGGGAGCCTCCGAGCGCCGCTTTGACGAGGTAGCGGTGCGTGCTGCGCGTTCTGGCGCGGACTTGGTGGGTTACCTCAATTACATCCATCCCTACCGCGTGCAAATTCTGGGTGAGCGCGAAATCGCCTACCTCACCAATGCCACGGCCGACGACTGCGCGCGGCGCATTGCGCGCATCGTGACACTGGAGCCGCCGGTGATTGTGCTGGCCGACGGCAAGCAGGCGCCCGAGGCCCTGATCTCCATGTGCGAACGGGCGCAGATTCCCATGTTCTCGGCGCCGGGTTCGTCGGCCTATGTCATCGACGTGCTGCGCGCGTATTTGTCGAAGCACTTTGCCGACCGCGTGTCGATGCACGGTGTGTTCATGGACATTTTGGGCCTGGGTGTGCTGATCACCGGCGAATCCGGCCTGGGCAAGAGCGAGCTGGGTCTGGAGCTGATCTCGCGCGGCAACGGGCTGGTGGCCGACGACGCGGTGGATTTGTACCGCATCAACCAAACCACCATCGAAGGCCGCTGCCCCGATTTGCTGCAAAACCTGCTGGAGGTGCGCGGTATCGGCCTGCTGGACATCCGCGCCATTTTTGGTGAGACGGCGGTGCGGCGCAAGATGCGGCTCAAGCTCATCGTGCACCTGGTGCGCCGTGAGACCCTGGAGCGTGACTACGAACGCATGCCTTTTGAGCCGTTGACGCAAGACGTCGCCGGCATTCCGGTGCGCAAAGTAGTGATTCAGGTGGTGGCGGGACGCAATATTGCGGTGCTGGTCGAGGCTGCGGTGCGCAACACGATTCTGCAGCTGCGCGGCATTGACACCTACCAGGACTTCGTCGATCGCCAGCGCCGCGCGATGGAGCAAAACGGCTAGGGCGCAAAGCCCGGCGGCGCTCAGGTGTAGCGCTTGCTGCGCAGGTTTTTCCGCATTTCGCTTAACAGGGGCTGCAACGTACCGCTGCCGATGCGCAAAGCCACAGCGGTGGCCAAAATATCCAAAATCATCAGGTGCATCAGGCGCGACACCATGGGGCTGTATTTGTCAAAGCCCTCGGGGTGGTCGGCACTGAGGTGAATATGGCCTGCACTGGCCAGAGGCGATCCGCTGGCAGTAATGACGATGGTGGTGGCGCCGTTTTTGCGGGCAATGTCGCAGGCATCCATCAGGTCGCGGGTGCGCCCGGAGTTGCTGATCACCACCACACAGTCGCCAGCGCGCAGCACCGAGGCACTCATCACCTGCATGTGGCCGTCGCTGTAGGCCGTGGTGTTGACGCCCAGGCGGAAAAACTTGTGCTGGCCGTCTTGCGCCACGATGCCCGAGTTGCCCACGCCAAAAAACTGGATTTGCCGCCCCGCTTTGTAGGCGTCTACCAGCGCCACCACGGCGCGTTCCATGGACAGGGTGCTGGCCTCATTGCGGTACTTCAGCAAAGCGGCCACTGTGTTGTCAATGACCTTGACCATCACGTCGCCGATCTTGTCATCCGCATCCACGCTGCGGTGGATAAACGGCACGCCTTCGTTGACCGTGCCTGCGAGCTTGAGTTTGAAGTCTGCCAGCCCGTCGTAGCCCACGCTGCGGCAAAAGCGCACCACCGTGGGCTTGCTCACATGCGAGCGGTCCGCCAATTCACTCACGGGCAGTTTGGCAAATGCCCGTGGATCGGCCAGGCACAAACGTCCCACGCGCTGTTCCGCCGGGGCCAGGGAGGGCAGGGCAGCTTTGATACGGTCAAGCATGGGTATAGCCTTTTTGGTCGGAGGTGAAATTAAGACTCTTCGTCCCAGCAAAAACCATCGCGCGCAATCATGGCGCTCGAGGCGCTGGGGCCCCAAGTGCCCGCGGCATAGAGGCGTGGCCCTTGGGCGTCTGCCGACCAGTGATTGATGAGCGGCTCCACCCAGCGCCAAGCCTCTTCTTGCTCGTCGCTGCGCACGAACAAGTTCAGGCGTCCGTCGATCACATCCAGCAGCAAGCGCTCGTAAGCACCTACGCGCTCTGATCCGAAGCGTTTGTCAAAGTCCAAGTCCAGTTGCACCGGCACCAGGGCTTGCGCCGCACTGTTGCCCGCCTTGCGGTTGTTTTGCCCTTGGGCAAACAAATGCAGCTCCAGCCCGTCTTTGGGCTGCAGATTGATGACGAGCTGGTTGCCGGTTTGGCTGCTTGACTGAAAAATGGCGTGCGGGGTGGGGCGGAAATTCACCACAATGCGCGCATCGCGTCCTGCCAAGCGTTTGCCAGTGCGGATGTAAAAGGGCACGCCGGCCCAGCGCCAGTTGGCGATCTCGGTGCGCAGCGCCACAAAGGTCTCGGTGTTGCTCTGCGGGCTGACACCTGTCTCGTCGCGGTACGCCGGTACGGCTTGGCCGCCGCTGGTGCCGCTGGCGTACTGGCCGCGCACCACGTCGCTGACCAGGGTTTCGCTGGTCCAGGGTTTGAGTGAGCGCAGCACCTTGAGTTTTTCGTCTCGGATCGCATCCGCATGGGCGTTGATGGGCGGCTCCATGCCAATGGCGCACAGCAGTTGCAGCGCGTGGTTTTGCACCATGTCGCGCAGCGCGCCGGTGGTCTCATAAAACCCGCCCCGGCTCTCGACGCCCAGGTCTTCGGCAATCGTGATTTGGATGTTGGCAATGTGCTCGCGCCGCCACAGGGGCTCGAACAAGGCATTGCCAAAGCGCAATGCAAACAGGTTTTGCACCGCGGGTTTGCCCAGATAGTGGTCAATGCGGAAGACCTGCTTTTCTTCAAAAAAGCGCCGTACCGTTTGGTTGATGGCGCGGTTGGAAGCCAGGTCGTGGCCCAGGGGTTTTTCAAGCACCACCCGGGTTTGCGGGGTGTTGAGGCCAGCGGCTGCCAGTTGCTCGCACACGGTGGTGAACAAAGACGGCGCGGTGGCCACATACATCACCACGGTGTCTGCCTTGCGCTCGGACAGGCAGCTGGCCAGGCCTGCGTAGTCCGCGGGCTTGGACAAATCCATGCGCACAAACTCCAACAGCGCAGCAAAGCGTTCGAATTCTTCCGCACTCGGGCGCTTGGCGAGGTCTACCTTGTCAAAGCGCGATTGGATGAGCGCGCGGTATTGGGCATGCGACAGACTGTCACGCCCGACCCCGATGATGCGGCCACCCTCCGGCAAAGTGCCATGGCGAAAGGCCTGGAACAGGGCGGGCATCAATTTGCGCCACACCAGATCGCCGGTGCCGCCAAACAAAACAAGGTCAAAGCTCATACAAGTCCGAAGTGGTGGGATGTTGATAAGTTACATAAAATTGCGGTTGCTAATGTAACTTTGTTTCACCGATAATTCAAGCCTCTGGCCGTTCAAGGGCTAAATTGATACTTCAGACCTGGAAAAATTTTATGAACCAACTCGACGCGCTCAAGCAATACACCACCGTCGTTGCCGACACGGGCGACTTCAAACAGCTTGACGCCTTCAAGCCCCAGGACGCCACGACCAATCCCTCGCTCATTCTCAAAGCGGTGCAAAAGCCCGACTACGCACCGCTGCTTGCCGCCACGGTCGCCCAGCACCGGGGCCAGCCACTGGATGTGGTGATGGACCATTTGCTGGTGCGCTTTGGTTGCGAAATTTTGTCCATCATTCCCGGGCGCGTGTCCACCGAGGTGGATGCCCGTTTGAGCTTCGACACCGAGGCCACGGTGGCGCGCGGCCAGCGCCTGATTGCGCTGTACCAGGCACAAGGTATCGCCAAAGAGCGCGTGCTGATCAAGGTCGCTGCCACATGGGAGGGCATTCAGGCAGCAGCCCGCCTGGAGCAGCTGGGCATCCATACCAACCTGACCCTTTTGTTCTCGTTCTGCCAGGCGGTCGCCTGTGGCCAGGCCAAGGTGCAGCTGATCTCGCCCTTCGTCGGCCGCATTTACGACTGGTACAAAAAGTTCGCCGGTGCGACTTGGGTGGAAGCCGACCATGCGGGCGCCAAGGACCCCGGCGTGCAGTCGGTGGCGCAGATTTACCACTACTACAAAAAGCACGGCATCGCCACCGAGGTGATGGGCGCGAGCTTTCGCAACGTGGGCCAAATCACGGCCCTGGCGGGCTGCGACTTGCTGACCATCAGCCCTGACCTGCTGGCGCTGCTCTCGGCCACCGATGCACCTTTGGCTGCCGGCTTGAGCGCCACTGCCGCCCAAAAAATGGACATTGCGCCTGTGCATTTCGATGAGAAGAGCTTCCGTTTCGCCCTCAATGAAGACGCCATGGCCACCGAAAAACTGGCCGAAGGCATACGCGCATTCTGCGTGGACGCCGTGAAACTGGAACACCTGCTGCTTGCCGCATGATGACCCGCACCCGTTGTGACCGCACGCCCGCCTGGGCGCAATTGCAAGCTGCCTACCAAGCCACTGGCAAAGACTTCGACCTGCGCGACGCTTTTGCCGCGGATGGCCAGCGCTTTGCCCGGTTCAGCCAAGCCGCGCCCCTGGTGTTCGCCGACCTGTCCAAGAACCGGATTGACGCCGCGACCCAGACACTCCTGTTTCAGCTCGCCCGCGAGTCGGGTTTGCTGGCGCACCGCGATGCCATGTTTGAGGGCGTGCCCATCAACAACACCGAGCAGCGCGCGGTGTGGCACACGCTGCTGCGGGCCCCTGCCGATGCGCCCACGGCCAGTGCTGAAGAAGCCCAGGCATTGGCCCAGGTGCACAGCACGCTGGACGCCATGCTGGCCTATGCCGAAGCGGTGCGTGCAGATACAGCCATCACCGACGTCGTCAACATCGGTATTGGCGGCTCGGACCTGGGGCCGCAAATGGCGGTGCTGGCGCTGGACGCCTTCGCCACGTCGGGCAAGCGGATGCATTTCGTCAGCAATGTGGATGGCCATGAATTGGCCGCAACCCTGGCGCACCTCCAACCCAGCAGCACCCTTTTTCTGGTCGCTAGCAAAACCTTCACCACCATTGAGACCATGACCAACGCGCAGTCTGCCAAGCGCTGGTTTGAATCCAGTGGGGGCGTGGACATTGCGCGCCACTTTGCCGCGCTCACCACCAATGTGGCCGCTGCCAACGACTTCGGCATCACCACCACCTTTGGCTTCTGGGACTGGGTGGGCGGGCGCTATTCCCTGTGGTCCGCCATAGGGCTGCCCTTGGCGATTGCGATTGGCGCCCAAGGGTTCCGCGACCTATTGGCTGGCGCGCATGCCATGGACCAGCACTTCCGCACTGCGCCCCTCGACACAAATTTGCCGGTACGCCTGGGTCTGTTGGACCTGTGGTACCGCAACTTCCATGGCTTTACCAGTCGCTCCATTGCGCCGTACCACAGCGCCCTGCGCCGCCTGCCGGCCTATTTGCAGCAGCTGGAGATGGAAAGCAATGGCAAGCGTGTGGACGCCACCGGCGCGGCACTGCCCGTTGGCACCTCGCCCGTGCTGTGGGGCGAGCCGGGCACCAACGGCCAACACGCGTACTTTCAAATGCTGCACCAGGGCACCGACGTGGTACCGGTGGAGTTTGTCGCCGTTAAAAAACCACGCCACCACCTGGATGCGCACCACCCGCTCTTGCTGGCCAACGTGTTAGCCCAGGCCCAGGCCCTGATGGTGGGCAAGGCCGACGCCGGTGGCCACAAACACTTCCCGGGCAACCGCCCCAGCACCTTCCTTCTGCTCGATGACCTGAACCCTGCGTCGTTCGGCGCGCTCATCGCGCTGCAAGAACACCGGGTATTTGTCAGCGGCGCGCTGTGGGGCATCAACAGTTTTGACCAGTGGGGCGTGGAGCTGGGCAAAGTGCTGGCCAAAGACATTGCCCCGCGCCTGGCTTCGGGCGATACCCAGGGCCTGGACGGCTCAACAGCGGGGTTGTTGGAGATGCTGCGCGCGTAGTGGTTTGAGTGAACAAGTTCTAGGGTAAACCCTAGGTTTTCGCGTCATCGTACAGGCGCGCGAGGGCGTCCATAATGAGGGACCTTGTCGGACGGTCTGTCCGAGGACATCCCCGACCCTTTCGCTGTACGCATGAGCCAAGACTACATTCTGGAAACCCGGCAACTGAGCAAAGAGTTCAAAGGCTTTGTCGCCGTCGACCACGTTGATTTGCGGGTGCGCCGGGGCAGCATTCATGCCTTGATTGGCCCCAATGGCGCGGGCAAGACCACCTGTTTCAACCTGCTCACCAAGTTTTTGACGCCCACGTCGGGCCAGATTCTGTTGGAGGGGCGGGACATTACTGCGCTCTCGCCCGTGGCCATTGCGCGCCAAGGGGTGATCCGCTCGTTTCAAATTTCGTCGGTGTTTCCCCACCTCACGGTGCTGGAAAACGTGTGCATTGCGCTGCAGCAGCGGCAAATGAACACCTCATTCCAGTTTTGGCGCTCGGAGCGGGTGCTGGAGCAACTGCATCCCCGCGCCCACGAGCTGCTGCGGGAGGTCGACCTGGAGGCCGACGCCGCCATTCCCGCGGTGGAGTTGAGCTATGGACGCAAGCGCGCCTTGGAAATTGCTACCACCCTGGCGATGGACCCTCAGCTCATGCTGTTGGACGAACCCACACAGGGCATGGGGCTGGAAGACGTGGACCGCATCCGCCAATTGATCAAAAAAGTGGCCGCCCAGCGAACCGTGCTGATGGTGGAACACAACATGAGTGTGGTCTCCAGCATCGCAGACACGATCACCGTGCTGCAGCGCGGTGCCGTGCTGGCCGAGGGGCCGTATGCCGAGGTGTCGCAAAACCCGGCGGTGATTGAGGCCTACATGGGCAGCGCAAGCACCACTTTGCAAGGAGCGCACTGATGGCGGGCACACCGGTGTTAGAGATCAAAGGCCTGCATGGCTGGTACGGCGAGTCGCATGTGCTGCACGGCGTGGACCTGACGGTCAACGAAGGCGAAGTGGTGACCCTGCTGGGGCGCAATGGCGCAGGCCGCACCAGCACGCTGCGCGCCATCATGGGTTTGATCGGCAGCCGAAAGGGCTCCATCAAGTTGCATGGCCGTGAGACGATTGACATGCCCACCCACCAAATTGCGCGCCTGGGTGTGGGCTATTGCCCGGAAGAGCGGGGTATTTTTTCCTCGCTGTCGGCCGAAGAAAACCTGCTGCTTCCGCCCACGCTGGCGCCCGGCGGCATGTCGGTGCAGCAGATTTACGAGATGTTCCCCAACCTCGCATCCCGCGCCCAAAGCCAGGGCACACGCCTGTCGGGTGGCGAGCAACAAATGCTGGCAGTGGCGCGCATTTTGCGCACCGGTGCCAAGCTTTTGTTTCTGGACGAAATCTCCGAGGGCCTGGCCCCGGTGATCGTGCAAAAGCTGGCTGAAATGGTCGTCTCCTTGCGCAAGCAGGGCTACACCATCGTCATGGTGGAGCAAAACTTTGTGTTTGCCGCTCCCCTGGCGGACCGCTTTTTGGTGATGGAACACGGCACGGTGATTCAAGAGTTCACCCAGGCCGAGCTGCCATCGCGCATGGACAATTTGCACGAATATTTGGGCGTGTGAGCGTCCTCAACACTTTTCTTTGACCCCATTTTTTACCTACTGGAGACCGACATGAAACTGAAAACCATCGCCGCCGCTTGCGCTCTGACCACCGCCACCTTGTTGGGCGCGGGTGCTGCCCATGCCCAGATTTCGGGCGACGTCATCCGCATTGGGTTTATCACCGACCTGTCGGGCTTGTATGCCGACATCGACGGCCCGGCCGGTGCCGAAGCGATTCGCATGGCCATTGCCGACTTGGGTGGCTCTGTTGCTGGCAAAAAGATTGAGTTGCTGGTGGCTGATCACCAAAACAAAGCCGATGTGGCCGCTGCCAAGGCCCGCGAATGGTTTGACCAGCAAGGCGTGGACATGCTGATTGGTGGCACCAACTCCGGCACCAGCCTGGCCATGGCCAAAGTCGCTTTAGAAAAGAAAAAACCATTTTTCCCCGTGGGTGCCGGCAGCTCTGCGTTGACCAACGAGCAGTGCTCCCCTTACACCACGCACTACGCGTATGACACCGTGGCGCTGGCCAAAGGCACTGGCCCTGCCGTGGTCAAGGCCGGTGGCAAGAGCTGGTACTTTTTGACCGCCGATTACGCCTTCGGCACCGCCTTGCAAACCGACGCCAGCAACGTGGTGAAAGCTGCCGGCGGCACCGTGGTGGGCGCAGTGCGTCACCCCTTGTCGGCCAGCGACTTCTCGTCCTTCATGTTGCAGGCACAGTCCAGCAAAGCACAAATTCTGGGTCTGGCCAATGCCGGTGGTGACACCATCAACGCGGTCAAAGCGGCCAACGAGTTCGGCATTACCAAGACCATGAAACTGGCCGGATTGCTGATGTTTATCAACGACGTGCACTCGCTGGGTCTGCCCGCAACACAAGGCATGTATTTGACCGACAGCTGGTACTGGAACCAGTCGCCCGAGTCACGTGCTTGGAGCAAGCGCTTCTTCGAGAAATTCAAGCGCATGCCCTCCAGCGTGCAGGCTGCGGACTACTCGGTGGCCCAGTTCTACCTCTCGGCCGTCAAGGCTGCCGGGTCTGATGATGGCGACAAGGTGATGGAACAAGTGCACAAGCTCAAGGTCAACGACATGTATGCCAAGGGTGGCTATGTGCGCCCTGACGGCCGCATGGTGCATGACATGTTCCTGATGCAGGTGAAAACCCAGGCCGAGTCCGACACCCCCTGGGATTACTACAAGCTGATCTCGACCACCAAGGGTGAAGACGCCTTCACCACCAAAGCCGAATCCAAGTGCGCTTTGTGGAAATAAGGGAAACCTAAACCCATGGACGTTTTTGGCATTCCCATCCAGGCCTTCTTAGGCCAGCTCTTGCTCGGTCTGGTCAATGGCTCGTTTTACGCCATGCTCAGCCTGGGCTTGGCCGTGATTTTTGGCTTGCTAGGCATTGTCAATTTCGCCCATGGCGCGCTGTACATGATTGGCGCCTATGTGGCGTTTGTGCTGCTGGACACCTTTGGCATCGGTTACTGGTATGCGCTGGTGATCGCGCCGCTGGTGGTGGGTGGTATCGGGGTCGTGATTGAGCGCACGCTGCTCAAGCATCTGTACAAGATCGACCCCATCTACGGACTCTTGCTCACCTTCGGGTTGGCCTTGATTGCCGAAGGCGTGTTTCGCGACCAGTTCGGCGTCTCCGGTCAGTCCTACCCGGTACCGGAGTTGTTGCGCGGCGCCACCAATCTGGGCTTCATGGTCTTGCCCAATTACCGTGCTTTTGTGGTGTTCGCATCCCTGGCCATTTGCCTCGGAACCTGGTTTGTGATTGAGCGCACCCGACTGGGCAGCTACTTGCGCGCGGGCACCGAAAATCCAGCGCTGGTGCAGGCCTTTGGCATCAATGTGCCGGTCATGGTCATGCTCACCTATGGCGCGGGCGCCGGGCTGGCAGCCATCGCCGGTGTGCTGGCGGCACCCGTGATTCAAATCACGCCTCTCATGGGCAGCAACCTGATCATCATTGTGTTTGCCGTGGTCGTGATTGGCGGCATGGGTTCCATTCTGGGCTCCATCCTGACCGGCCTGGCGCTGGGTTTGATCGAAGGATTGACCAAGGTGTTTTACCCCGAAGCGTCCAGCATTGTGGTGTTTGTGATCATGGCCTTGGTGTTGATGGTTCGCCCGGCCGGCCTGTTTGGCAAGGAAAAGTAATGAACGCGGCGACCACTCTTACGCGACGCAGCCATATCGCACTATTGATCGGCTTGGCCGTGTTGCTCGCAGCGCCCTTCATCGGCCTGTATCCCGTCTTCATGATGAAGGCCTTGTGCTACGCCATCTTTGCCTGCGCGTTCAATTTGTTGCTGGGCTATACCGGCCTGCTGTCGTTTGGCCACGCCGCCTATTTGGGCGCAGCGGCCTACGCCACAGGCTGGCTGGTGCGCAGCCAGGGCTGGTCGCCCGAGTTGGGGGTGCTGGCAGGAACCGGTGTGGCGGCGGCTTGTGGCTTGGTGGTGGGCTTGATCGCCATCCGCCGCCAAGGCATTTACTTTGCCATGGTCACGCTGGCCATGGCCCAAATGATTTACTTTGTGTTTTTGCAGGCCCCCTTCACCGGCGGTGAAGACGGATTGCAAGGAGTACCTCGCGGCGTGTTGTTTGGGTTTTTGCCTTTGACCGATGACCGGGTTCTGTACTACGTGGTGCTGGCAGTGTTTGTGGCTGTTTTCCTGGCGATTATTCGTATCGTGCATTCGCCCTACGGCCAGGTGCTCAAAGCCATTCGCGAGAACGAGCCCCGCGCGATTTCGCTGGGCTACGACGTGGACCGCTACAAGCTGCTGGCCTTTGTCATGTCCACGGCCCTGGCGGGCTTGGGCGGCGCCATGAAATGTCTGGTGCTGGGCTTTGCCACCTTGTCAGACGCGCACTGGTCGCTGTCGGGTGAGGTGGTGCTGATGACGCTGCTCGGCGGCATGGGCACCTTTGCCGGTCCGGTGGTGGGCGCGTTCACCATCATTGGTTTGCAAAACTTTTTGGCGGACCAGGTGGGTTCCTGGATCAACGTCATCATTGGCGGCATTTTTGTCGTCTGCGTGGTGGCGTTTCGCAAAGGTTTTGTGGGCGAGCTGCGGGCTTGGCAGGCGCGCAAGACATCCAACTAACTTCCGGTATTTTCATGACCACATCCCCAGCACCGCAGGGCGGTATCGTCACGCCTGACATGTTCGACGAGATCGACGCCATCCTGGACGACTTGCGCACCCGCAATGACGAGACGCCGCAGTGGGAATTTTGTGAAGGCGTGCTGGCTGCACTGGTGTGCTGCCGCCGTGCTATTTCCGCAGATGAATACCTGGAAATCCTGTTGGGCGTGGCCCCGACGGACGAGGCACCCGACGCTGCCGTCGAGTTTGAAGGCAGCTTTGCAGACGATGCCCAGCGCGCGCGCTTCATGGAAATTTGGAGCACCCGCTGGACCGAGATTGCCACCGCTTTGGCCAAAGACACCCAGTCCTTGGACGAAGAAAGCGCCTACCAGCCCGAGGTGATGGATGTGCGTGGCGCCATTGCCTCGCTGCCCGAGGCCGAGCGCGCTGAATTGGGCGACGATGCCATTCCCTCGTTCGGCCAGGTGTGGGCGCTGGGCTTTATGTTCGCGGTCGAAAACTGGCCTGAAGAGTGGACTCCGCCACGCGACAAAAAGGCCGCCAAAGCGCTGGACGCTGCCATGCAAGCCATCGTTGCCTTGACCGAAGATGACACTGGAGCCCTGGAGGTGTCGCCCTTCAGCGATGATGCCCCCCCCAGTATGAGCCAGGCCCGGGTGGATGCGTTTGCAGACGCCGTCTGGGCTGTCTACGAGGTTTTTGATATTTGGCGCAGCATCGGTCCGCGCGTCGAGACCGTGCGTAAAGCCGAGGGACCGGGCCGCAACGACCCGTGCTCCTGCGGCAGCGGCAAGAAGTTCAAAAAGTGTTGCGGGGCTTAGGGTTTAGAAGCTGTAGCCCACCGACAAGATCAACACCGAGGGCTGAAAGCTGATGTCTGCTGTGCGTTCAATGCCCAGCGTGTTGCTCGTCATTTTGGTTTTTACCTGAGCCGTTGACCACGCTGCGTTCAAAGACCATGGGCCATCAAGCTTGACTGAGGCGCCAAGCTGAAATGCAAGCCCTATGGAGTCGGATTGCTTAATGCTTGTCGGGCCTCCGTTGACCATGTTGTTCACAGCGGTGGACGTGGCGTTGTCAAAACTGGTGTAGTTCACACCAATACCGACAAACGGGCGAATCGCACTGTCTTTCCCTGTTAGCCAGTAATTGGCGAACAAGGTCGGTGCGACCTGGCGCACCGTGGCTGCCACCTGACCATTGACGGCATTCACACCTGGCGTAACCAACAAGGGGTTTTTCACCACGACCGCCACATCATGGGTTGGCGGCAGACCGAGCGCCAGTTCCACATCCCAGTCGCTGTCAATCTCACGGGAAACACTGAAAAACAGGGTCGATTGCTTTTTAACCGACAGGCTGAGTGCGTCGACGGGGGTGAACGCGCCGGAAATTGAGGAGGCGGTGGAGTTTGGATCAATGCTGGCCCAGCCTGCTTTGACAGTGGTGGTTTGGGCCAAGGCGGGTGCGCTGACAGCGACGGCGCAGGCTGCAGAGATGACGAGGGCTCGGATAGGGTGTTTCATATGCGTCACTCGTGATTTACAGGAAATTTGAGAAGAATCCGCGCGCCGCTGCGGTGCAGAACGGTGGAACCAAGGTGCCGTGGTAGGCACCGACCACGGCGGCAGCACCGCCTGCGGTGTAGGTGGCGGTTTTTGCCGATGCAAATCCGGCTTTAACAGCGGCAAATGGATCATTTTGTGTGGCGGCGGAATCCACATCCAAGGTCGTCACCAGACTACCCAGACCGGTCCACAGTGTGCTCATGACGCCGGTGTTGAGCGCATAAAAAACCGTGGGGTCGCCATTGCCAGCGCACAGCAGCACTGGTGATGCAGGCGTCCAGCCTCGCAAATCGTTGCGTGCGGCGGCCTGCCGCAGGGGGCTCGCGGCCGTGCTGCTGGCCAAGGGGTTGCCCGAGTTCACCGTGGGGAAAACTCCGTCCGGGTGCGCCATCGCATCAGCGACATAGGCCAGTCGCGCGGAGTTTTTGATCAAGTTGGTGGTACCAAATCCGGCTGCAAAGAGCGCGTCTGTCGCGCCGGTACCGGTCGGTGGCGTTTGCGCTCCGAGGCCGGTAGGCGCCGTGCTGCTGAACAAGGCCAGTTGTGGCAATTTACCGCTGGTAAACAGCGTTGTCCAGTTGTAGCTGCCCGGCAGCAGACTCTCAATACCTGTGGCAAAAGCACTCTCGTAAATGTCGGAGGGGCTGCTGTACACATTGCCGTAGGCTTTTTGGTAGCTGGTGAAAATCATCGGAGAAAACACCGTTCCCCCCGCGTTGACCATGCCAAAGAAGGTGGAGTCTGACTGTGCGGCCAAAGCGTAGGGCCCGGAAAGTGGCGCCGACGCCGTGACGGGAATAGGGGGCGTCAGTGCTTGCATCGCACGGTGGGTGGCCATGGCCACGTGGCCGCCTTGGGAATAGCCGGTAATGAACAACTTGGCGCTCGCTGTAGTCGCCGACATCAGCGTTGGCAAGGCCAGTTTCGCGGCACTCAAGGCGTCGATCATTTCCTTGGACTCTTGATCGGCGTTCAGGTAGGGGTGGTAGGGCAGCGTCGAGCTGTCGTAACCGGCGTAATTGGGTGCCACCACGATGTAGCCCTGCGCCGCGTACATGGCTGCCAGCAGTGTGGATTCGCTGAACGCCGGGTTGGTGCGGTCTGTCCAGTCTGCCAGGTTGTAGCGTTTTTCAATGACGGTTCCGTGGGCGTACAGCACGATAGGCCGGGGGCCCGTGCATGCGGCTGCAGTGCCCGTGGGAACCATCACGACGCCGGATGCGGTGGTTCTTTCAGGGTTGGCACTGGATCCGCCCACAGTTCCGTATTTGATGTAGTTCACATCCACACCGCAGACAGGATTACCCGTGAGTTGCAACAGGTTTTGACCCGTGGCATCGGCATTGAGCATCGCGGTAAATTCCGCAGCCGACACACCAGCAATGCGTGGCACCGGGGTTTGCATCAATGCGCCACGGTTCGGGTCGTTGTTCTGGCTGCCCAATGGACCACCTCCACCGCCGCAAGCCGTGAGCACGGCGGCTCCGAGTGCGATTGCTCCTAATTTGAACCATTGCATGGCGCCTGCCCCCTTAAAAGGATATGAACTGAATTTCATGATTTCACTTCGAATAAGTGAATAAAAACAATTTATTCAGTTCTGCCAAAGGCGGCATCGGGGTAAACCCGCCGCGGCTGTCCGCCGCGCGACATCAGCGATAGCGCAGCTTCATCGCCAAGATGCAGGTTGCCAACGTCAAGGTGATGGCATTGGCAATGACCACGGGCCAGGCCTCCAGCAGCAGGCCGTAGGCCAGCCAAAGGGCCACGCCGACAACGAATACGCTGTACATGGACAGCGAAATGCCGCTCACGTCTTTGGTGCGCACGGTGTGCACCACCTGTGGCACAAAGCTGCTGGTGGTCAGGATGGCGGCGGCAGTGCCTATCCAATCGGCAATTTGCATCAAATCAATGGTCCTCAGAATCTTGGGCGGTCCAGTCCACCAACGCGTCAAATGCGGCACGGGCGGAGGCGGCGTTGGGGTGGTTCACCAGCGCCACCAACGCGTAGCGTTTACCACTGGCGCCGTCCACATAACCTGCGATGGCCGTCACGCCGTTCAGGCTCCCGGTTTTGAGATGGGCGCTGCCGGGACTGGCGACTTTGGCGCGTTTGAGTGTGCCGTCCACCCCGCTCAGAGGCAGTGAGGAAACCAATTCAGGCATCAGGGGCGAGCGATAAGCCGCTTGCAGTAGTTGTCCCAGAGCGCGGGCGCTGATGCGCTCCTGGCGCGACAGCCCAGAGCCTTTGTCCAGCTCCAGCGGCTCGGTGCTGCTGATGCGCGATTGCCACCAGCGCTCCACCACCGCGCGTGCGCTGGCCAGTGTGGCCACATCGCCTTTGCCCTCGCGCCCCAGCGTCAAAAATAACTGCTGCGCCATCACGTTGTTGCTGTACTTGTTGATATCGCGAATGATTTCCGCCAAAGGCGGCGAGCGCAGCTCTAGTGTGGGCGCGCCTGCCAGCAGGGCGGCTGGCACCGTGCCGTAGCGCACCGCGCCGCTGAGCTTGCCGCCCATGCTGTTCCACAGGCCTTGCACGACGCGGGGCGCGTAGCTCTCGGGTTCGGTATAGGCGATCGGCCAGACCTTTTCACCGCAGTCAGCGGCGTAGCTGCCGTGAAAGCGAATGCGGTTGGGATCGCTAAAGACAGCTTTCAAAGCGCCCCGGTAGTCGCTGCAGGGTCCGTCAACCAGCGGCACCGTGCTTTGCATTTGCACACCCCACAGCGGCGGGTCGAACTGGACCTGGGCCACATGCCGCTCGCGGTCGGGAGTGAAGGCCATGACCACCGACTTGTAGTTGATGAGGAGCGCGTCGGGGCTGGCGTTGTAGGGCCGCAGCGGTTCGCCGTCAAAGGCGCCGGGGTCCGAGGCCTCCAGCGCAAACGCGTTGCGGTCCAGCACGATTTCGCCCTGGACCGTGTGTATGCCCAGGCCTTGCACCCGGCGCAGCAGCAGCCACAGCCGCTCCAGCACCAGCTTGGGGTCGCCTTGGCCTTGAATGTAGATATTGCCGCGCAGCACCCCGGCCTGCACGCTGCCGTCTACATAGACCGGTGTGCTCCAGGTGTAGGCGGGACCCAGCAGTTCCAGACCCGCAAAGGTGGTCACCAGCTTGATGACCGATGCCGCTTGCATGGGCGCACCCGCGTGGTGGCTCAGGCGGGGTAGGGCAGCGGGGTTTTGCGCGTCCACGACCAGCAGGGCCACGGCCTCGCGTGGCACTTTGGCGCGCGCCAGTTCGGCATCCACCGCCGTCGGAATTTGCGCCCACGCTAGCGCGCTGCCGCAGCACATTGCAACCATCACAAGCCAGCGCAAAACCATGGGGTGGATTATCGGGGCTACCCTGCGCCGATAATCTGCAAATGACTTCTTCCGCCACCGCCGTACCTGGCAGCCGCCTTTCGCCCCAAGCCGTGGGTCTGCTGGCCGCCGTGGTGACGGTGGCGATATGGACCTCCTTCATCGTCAT
>CAIYRQ010000018.1 GCA_903928635.1 uncultured beta proteobacterium | reverse complement strand
GGCCAGGGCAAGGATGACTTCAACAATGGTTCTTTTCATAGTGCTTCTCGGTTAACGCAGTCAAAGGGAAGGGCATAGAGCCACGGGTGGGTATCGGCAGCAAAAGCAAAACATTGAGCGCTCATTGGTCGCCCCGGAAAGAAATGCCGCTGCCGGCGGGGTCGGTAACAACGATTTCCAAGCGCTTGCTGCGCCCCGCAACGGGCGAGTCATGAATAAAACCGATGCCTGTCAGCACCGTCGCTTGGTAGTTGTTCAGTTCCGATCGCCTGCAGCCTGTGGTGGGTGGAATTTCGAGCCGCGCCGTGTAATACGGGTTGGTCGAAACCGATGCCAGGGTCAGGGTCATGGAGAAAGGGCAGTTTGCGTAGCTCACACCATTGGCCATGACGCCGGCGTTGTTGAACGTCAGGTTCATGGCGTCTACCGATGCCCCCTTGTTGTCCGTCAGTCGCCCGGTCCAGGTCCCAGGAAGCGCTGCATAGCTTGTGATTGCTGATGCGTTGAACGTGGGGTTCGCTATGTGGTTTGTGAGCCCAATGCCATTGAGGGCAATTTGGTAGTTCGCGGCCGAAGCGCCTGAAATCGATGCGCTACCGGTGCTCAGTTGGTCGCTGAACTGGTAAGCCGTGAAGACGGCCAAGCTCGCAGAGCTGCTCGTGATATTGGACAGCGTACCGCGGTAAATATCAGGATAAATTCCTACGTTGCCGTTCGTCTGTAAGTAGTACAAGCCCACCCAATTTAACTCGGACGATGGGGTTAAAAAACTAACGAAATCACTGCTGTTCAAGGTGCCTTGGTACGCCCCGGCCATTGCCAGGCTCGGTGCACCACCACCACCACCGCCGCCTGAACCGCCACCGTTCTGGCCGGATCCGTTGCTTGAAATGGTTCCACTGCTCTGGCCACCACAGGACATCAGCAAAGCCGCGCTCACCCCGCAGATGGCGAAAAAGCTCAGCACTCGCGTGAGGAAATGGAATTTGTTTTTCATGGTGCTATCCATCCTGCCTGAAGCCAGTGACAGTAGCCCGGGCTGTAGGGCCAGGCAATGTGGTGCACTGGCGTGCCGGCAGGAAACACCTGGTCGGTCAAATGGTCCAGCCAATCGCCTTGTGCCTGCAATTGGCGGCTAAAGCGCCCGAGCGCCACAGCGCGGGCCGCTGTTTTTCCTGAAGGCACGCGCGCGGGCTGCAAGCTGCGTTGCATGGCTGGCAATGCTGCGCCGGGGCGACGCAGGGTGCGCCCGGAAAATGCGTCATGCACGCTGCCCCAGCGCCTGCCGTGCAAGCGATTGGTAATCTGGGCAATGCGTGCACTAGCCTCGTCAACCGACGGCGTATGAAATCGCAACTGGCCCAATACGTTGTCCAAGAGAACGAGCGCGTGCGGGTGGGCTTGCAGCACGGTGTCGAGTTGCGTCAATGCGTCGCCAGTGTGGCATTGCAGCGCGGTGCCGGATGCGCGCAAGGCAGCGCCATGGCGGCGCCGAAACAAGGGTGCGGCCCAGCGGTCCAGATCAAAAGTGGTGACGCGTGCAAAGCCTTGCAGCCAACTGCTGGGCATCATCCAGCCTGCGCTGGCGCCCAGAATGACCAGTTCGTCAGATTTGGCTTTCGCAGCTGGCATCTCGCGTAGCCACACGGCTATGTCTGCGCAGGTGTCGGTCCACTGCGCCTGGTGGCGCCACGCATGCCAGTGCCAGAAAAGGCCGCCCGAGGGGTTCATGCAGCGCGCGCCTGGTTGAATTGCAGCATGCCGAGTTCGTCCATGTTTTTTTGCTCCCGCTTGTTCGTGTACTTTTGTACAGCCAAGCGGTCGTTTTCAGTGAGCGTTTTCATTTTCAGGCGCTCAGCTTCGGCCTGCATCATCTGGTGTGCCAGTGTTTGCAAATGCAGCTTCGAGGTGTTGATGTCACGTTCCACCCGCTCACGCAAGGTGAGCAACTGCGACATGAACTGGCGCTGGTTCATTGTGTCGGACATGCCTTTGGAGCTGTCAGTCGCCGCCATCTTGGCGCGGTACTCTTCATACAAATGTTCGAGCCGCTGTTGGCTGGCAATCAGCGACTCGAGCAGGCTCTGGGCTTGCGCCGTGTCGGCACGAAGCTTGGTGATTTTTTGTTCGGCCTTGCCTTCCAGGGCAGACCAGCAGGCGCGGACTTTCATGGGCTCATAGCTCCATCAGCACGCGCAAGTCGGTGCGGCAGTTGCTTTCGTCTTCGCCGGTGTACATGTCCTGGCGCAGAAAATTTTCCATGGTTTCGCGCAGTGCGATGGCCTGGTCAATCTCAGGGTTAGAGCCTGCCTGGTAGGCGCCCACCTGAATCAAATCCACATTTTGCTGGTACAGCGACCACAGACGCCGGAAGCGATTCGCCAACTTGAGGTCGGTGGGCGAGAGCAGGTTTTGCATCACGCGCGAGATCGAGCCGGTCAGGTCAATGGCAGGGTAGTGCGCCGCGTCAGCCAGTTTGCGTGACAGCATGACCTGGCCGTCCAAAGAGGCGCGGGCAATGTCCACGATGGGGTCGTTGCCATCGTCGCCTTCGGCCAGCACGGTGTAGATGGCGGTAATCGACCCATAGCCATGGCGGCCTACACCGGCGCGCTCAATCAAGTTGGGTAAGAGTGCAAACACCGAGGGCGGGTAGCCCTTGGAGGTCGGTGGCTCGCCAATGGCAAGCCCCACTTCGCGTTGCGCATGGGCCACGCGCGTCAGGCTGTCGACCAGCATGAGCACGTCTTTGCCCTGGTCACGGAAGTATTCGGCCACCACGTGGGTCAGGTGTGCCGCTTTGAGGCGCAGCACAGGAGACACGTTGGCCGGTGCGGCAATCACCACTGCTTTGGCCAGGCCTTCCGGGCCGAGGGTTTCGGTGATAAACGCCTGCACCTCGCGGCCGCGTTCACCGATCAGGCCGATCACCACCACGTCGGCCTTGGTAAACCGGGTCAGCATGCCCAGCAGCACGCTCTTGCCCACGCCGGATCCCGCCACCAGGCCCACGCGCTGTCCTCGCCCCAAAGTGAGCAATCCGTTGATGGCTTTCACGCCCACGTCCAGCACACGGTTGATGGGGCCACGCTCCATCGGGTTCAGCGGCAAGCCGAGCAAACCGAGTTTGGTAGTGCAGGCGGGCTTGGGTTTTCCGTCCAGCGGTTCGCCCTGGGCATCGATCACGCGACCCAATAATTCTTCTCCGAGCAGGGCGTGACCGCTTTCGCTCAACACCCGCACAGAGGCGCCCGGGCCAATGCCCACGGGTTCTGAAAACGGCATGAGGTAAATCGTTTTGTCGGCAAAGCCCACCACCTCGGCCTCGATGCGGTGGCCGTCCTGGCCCACGACTTCGCAGCAGGCACCCACCGGCGCCATGATGCCGCGCGCCTCCAGCCGCAATCCCACCAAACGCACCAGCGTGCCACTGCGCGCAGGGCGTGGGCTGCGCAGTTGCGCCAAGGCTTGGTCGACTTCGCCGTCCAGGTCAAACATGGTCTTCGGCGTCGTTCAAGATGTCGTCGATGGCTGCCACGGTGTCGTAGCCCTCATCAATGGTCGCATTGGCCGCTGGGGTCGCAGTGGCCATGCGCGGCCGCGCGTCTTCGACGCCGGTGCCGGGTATGCGGTCGCTGGCAATGCGCTCGGCGCTGAACGCCGTTTTGGCGCGCCAGCGCGGCTCGTTCACTGCCAAACCGCGGGCCAGCGCCGCCAGGCGCTCGCCAATCAAATCTTCCACCAGCGCGTCATTGGCGCTGGCGCGCACGCTGCCGGGCAGCAGTTTGTCGTTGGCCTGCAGGCGCAAAGCGGAGCCTTCCGCCAGACCGGATCGGGCACGCAGTTCCTGCAGCATGGTCATGTCACTGGAGTGCAGTTCCACCACCACCAGGGACTCGTCATGCTCTGCCAGTTCGTCCACGCAGCGTTGCACCAGGCGCTCGATGGCGCCACCGTCCAGGGCCAGCTCGGCCAGCACCAGTTGCTCAGCCAAGTGCAGCGCCAGGCGCTTGAGCGGCTCAAAAAAGGTTTGCGGGCTTTGCTGCAGCAAGGCAAGCGCATCGGACAGGGCATTGACGAGCGCATGGTCATCGCCCAGCGCAATGCGCAGCTTGTTTTCCATTTCGGTTTGCAGCTCGGCACGCGCTTGTGCGGCGCCTTCGGCGCGTCCTTCTTCGCGCGCTTTGGCCAAGGCCTCGGCGGTGGCCACCGGCGTTTCCACCACAGGGGGTGGGGCTGCCGTCACGGCCTCGTGAGGTTCGGATGCATCGTCTTGGGGGGAGGGAAGCGCTGGCGCTGGCAGTAAATCAGCGGTCGGCGTGTCAAAGTCGGTCAGACCAAACACGGGCTCGCGCTCGCTGCGCCAGGGCTTGGCGACAAAGCCGTCTTCGGGCGCAATCGGGTGATTCAGGTCCGTGGGCTGCCAGACGCGCGCTGGGCGCACTTCGGGCTTGCGGGTGTCCCCTGCCGAACTGTTAGACATAGTCCGCGCCGCCGCCTAGCACCAGGTCGCCCGCGTCGGCCAGTTTGCGTGCGGCACGCATGATGATTTTTTGCGCTTCTTCCACATCGGACAAACGCATCGGGCCCATAGCCTCCATATCGTCTTTGAACATGCCGCGGGCACGCTCGGACATATTGCCCAAAAACTTGTCTTTGACTTCGTCGCTGGCACCCTTGAGGGCCTTCATCATCAAGTCGGGTTCGACATTGCGCATGATGACCTGGATGCCCTTGTTGTCCACGCCCGTGAGGTTCTCGAAGGTGAACATATTGTCCTGAATCTTTTGCATCAGGTCTGGATCCAGCGTCTTGAGTCCCCCCATGACCGAGGCTTCGAGCGCCGTCTTGGTCAGGTTCAAAATATTGGCTGCGGCCTTGATACCGCCCAGGCTGGACGATTTGGACGTCGAGTTGGTGGAGAACTGCTTCTTCATGATGGCCTCAAGCTCCACCATGGCCGAAGGCTGCACGGTTTCCAAGCTGGCCACGCGTTGCATGATTTCTGCGCGGGACTCGGGAGGCAAAAAGTTCAGCACTTCCGCGGCCACACCGTTTTCCAAAACGGACAAAATAATCGCCACCACCTGCGGGTGCTCTGCCTTGATCATGTCCGCAATAGAGCGGGCGTCCATCCAGCTCAAAATTTCCAGGCCCTTGCTGCCTTGGCTGGGGTTGATGCGGCCCAGCACCGAGGCGGCCTTGTCATCGCCCAGGGCGCGTTTGAAAACTTTTTCCACGTAGTCCGAAGTGCCCAGGCCCAAATTGGTCTGGCGCTTGATCTCGGCCACAAATTCGTCCAACACGGCGTTGACCGCTTCTTGCGAGAGTTCCGCCACCTGCACCATGGCCACACCCAGACCCTGCACTTCTTTGGGGTTCAGGTAGCGAATGATGTTGGCCGCTTGCTCTTCGCCCAGCAGCAGCATAAGCACGGCGGCGCGCTGTGTACCGGTCAAGGCGTCCATTTCCCGACGCAGGGCGTCGGTGTAGCCTGCGGAGCCGTTGGGTTTGGAATCGTTGTCTGCCATGGTATTGCTCGTTACGGATAGGGTCGATCAGCCCGGTTTGATCATGTTCTTCAACACGCTGGCCACGCGGGCCGAGTCGTCGGACACGATCATGCGGATCAGCGCGACCTTGTCGTCGTAGGTGTTGGCCGTATCCAGCATCTCGGCGGAGATGGTGGGCTTGGTGGCCTTCATCTTGGCCTTCATTTCTTCCAAAGTATCGGCTGCGGACGGTTCGGCATTGGCGGCTTCGGCACTGGCGGAGGCCGCGTTTTCCAGGGCCAGCGCTTCTTCTTGCGCCATTTGGATGCTTTGAGCAGCCGCTTGTGCCGCTTCTTTGTCGCGGTTCATCATGTGCATCACCACGGGGCGCACCACCACCATCAAGAAGGCCACAAACATCAGGCCCAAAAAGCCAGTTTTGATGTTGGTCATCACAGACTCGTCTTTGTGCCAGGGAATGCTCATGTCCACGGGGACTTCGGGTTCAAACTTGGCCTGAATCACGCTGACCACGTCTTTGCGGCCTTCGTCAAAGCCCACCACACCACGCACCAGCTCTTGCATGCGCTGTAGCTCTTCTTCGGTATAGGGGTTGGGTTTGGGCGGCTGGTCTTCACCCTTGTCGTTCTTGGGCTGGGCAATGGGTGGGCGCTCGTTAATGACGACGGCCACGCTCAGGCGTTGCACGCCGCCGGTAGCACTCTTGGTATGGCGCACCTGGCGGTCCATCTCGTAGTTGCGGGTAGCACGTGCGGCCGTCACGGAGCGCTCATCGGCGCCGCCAGTACCTGGTGTTGTAGACGCCGTGTTCAGCGACGCGGTGGGCGCTGCAGGGGCGGTATTCGACAAGGTGCCAGGGATGCCAGCGGCCTCCTTGGCGGTGTTGCGGTCTTCGCTGGTCACTTCAGAGCGGGTCTTGGGTCCTTTGCCAGCGGTGTCGAAGTCTTCGACGGTGGTTTCGGTTTGGCTGAAATCCAGGTTCAGGTTCACCTGCGAGCGGACGTTGGCGTCGCCGACGATGGGCGCCAGAATTTGAATCACGCGTTGGCGGTACAGGTCTTCCATGGCCTGTTTTTGTTTGGTCTGGCCCGCGTTCATGCCCAGGGCAGGGTCAGACTCGGAGTCCGTCATCAGCTTTCCGAAGTTGTCCACCACGGCCACGTTCTCCGGCGTGAGCATGGGAATGCTGGAAGCCACCAAGTGAACAATTGCCTGCACTTGCATCGGGCTCACACTGCGGCCCGCTTGGGGTGTCACCACCACCGACGCTTTGGGCGGCGTGCGGTCCCGCACAAACACCGAGGGTTTGGTCGTGGCCAGGTGCACACGCGCGGTTTGGATGGATTCAATTTGTTGGATGCTACGCGCCAGCTCCTGCTCCATGGCCGAGTTGTAGCGCACCTGTTCCATGAACTGGCTGGTGGTCATCGCTGACTGGTCCTTGAGGGCGTCCAGTCCGGTGGCTGCGGTCTTGGGCAGGCCTTTGGAGGCCAAATAAATACGTGCCTCGTGGTAACGGGCCGCGGGCACGGTGATCTGGCCGCTGCTGGCGTCAATCACAGGTTTGTACTCACCCTGCTTGAGCGCTTCGTACACGCCTTGCTGATCGGTCTCGGTCACGCCCGTCATGATGGGGCGGTAGCTGGGTGCCTGAATCAAGGTGTAGACCAGTGCAAAGGCCAGGAGGGCAAGGGCAATCACCATCAGAGGCAATGATTTCTTGACTGCGGGCTGATTCAGTACCTGCTTGATGGGACCAAACGGGCCGGTGTACTCGAGCTCGGCGTCCATCACGCCATCGCCGCCACGGGCCGACATGCGACGGTCTGCACCTGAGCGGGTTTGCAGGGGTGCGGAGTCAGCGGCATTGGCCGGGAGAAAGGTGCCAGCAGTTGCAGTTGCGGTTGCCATAGAAGGAGTCTTTCAGCGCGGAAATAGAAAAATAATCGAGGGAGGCTGCCGTCGGTTTAGACCGGCATGTTCATGATGTCTTCGTAGGCCTTGAGCACTTTGTTGCGTACTTGCAAGGTGGCTTCAAAGGACAGCGAGGCTTTTTGCATCTTGAGCACCACATCGGTCAGCGGCACGCCTTCGCCGCGCTCAAAGGCCATGGCCGTGTTTTGCGAGTCCACCTGGGCGGCATTGGTTTGGCTCACCGCCTGGCGAATCAGGTCCGAGAAGTCCGTCTTGGGCGCGGGTGCAACGCCCGGCAGGTCAAAGCCCTGGCCCGCAGCCTGGCTGCTGTGGGTTTGCAGCGTCTTGAGCATGGCGGCGATGCTGCTGGCGGAGTTGGCGGATTCGATCATGGCGCAGGTCCTGGTCTAAATGGCGGTCTAGGAATTAAGAATGGGCAGCGAGACCGGGGGCCGCGTCGCGCAGGCGGGCCAGCTTGTAGCGCAAGGTGCGCGGGCTGATACCGAGTTTTTGGGCGGCTTCTTCGCGGCTGCGCGACGCTTCGAGTGCGGCGCGAATGGCGTGGTGCTCGCTGTGTTTGACGGTGGCCTGCAAGGCGCTTGCCTGGGGCAGGTCTTGCATCCCGGCAGAGGCCTCAGGCATGGCAAATGGGGCGTGAGCGTCATCAAACATCAGGTGTTCGACGTCGATATGGTTGTCGGGGCACAAGACCATGGCGCGCTGGATGATGTTTTCCAGCTCGCGCACATTGCCGGGCCAGCGGTGCGACAGCAGCACGCGTTGTGCCTCCTCGCTCACGCTCCAGGCCTGGGTGCCACGCACATGGCGGGCCAGCAAGCGGGCCACCAGGGGCAAGATGTCGCCACTGCGTTCTGCCAAAGCGGGCACCCGCAGCTTGAAGGTGCTCAGACGGAAGTACAGGTCTTCGCGGAATTCGCGCAGTGCAATTTGCTCGCGCAGGTTTTTGTTGGTTGCCGCTACCACACGCACATCCAGGGCAATCGCACGTTCGCCGCCCAGGCGCACCAGGCTGCGCTCTTGCAGCACGCGCAGCAGCTTGGCTTGCAGGGTCAAGGGCAGTTCGCCGATTTCATCCAAAAACAGGGTGCCGCCTTGGGCTTGTTCAAACAAACCACGGTGTTCTTTGACAGCGCCGGTAAAAGCGCCTTTTTCATGGCCAAAGAGCATGTCTTCAATCATGTGCTCGGGCAGCGCGGCGCAGTTCAGGCCGATAAAGGGGCCGTTGGCGGCGTTAGACGACTCGTGCAGCACGCGGGCCAGCACTTCTTTGCCCGAACCCGTGGGGCCTTCGACCAACACGGCCACGGGGGCTTGCGCCACGCGCTGGGCCAGAGCCAACAAATTGCGGCTGACGGGGTCCACATAGACCACGCTGCGCACGGCGGTGTCGGAAATATGCACGGCCGCGCGAGCCTCGGTTGCGGCAGTCGCAGCGGTCGGTGCTGTGCTTTGTTTGGCGTGCTCCAGGGCCAAGACCCAGGCGGCATCAGAAAAGTCGTCTGCTGCCACCACATGGCAAGCGCCCGCATGCAGAGCTTGCACGGCCAATTCCAATTGGCGGCGCTCCAAGCGGCAGACCACGGCCACGCTGCGGCCGCAGGCTTGAATCAGGGTGAGGGTGTCTGTGTACAGGGCCATGTCTGCCCCCAATCCCAGCACCAGCATCTGCGCAGGGGTGGTCATTAGGGCGGCTTCCAATTCGTCCAGGGTGCTCAGCGGCTGAGCATCCACGCCTGCCGCGACGAGCTGGGCGCGATCGGCCACCGTCAGGGGGCGAAACGGATCCAGCCAGAGGGCTTGGTTTGCGTTGGAAGGTGTAGACATACGGGTTTTGGACGAAGTGGTGTCAGGTATGAACACCCTTCTGCAAGACCCGTGCCACCAGAAATTAGTGCCTTATTGACGATTCCCCGACACTTTGGCGCCAGCGCCGCCCGCCTTGGGCTCAAAACCCTGGCAGGGCCGACCATCGAGCTGTTGCACCTGCATGCAGGGCAGCATGCGGGACTTAAAGCCCAGCAATTTGCACTGGTAGGGCAGGGCCGGATCCCAGCTGGTAGCGAAATGGCGGCACTGCCAGCAGCTGATGGCGGGCGCGGGGCCGGTGTTGTAGGTGGGGATGTTGGGGGGCATGGGCGGCTTGGGGTGGGGCAGGGTGGTGTGCGCGGGGTGGGATGCAAGTTGTGCGCCAGCATGCTCCCACTCAATGTTCTCAACCCGCCCCTAGGCCAACGCCCCCACCGGTTAAGCTGCCCCGCATCGTCTTTTGTGTCTTTTGGTAATCGGAAATGGCCACTTTGCACCCTACCCGCCGCGTTCAAGCGCTCATGCCTTTGTATGTGCAGCGCTTTGCGTGCATTGGTGCGCAGTGCGAGGACACGTGTTGTTCGGGCTGGACGGTGGCCATTGACAAAAAAACCTACGAGTCTTACCTCCAAACCGATCAAGCCGCGCTGGCAGAGCGCATGTCTGCTGCGGTCCAACGCCTAGACCCGCCGCCGTCGGACGCCCACCACGCCCGTATTGCGCTGCAGCCCGATACCGGCGAATGTCCGCTCTTGGAAGAACGCCTGTGCGCGGTGCAAAAGGCCTTGGGCGAGGACAAGCTCTCCGACGTCTGCTTTACCTACCCGCGCAAAGTGCAGCAGGCGGGTGAGGTCTACCAGCAGGCGCTGAGCTTGTCTTGCCCCGAGGCCGCGCGCCTGGCGCTGCTGGCAGAAGACGCGTTTGAATTTACCGAAGGCCCCATCGCCGTGCGACCCGCCGTGGTGGCGCAGCTGCAGCCGCAGTCCGGCCTGAGCCTGGACCTGATGAACGAAGTCCGGTTCTTTTGCCTGCAAGTGGTGCGCGGTGAGGGGCTGCAACTCTGGCAAAAACTGGCCGTGCTCGGGCTGTTTTGCGAGCGTTTGGAGCAGGCCTTGCAAGCCGGAGCACCCGGGCGCGTGGCCGACCTTATGCAAAGCACGCGCGAGCTCATCACCAGCGGGCAGGCTGCAGCTCTGTGTGAAGGTATCGCCGCGCAGCACGACATGCAGGCGCTGACCTTTCATTTGTTGTGGCGGTTTTCTGAAACCCTGCACGCGCGCCCCACCCAGCGCGGGGTGTTTGAGGCGATAGCAGCCGGCCTGGGCGCCGACCCCCACACCGGCGAGCTGCCACAGGCGCAGCTCATTGCCCGCTACCAAGAAGGGCTGGCCTTGTTGCCCACGGCTTTGCAAGCGGCGCCGGTATTGATGCAGCACCTGGTGTTGAACGACATGCTGCGTGACATGTTTCCGTTTGGATCCAACGCAAGCGACGACAAGGCCAAGCCGTCAGCACAGTTTTTACGCCTGGCCGCGCGGTTTGGCTTGGTGCGCTTTATGTTGGCGGTGCAATGCCGCACCGATGCGCCGCTGCCACAGCCCAGCGCGCTGGTTCGCACGGTGCAGGTTTTTGCGCGCCGCTTTCAGCACGACACCGGGTTTGCGGCGCGGGTGGACACGTGTTTTGAAAGTATGGGTTGGGGTGGGGTGGAGAAGCTGTTTAGGCTGTTGAGCCCCTAAGGCAAAAGGCATAAGCCATAAGCCATAAGCCATCCGCAAAACCTCGCCGAAGGTCAATTACCGAGGGCCTATGCGCTTTAGCCCGTTTGAATCAGGAGGCCAAGACTTCCACAAACCGCACGCCATGAAGGTGTTGGTACGCCTTATTTGGCTGCACGCTGTCGCTGGCATCTACTTCAAAAATCTGGTCACCTGACTTGAAATGCAGCTTTGCGGTCGAGAAGCCACCAAAAGCCTTTGTTCTTCTCAAAAATTCTGACTTCGACATTCCTTTGGTTAATTCACAATAATCCGCAAACATTTTTTTTGTGGTTTTGCGCAAGCCCCAAGGTATTGGCAGTGGCGTAAGCGGCTCTTCACGCGTGAGCTTGAATGCGAGCTTGTTTAACAAGCGAATGAGACCTTCAAGCGCTTTGTCTATGAGCTGGTTCACCTCGATGTCTTTGTCGACTTCAAAAAGGTCGAGCCCCACTATTTCACCCGCATCAATTTTTTCGTTCATATAGTGCGCGGTTGCCCGAAAACTTTTCGCGCCTTCGTAAACGGCAAAGTTAGACGCCGCCCAGCCAGGATAAATCGGGGGGCCTGGATGAAAATTAATTGCGCCATATCCCAATGCATCCAGAATGTGCTTGGGCACAATAATCGCCGTTAAAAACGATATGAGTCTTGCCTTGGCAAGATACGGTTTTTTGCAGCGCTCCAACTGATCCGTTGAGCTGATTACTTTAAAACTCAGATTTGGATTGTGTTTGTGAAGAATGCTAACGATATTTGTAGATACTTCTTTAGAAGACAATATTAGTATATTTCTTAGCATTGCTCACCACAAGTGAAAGCTAAAGATTCTAGCTTTTCAAAACTGCGCAAGGGCGTGGCATTCTTAAAGTTTCGCAAAGATCAGCATCTTTTTCAAAACTTAATGAGGCTAAAAAGCACAAGGGCCAGCGGAAGCGGTGGCCCTTGTGCTGCAAGTTGGGCGCGAACCTGCCGGGTGCAAACCTTACCGGCGCGCAGCCAACAGGGGTCGTAACCATCACGCTACATGCGCTGTTATAGATGTCGCTGCGAAGGCTGTGTTCAATTCGGCCTTGATCAAGCAAGGGCTGCTGCAGGCCGCCACCAGTTGGTTTGACACGGTGAGGGTGGTATATCACCAGCGAGGGTGATTTTGCGCCTCGTGAGCATCAGGACCGTAACGAACGCGCGGGCGCCACCCAGTCGACTATCACCAGCAGATTAATGTTATATTAACGTTGTAATTTAGCTTAGAGCTCAAAAACCCATAGCAAACATTTCTTTCTCGTAAACGGAGGATTTTATGAAAACATACAAGTGTGCGGTCTGCGGTCACTCGTCCTTGCTATTTGATGTCGTTGACTTTAATAAGAGTTGCGAAGAAATACGAGGCTACTATTTGCCACTCCTAGGCCACGGAGTTTATTATGTACGATGCCAAGCATGCAAATATACTTTTGCGCCTGAGTTCAGTGCTTGGACTGATCAAGACTTTGTAAATATGATTTACAACGATAGCTATGTCGAAGTTGATCCAGACTATCTAAATATTATACCAAAGGGCAATGCAGAGGCTTTAAACAGTATATTTGGGCACTACCGTAACGATATAAAACATTTGGATTACGGTGGTGGAAATGGCGTGCTTTCGGGTTGTTTGGAGTCTTTTGGTTGGTCTTCAACGTCTTATGACCCGTTCCCTGCAAACGATGCAAAATTGAATGGTCTCGGGACCTTTAACTTGATTTCCGCCTTTGAAGTCTTTGAGCATGTTCCCGACCCGCATGTGATGATGGAAACGATCGAAAAACTCCTAAGTGGCCCAGATGCGGTAGTATTTTTTTCCACGTTGTTGTCGGACGGTCATATTAATGATGGTGAGCGGCTGAACTGGTGGTATGTTGCTCCTCGTAATGGTCATATCGGTCTTCATAGCTCGCAAAGCTTGGCGGTATTGGGGGAGAGGTATGGGATGAAGTTACATAGTTTGAATTCAGGTACGCATATTTTTTATCGAGCGCTGCCGGGATGGGCGACTCGGTTAATTCAGAATTAACTGTTATTCATATTCGGTATGCGAAAATAAAGGTCAAAAATGCGCGGCTCATTTTCCAATATTCCTAAGCCAAAAAAATTTCTCCCGATGGGGGCAAACGCAGTCAAGCTCAAGATGGTGGCGGCGAAGATGCAAGAAGGCATTTCTGCACATAATGCGGGTAACCTTGATCGCGCCCAAAGTATTTATGAGGAAATATTGTCTATCGATGCGAGAAACTTTGATGCTCTGCAGCTGTTGGCAACGCTGGCAGCGCAAAGCGGAAAGTTTGAGCGTGCAGTGGAATTATTTTCACAGGCTTTAAAAATAAATGATAAAAACGCATATGTTTTAAATAATTTCGCCAATGCCTTGCAAGAAGTTGGCTTGGTTCAAAAAGCACTTGAAAGCTTTGATAAAGCTATTGCGGCGAATCCCAAATATGCTGAGGCACATTCAAACCGTGGAAATATTTTGCAAAAGCTTGGTCGTCTGGAGGAGGCGATTGCAAGTTATGATTTTGCAATTGAAATGAGATCTGATTACGCAGAGGCTTATTTTAATCGAGGTAACGCTCTGCGAGGGATGAAAAAGTATGAGGCAGCAACTAGTAGTTATGCTCAGGCGATAGCCGTCTTCCCAGTTTACGCGGAGGCTTATTTCAATCGCGGCATCGCATTATTTAACCTGTGTCGGTTCGAAGAGGCGGTTGATAGTTATGAGCAATGTATCGCCATTCGGCCGAATGACGCAGAGGCATTTTGCGATCTCGGTAATGCGTTACTTCGTCTTGAGAGATTGGATGAAGCGATTGCAAGTTATTCGCAGGCGATTTTATTAAGGGCGGAGTATCCTGAGGCGTTCAACAACCGTGGCATCGCGTATTCGCTAGGTAAAAATTTTTCACAAGCGATCGAAAGTTACGACCAGGCCATCAGGTTGAGGCCAGACTATGCTGAGGCTTACTCTAATCGCGGTGTTTCATTAAAGGACTTGAAGCAGCTTGAAGATGCTGTTGTTAGCTACGATAGAGCAATCGCGCTCAGCCCAAAATATACTGAAGCCTATTCAAACCGTGGAACTGCTCTTTTCCAGCTGGCGCGTCTTGATGCAGCTATTGCAAGCTACGATGAGGCAATCTCAATTAACCCTAATTATGCGGATGCGCATTGGAACAAGTCATTAGTTTTATTAACGCAAGGTAATTTAAGGCTGGGCTGGGAGTTGTATGAGTGGCGTTGGGCGAAAGAAAAAATGGAGTCAAACATTCGCGCGTTCGATAAACCATTGTGGCTTGGTTTGGAAGACTTAAACGGGAAAACGGTACTAATTCATGCGGAACAAGGTTTGGGGGATAGTCTGCAGTTTTGTCGGTATGTTGAACTGGTAAAAATGCGAGGTGCCATAGTTTTGGTCGAAGTGCATCAACCATTAGTCGAGTTATTTAGAGGTTTAAACGGCGTGGACGAGGTAATAGAGCGTGGTCATCCGCTTCCCGCTTTTGACTACCACTGCCCAATGCTTTCACTACCTTTAGCATTTAAAACCGATATAAATAATATTCCCGATTCGTCGCCATATCTATCGTCAAGCTCGATAAAGCGTGAAGAATTTTCCCGCAAATTGGGTGTGAAGAATAATATGAGAATTGGATTGGTTTGGAGTGGAAGCACAATCCATCCAAACGATTCAAACCGAAGCTTTAGGCTCGCTGATTTGATAGGGGTTTTGCCGGAAGGCTACGAATACATATGCTTACAAAAAGAGGTTCGGGATATCGATTTGCCAATGTTGACTCAAAGTCAAATTAGAACTTTTAGTTCGGACTTGTTTAGTTTTACCGACACGGCAGCACTGTGCGAACTAATGGACATTGTAATCAGCGTTGACACCAGTGTTGCGCATTTGGCGGGCGCACTTGGCAAAGAAACGTGGCTGCTGTTACCAAGCCTTCCAGATTGGCGCTGGATGCTTGATAGGCCGGACACCCCTTGGTATCCTTCGATGCGCTTGTATCGTCAGGGCGTAGATAAGGATTGGGCCCCTGTATTAGCGAAAGTATCAGAAGATCTAAAAGGTGTTGATCTACACCGCAACGGCCGGCGTGCAATCTGAAGGGAGAGGGTGATGGGCCGCGGTAGTTATAGCGCTCCGTATATGACCCTCGAATCCTTTGGGTAAGTGGATATTCGAGACGGCATGCGACTTGAAATTGATAGATTGGAGTTTCCCGAATCTAACCTTGCTGAAGCGGCTGCGTCGCTGCCAAGCTTGGGATTAAGCGGCTGTTTTGGTTTCGGTTATGATTTATGACGTCAATGTGTTATCCATTTGCTGAATGTCTTGTTATTTTTATTTTTAACTTTGGAAGTGAGCGATAAATTATTATGAATAAACCAGTGCGATTGAATCTTGGATGTGGCGTCAACAAACTAGACGGCTATGTGAATATCGATAAATTTGATTACGGCGTGCCGGACATGGTAATGGACTTGGAGCAAACGCCTTGGCAATTCTTGGATGATTCCGTTGACGAAATCATGTTGAATCATGTGCTAGAGCATCTGGGTCGCGATACAGATACCTTCTTTGCAATCATGAAGGAAATATATCGAGTTTGCAAAAATGGTGCCAAAATTGAAATTAATGTTCCGCATCCTAGACACGATAACTTTATCAACGATCCGACTCACGTCCGAATAATAACTCCTGCGTTATTGGAGCTTTTTAATAAAAAAAGCTGTTTGATTTGGAAGGAAATGGGGGCCGCAAATTCTCCTCTTGCCCTATATCTTGATGTGGATTTTAAAGTCGAAAGCTTTAATGTGGAGGTTGAGCGAAAATACCTGGATCAAATGACTGCTGGGGAAATAAGCGAGGATGAGTTGCGACACATGGTTAATACACTAAATAATATCGCCATCGCGTACAACATTGTTATACGACCCATCAAGTAATAGATTGATTGATGGGTAAGTGCACGACACAATTTTTAGCCCGCGGAGGTTGACCGTTACAAGGCTAATATTTTCCCACCGCAGAATTTGTTTACTTCACTAGCGGCGAATGGGAATCAGAAGTTATTTAGGCTTGTGCTACCCCGTTTCTGCAGATCACGCATTACCTTGTTCAATACAGGCGCCCACTGTCTGTCCTCCTCCTGGCCGTATAGTTCCACTGCGTCGTACCACGGGGTGTGATCGAAACTCAGAAGCCATCGCCAATCCCGCGCATATGGCAGCAATATCCACGTGGTTTTCCCAATTGCACCTGCTAAATGTGCGACGCTGGTGTCGACACTAATTACTAGGTCCATCAACTCACAGAGCGCAGCTGTGTCTGCAAAGTCGTTGAGCTTTTCGCCATATTGATGGATGCTGCTGCTGGCGAGCGCTTCTTTATCTACATCTCTAATCTCCTTCTGAAGACTGAAATATTCAAAGCAGTCGGGCAAGTACGGCAATATCTGCCGCAGTTCCAAGCTTCTATTTTCGTCGTTCTTGTGGATGGCGCTGCCGCTCCAGACTATACCGACACGTGGTCTAGTTTTTATCCCTATTATGTCGGCCCACGTCGCAAGTTTACGGGCGCTACCTGCAATATAAGGAGTTTCGCTGGGTATGCTGTCTAGTCTTGTTCTGAATGCCAACGGCAGCGAAAGCAAGGGACAATGGTAATCAAATTGTGGGAGATCGTCACCTTTTTCGAGTAGTTCATCCACACCGTCAAGCCCGACTAATAGGCCAAATAAAGATTGTGGGACTTCCAGAATTACGGTTGCCCCTTTTTGTTTCACAAGCTTTGCATACCGACAAAACTGAATCGTGTCCCCAAGCCCTTGCTCTGTATAAAGCAATATTTTTTTGCCCACGATATCTTCATTCCCCAGCCACAGCGGTTGTTTGAAGCTTCGCTTATTTTTTGCTATTTCATCTATCGTCCAACGCCATTCGTACAAAGCCCAACCTAGCTCAAATTTACCAGCCAACAGTAAAGCCAGTGATTTATTCCAATACGCCTCTGCATAGTCAGGTTTTATCATGATAGCGTTATCGTAGCTAACCACGGCTGACTCCAAACGCCGTAATTCTTGCAGTGTTAATCCACGGTTGTAGTATGCCTCTGCGTGGCTAGGCGTCATCGCGATCGCATGGTCGTAGTCGGCCAACGCTTCTTCAAACCTCTTCAATTTCTGTAGCATTACACCGCGGTTGTAGTAGCCGGCTGCGTGGTCCGGTTTTGCGGCAATCGCTTTATCGTAGCTGTTTAGCGCTTCTTCGATTCGGTTTAACTCCTGCAGAACTACACCACGATTGTAGTAACTGTCGGCGTATTTGGGATCAATGGTGATTGCTATGTCGTAGTTTGCCAGTGCTTCTTCGAGTTGTTTCATTTGCTGCAACACTACCCCGCGATTGTAGTAACTGTTTGCGTATTGGGGTTTTATTGCGATAGCTTTGTCATAACTGGTTAGCGCCTCATCTAGTCGTCTTATTTGTTGCAGTGTTACACCACGATTGTAATGAGCATCAGCATAATCCGGCTGTAAAGCAATCGCTAAGTCGTAGCTCTCTAGCGCCTCATTGGTACGCAGTAGTTTTTGTAAGGAGATACCGCGATTTGAATATGCAGCAGCGTTTTCTTGCGCACAGGCAATGGCATGATCATAATTTGTAACTGCTTCCTTGAACCGTTTTAGCTCGTGGAGAACCGCCCCTAAGTTGAAATAAGCTGCTGACTGGCCAGGGTTTAATGCTATGGCTCTCTCATAGTAGGTTGCAGCTTCCTCAAAACGCCGCAGTTCTTGCAATACAACAGCAGCGTTATAGTAGCTTTCGGAATGATCTGGCGCGCTGGTAATCACAGTGAGATAGCTTGCCAACGCTTCATCCAAACGTTGCAGCTCTTTGAGCACATTTCCACGATTCGAGTGAGCATTTGCGTAGTTGGGCCGTATGGCAATGGTTTTGTCGTAGCTGATTAGAGCTTCTTCAATACGGTTAACTCGCTGCAGCAAAGTTCCACGGTTGTAGTGCGCGTCGGCGAAATCGGGATCTAATTTTATCGCCTTTTCATAGCTGTTCAGTGCGTCATCAAAGCGAGTGAGTTCTTTTAGTGCGTTGCCATAATTAGAGTGAGCGGCGGCATTATTTGGATTTATTTTTAAAGCATTGCCAATCAACTCAAAGGCAAGTTCGGGATTTTGCCTTTGCATGGCAATAACACCGGAAAGATGTAAAGCATCGAAGTGTTTAGGATCCTTCAATAATACGTCTTCATAAATGGTTCTTGCTTCCTCAAGCCGTCCGTTCTGATGAAGTCCTAGCCCCTTCATAAAAAGCGCAACCATTTCCTCACTAGGTGGCGGTGAGACTTTTTGATTAATTGAAGTTCGGCGATTCGGTATTCGAGGTAGACGTGGCATTGTGCGTTTATAAATATAGAGGTGCTTGTCTGAGTCAAGCCCTGCTTGTCCTGTATGTATTACGCGATCAGTGTATTACATCCAACATTTATATGACGATTTGTCTCCACACAGAAAGTACCTTCGTTGTGCCGCACGCGGTAGGTCAGACGTAAAAAAGCCACCGCAAGCGGTGGCTTTTTACTTCTGGTCAGGTGCCAGTGCGATAGAACCTACTATTACTTTAGCAAGGCCAGCACACTTTGCTGCGACTGGTTGGCTTGCGCCAGCATGGCGGTAGATGCTTGTGCGACGATCTGGGTACGAGCCAGCTCAGTCGATGCTTTTGCATAGTCAGTATCTTGAACGCGGCTGCGAGAGGCCGATGCGTTCTGCGACACGTTAGACAAGTTGTCTGCGGCGTAGGTCAAGCGGTTGATGGTGGCGCCCAAATCAGATCTTGCACTGTTGACCGAGGCGAGCGCAGTATCCATACCCGCCATCGCAAAGGATGCATGCGACTGCGTGCTGATGTCTAGATCGTTCATTTGTGCAAGTCCACCAGTGCCACCGCTGGCAACCGTTGCCGACGGACCAGTCATGGCGGTCGCGGTAGCAGCTGATGTGTAGGTCAGGGTATTCGTTGAGTTGCCCAGGGTCAAGCCGTTCGCTGCCGCGAAAGCCACTCCCGCAGCAGAGGTTTTCAT
>CAIYRQ010000017.1 GCA_903928635.1 uncultured beta proteobacterium | reverse complement strand
CAGACCCCAGGTCGCCATACGAAAATTCATCTCAATGCACCTCCGTGGCGACAGGCCTTGCATTCGCTTTGCTTTCGGCACTGCGCTGCTTGTGAATGCGCACGACCACGCTGGTACGGTCTTGCACTTCACCCGCCAGCTGGCCGCAGGCAGCGGCAATGTCGTCACCCCGGGTTTTGCGCACCGTGGTCACCACACCGGCCCGGCTGAGCACCTCGGAAAACGCCTGCACCCGGGCGTTGGAGGAGCGCAACAGGCCCGACGCTGCAAAAGGGTTAAAGGGGATCAAATTGACCTTGCACCAATTCAGGCTTCCGCCCGAGGTACGAAGCAGGTCGACCAATTGCGTGGCCAATTCAGGCGTGTCGTTGACACCGTCGAGCATGCAGTACTCAAAGGTAATGAAGTCGCGCGGGGCCACCGCCAGGTAGCGAACGCAGGCCTGCATCAAGGCCTCAATCGGATATTTTTTATTCAAGGGCACCAGGCTCTCGCGCAGCGCATCGTTGGGCGCGTGCAACGACACGGCCAAGGCCACCGGGCAATCCTGGCCCAAGCGGTCCATCATGGGCACCATGCCCGAGGTGGACACGGTGACACGGCGGCGCGATAGGCCATAGGCATGGTCATCGAGCATGACCTTGAGCGCGGGCACCAGCTCAGTGTAGTTTTGTAAGGGCTCGCCCATACCCATCATGACCACGTTGGAGATGATGCGTTCGTCCCGGCCCAGGTGCTTGCGCAAAAAATGCTCGGCAAACCACAGTTGCGAAACGATCTCGCCCGCTGTGAGGTTGCGGCTAAAGCCCTGGTGGCCGGTGGCGCAAAAACGGCAGCCCACGGCGCAACCCGCCTGCGATGAAATGCACAGCGTGCCACGGTCGGACTCGGGGATGAAAACGGCCTCGACGGCGTCATTGCCACCCACGTCAAACAGCCATTTGATGGTGCCGTCAAAGGATTCGTGCTGCGAGAGCAGGCGCAGAGGCTGGATGTGGGCGCAGGTCTTGAGCTTTTCGCGCAAGGACTTGGCCAGATCGGTCATGGCGTCAAAGTCTGACGCACCTTTTTGATGAATCCAGCGAAACAGCTGGACGGCGCGAAAACGCTTCTCGCCCAGACGCTCGCAAAACAGGGCCAAGCCCTCGAGGTCGTAGTCGAGAAGGTTGGCCGCCATAGTGCAAATTAACGCGAATAGACGTTCATGCCAGCAAAGAAGAAGGCAATTTCCACGGCTGCAGTTTCAGCGGCGTCGGAGCCGTGAACGGCATTGGCGTCAATGCTGTCAGCGAAATCAGCGCGGATGGTGCCAGGAGCAGCCTTCTTAGGGTCGGTAGCGCCCATCAGGTCACGGTTTTTCAGGATGGCGTTTTCGCCTTCCAGGGCCTGGATCATCACCGGGCCGGAAATCATGAAATCCACCAGGTCTTTGAAGAAAGGACGTGCTTTGTGCACCGCATAGAACGCTTCGGCTTCGCCGCGCGACAGATGCGCCATGCGGGCAGCCACCACTTTGAGGCCGGCGGCTTCGAAGCGGGCGTAGATCTGACCGATCACGTTCTTGGCCACTGCGTCGGGCTTGATGATGGATAGTGTGCGTTCGATAGCCATAGTATTAACTCAACCTTCTTGTGAAATGATTCGCCACCCTGCGTAGCAAAGCGGCTAATTTTAGCATTTTGCCTAGCGACTGCGCCCGTTGCGTCGCTGGCCGCCCGGGCCACTGCGCTGGCGTTGGGCCTCTTGTTTTCGCTGGCGCGACAGGCTGTCCGCGCCGATGTAACCCACCGACGTTTTCAACGGATCGGGTTGCGCCGAAGCCCCGGCCGGTTTGGCAGCCGCTCGCGGCGCGGCGCGGTCCGGCGCACGGCGTTGGCCGCCGCGTGCTGCAGGCGGTCCGCCGCGGCGGTTGCCCGGCCCGCGCGGCGCATTGGGGCGGCGTTCGCCCTCGGGGTTGCGTTCACGCGCCACCCCGTCATTGCCCTCGCCTGCGCTGCCCGCAGCGCGCACCAGAGCGTCGATGTCTGTCTCATCCAGCTCCATCCATTCGCCCCGCTTGAGGCCGCGTGGCAGCACCATGGCGCCGTAGCGGATGCGGATCAAGCGGCTCACGGCGTGGCCCACGGCTTCGAGCATGCGGCGCACCTCGCGGTTGCGGCCTTCCGAGATGGTGACCCGGTACCAGCAGTTGCTGCCCTCGCCGCCGCCGGCTTCGATCGAGCCGAACTGCGCCATTCCGTCGTCCAGACGCACGCCGTCCAGCAAGGTTTGTTTTTCTTCTTTGCTGAGCGAACCCAGCACCCGCACCGCGTACTCGCGCACCAAGCCGAAGCGGGGGTGCATCAGCTTGTTGGCGAGTTCACCCGAGCTGGTGAACAGCAACAGGCCTTCGGTGTTCAAGTCCAGGCGCCCCACCGACTGCCATTTGCCCTGGTGCAACTTGGGCAAACGGCGAAACACCGTGGGCCGGTTTTGCGGGTCGTCATGGGTCACCACTTCGCCCACCGGCTTGTGATACGCAATCACCCGGGGTGGCGGCGGGTCGATGCGAAAGCGGATGGGCCGGCCATTGACCTTGATCTGGTCGCCAAACTGGATGCGCTGGCCCACGTGTGCCGGCTCGTTGTTAACCGAAATCCGGCCTTCCAGAATGAGCTGCTCCATCTCCAGGCGCGAACCCATGCCGGCCTGCGCCAGGATTTTGTGCAGCTTGGGCGTCTCTGCCATGGGCGTGAGGATGCGCTTGTGCGGCACTACCTCGGCCACTTCATCCAAGGCATCAAACTCGCCTGAGACCACCTGGTCAAACAAACTCGCCTCCGCGTTGACGGCTTCAGCCTGCGGCGCTGCCGCGGGGCTCACATCCTCAATCACTGCGGGCGTTTCGCCCTCGGGGGACGGCACGTTGGGAGACTGGTCTGGCACAGGGGTATCGTTCATGGCGTAGCAGGGTCCGCGGCAGCGTCCACCTGGGGTAAGGGGTTCAATTCAGTGGCGGGTTCAACCGCCAAGTCGGTCGCAGGGGCTTCTGCGGCTTCAAACAGTCCGGAAGCTTCGGAGGCTTCGGCAGACTCCAGCAAATCGCCGGTCGGGTCGGAGTCTTGCACCAGCGCTGCAAAAGCGTCAGGCTCGCCGTCCACGCGCTCACCCACCGGGTCCAGCGCAGGCAACTCGGCCAGCGACTGCAGGCCCAAATCGTCCAGAAACTGCCGTGTCGTGGCAAACAAGGCGGGGCGTCCCACCGTTTCGCGGTGACCGATGACTTCCACCCAGCCCCGGTCTTCGAGTTGCTTGATCAGCAAAGAATTGATGGTGACGCCACGGATGTCTTCCATGTCGCCGCGCGTCACCGGCTGGCGGTAGGCAATGATGGCCAGCGTTTCCAGCGTTGCGCGGGTGTAGCGCGGTGGCTTTTCGGGGTGCAGCCGGTCCAAAAACTCCCGCATTTCGGGACGGCTTTGGAAGCGCCAGCCACTGGCCACCTGCACCAACTCCACACCGCGACCCGTCCACAGGCTGGCCAGATCGTCCAGCATGTCTTTGAGCGTGTCGGCACCCACCTCGTCCTGGAACAGGGTGCGCATGTCCTTCACGGACAAGGGCTGGTGGGCGCAAATCAGAGCCGTCTCCAGGACGCGCGTAGCTTCGGCGGTGTTGATCATTGCAAAAGGTTTTCCGAACGAGGGGCCCGCACATTGGCGAGGACTGACGAAAACTGAAAGTTCAGGGCGGGATGGACGGGCAGCCGGGCGGGCATTGCCTGTTTCCACTGCGCCAGGGGCCGCGACAGGGAGCCCTCAGGCAGCCCGTGCGTTGGCCTTTATTGTAGTCCCAGCCCCAGCGCGCCCAGCAAATCCACAAAATCTGACGGGGGTGGCGCCTCAAAGGCCAGGGGCTCGCCGCTCACAGGGTGCGCAAATGCCAGTCTGAAGGCATGCAAAGCCTGGCGCTGCATGCCCAACAGCGGGTTGCCACCGTACACCGCGTCAGCCACCAGCGCGTGCCCGATGGACGCCATGTGCACCCGGATCTGGTGCGTACGCCCGGTGTGCAGCACACAGCGCACCAGACAGGCATCCACCGCGTTGCCCATGAAGTGGATGTCGGTTTGCGCCGTCTTGCCGGCGTTTTTGAGCAAATCCACCACGGCCATCCGAAGACGGTTGCGCGGGTCGCGGCCTATGGGCGCATGCACGCTCACCATGGCTGCGCCACTCCAGGGTTTGTGGCCCACGGCCAGGTACTGGCGGCTGACGGTGCGGGCGGCGATGGCCTGCACCAAGGCATCCATGGCCAGTCGGTTGCGCGCCACCACCATCAAGCCACTGGTTTCCTTGTCCAGACGGTGCACGATGCCCGCGCGCGGCACTTGCGCGATCTCAGGGTCGTGCGCCAGCAAGCCATTGAGCAAGGTGCCGCTCCAGTTACCCGGCGCGGGATGCACTACCAGGCCAGCAGGCTTGTTGATCACCATCAGGTGCGCATCCTGGTAGACCACCTCAAGCGCCATGGCCTCGGGCTTGAAGGCCTGGCTTTGGGGCGTAGCGCGCAATTCGAGTTGCAGCAGGTCTCCCACCTTGACCTTGTGCGACTGCTTGCTCAGCACCCGCCCGTTGACCTGCGCGGCACCCGCATCCACCAGTTGCTGCACATAGCTGCGCGAAAACTCAGGCGCCAGAAAAGTCAGGGCGCGGTCCAGCCGCTCGCCATGCTGGGCCAGCGCCACCGGAGCTGCGCGCAGCTCTGAATCCTGGGCCAGTGCCTCCGCCTCGTCCTGCTCATGTACGTCGGTGAAGTCATCGTGCGCTGCGGGGTCGGTCGATATAATGGTTTTGCCCTGGTCCACGAAAGTTTTCATGATGTTGAGAGTCAAATTATCGGTCGTTTACGCGCTCGTCCTTCCCCTGGCGGCGGCGTTGATGGTCGGCTGCTCAACCGTACCCTTGGACAAGACGGCGACGATGACCCCCACGGAGCTGTACGCCAGCGCTAAAGACGAAGTGGGCAACAGCCAATGGGAAAAAGCCATTCCGCTTTTCGAAAAACTTGAATCCCGTGCGGCCGGTACACCTCTGGCGCAGCAAGCGCAATTGGACAAGGCCTATGCCCAAACCAAGGCGGGAGAACCGATTGCGGCCGTGGCCACGCTGGACCGTTTTATGCGTCTGCATCCGGCCAGCCCCGCGTATGACTATGCGCTCTACCTGAAGGGCATGGCCAACTTCAATGAGAACTTGGGCATCTTGGGCAGCTACACCGGCCAGGACCTGGCCGAGCGGGACCAAAAAGCCTCCAAAGAATCATTTGAAGCATTTCGCGAACTCAGCGTGCGCTTTCCAGAATCCCGCTACACACCGGACGCCCTGCTGCGCATGGGCTACATCGTGCAGTCGCTGGCCAAGTACGAAGTGCATGTGGCCAAGTACTACTTCAAACGGGGCGCGTATGTGGCGGCTATCAACCGCGCCCAAACCGCAGTGACGGACTACCGCAACGTGCCCGCCGTGGAAGAAGCGCTGTTCGTGATTTACAAATCCTACGAAGCCCTGGGCATGACAGGCCTGCGCGACGACGCCAAGCGTGTGCTTGAAGCCACCTACCCTGACTCCAAGTTCCTGGCCGGTGGCGGCGTGGGCGAGACCGGCGGTTGGCTCAAGCTGTTTTAAAACGGCAGGTCGGGCTCAGCGCTCAGGTCCGACAAAGCGTCTAACCAGGCCTGTGCATCGTCCAGGCGGCGCATAGGCGGCAGGCTCTGCAGCAGTTTTTTGCCGTAGCCCATCTGGGTCAGACGCACATCGCACACCACCAGAATTCCCCGGTCTGTTTCGCTGCGGATCAAGCGCCCCGCGCCTTGCTTCAGGGCAATGGCGGCTTGCGGCAAATGCACGTTCTTAAATGCACTGCCGCCACTGGCGTCTTGAGCCGCCGCGCGCGCCTGCATCAGCGGATCGTCCGGCGGTGCAAACGGCAGCTTGTCAATCACCAGCAACTGCAAAGCGTCTCCGGCAATGTCTATGCCTTCCCAAAACGAGGCGGTGGCCACCAGCACGCAGCCGCCCTTCTCCCGGCAATCAGCCGCGCTTGCGGCGACAAACCGATCCACCAACTCGCGCTTGGGCGCTTGGCCCTGCACCAGCACTTCGATACCTAGTCCTGCCGCCTCAAAGTGTTGGCGTAAGGCGTCGGCAACAGTGCGCATGGCGCGGGTGGTGGTGGTCAGCACCATGGTACGACCGCCCAAGGCGCTGGCCCCCTGCGCTGCCAGAGTGGCCACTGCTGCACTGTGGGCCGCGTCCTGGGGGCGGGGAAAGTCGCGCGGCACGTACAGAGCGGCCTGCGCCGCATAGTCAAACGGACTGGCTACCCGCAGCACCTGAGCGCCGTCTAGGCCGCAAGCGTCCACAAACCAGCTGAGTTGCGCATCGGTGCCCAAGGTGGCAGAGGTGAATATCCAGGACTTGGGCTGCGAGCCCGGCTGCGCGTCAGGCCGTGCCAGCGCGCGCATGGGTTCGGCAATGGTGAGCGGCGACTGGTAGAGCTGCACCTGCGCGCCCACTTCCAGCCAGCGGACCTGGTCCGGTGGCGCGGCGGCGGCAAAGGTCTGCAGGTTGTGCAGCAAAGTGTCGCAGCGTTCGGCCAGCATGGTGAATGCCGGACCCAACTCGTCCACGGCACGCATTGCTGCGCCGGCGGCCTGCAGGGCCTGCACGCAACGCTGCACAGCGGCGCTCCACGCAGCGACGGGCACGCCCTCAGGGGTGTCGTCGTTCCATGCCAGAGTGGACGGTACCTTGTGGGTTCCAAACAGTGCCCTGAACATCTGCACGCTGTCGCTCACATCGGCCTGCAATCCAAGCCAATCGACCATGCCGCGCGCCATGCCGGTGGACTGCTCGGCCAGTTCACGCCCCAATGCCAGCATCTGGCCGGTGCTCCACTGGCGGGCAAAAAACTGCACGCCGATGTCGTTGAGCTGGTGCGCCTCATCAAACACCACGGTGGTCACGCTGGGCAGGAGTTCGGCCACACCCGAAGCCCGCACACCCAGGTCGGCAAAAAACAGGTGGTGGTTGACCACCACCAGGTCGGCCTTCATGGCCTCCTGGCGCGCGAGGTTGGTATGACAGTTGCGAATCTGCGGGCAGCCACTGCCCAGGCAGTTGTCGCGGGTGGAGGTGACCAGCGCCATGACCGCAGAGCGCTCATCCAACTCGGCTACCTCGGCCATGTCGCCCGACACCGTGGACAGCGCCCAGTCTTCAATACGGGCTAGCAAACGCAAGTCAGCGGTATCCAGATTCTGGTTGGCCTGGCGGGCACCCTGCAGGCGCTGTGCGCACAAATAGCTGCTGCGCCCTTTGAGCAAAGCCACGCGCACCGGAAAGCCCAGTGCCTGCACCAGTCGGGGAATGTCGCGCAAGAAAAGCTGCTCTTGCAGCGCTTTGGTGGCGGTAGAAAACAAAACCTTTTCACCACCCAGCAGCGCAGGCACCACATAGGCCAGCGTTTTGCCCGTGCCCGTGCCCGCCTCGACCACCAACACGCCGCCGTTTTCAAGGGTGTGAGCCACGGCCTGTGCCATTTCTATTTGGCCGGGGCGGCTTCGAAAGCCGGGCAAGGTGCGCGCCAACACGCCTTCGGGTGAGAACGCGGCTTGGACTGCCGCTTGGAGCTTCACTGCACGGTCGCCGGTGGCAGCGGCAAAGCCCGCGGCGCCGATGCGGGGCTGGCGGCGGCTTTGGCGCGCTGCGCGTCACGGTCTGCCAAACGCTGCTTGGCCAGCGCCTGCTTTTTGTCAAAGGCGGCCCTGTTGGCGGCGCGCTCCGCAGCGCCGGGGCCGGACTCGGCCTTGGGCTCTTTGGCGGGCTGGGGCTCCAATGCGGCTGCCGCCTTGTCGGCATGGGCTTGTTGTTTGGCGTCGATATCCGCCTGCTTGTTTTGCTGCGCCTGTTCTGCGGCTACCGGATCCAGGGCCTGCTGGCGCTGCGATGGCTCGCGCTGCTTGTCCTCCACCCGCTGCCGTGCCTCGTTCGCACGCTGCTGGCGGTCCGCCGCGTCGAGTGCCGCCGTCTTGCGTTTGAAATCGGCCTCCATGGTGCGTCGCTGCCGGGCCACGTCCAGCAGGCAGTTGGTCGTGAAAAACTGGGCGTAGCACGCCTGCTGCTGCACGTCCAAGTCGCGGGCTTGAATGGCTTGATCGGCAAGCAGCACGCCGCGCGGGTCTTCGTTTGATGCAGCAGGCGGTGTTTGCGCGCACACCGCCATGCTGGCGACGCCCAGTGCCACCCCCATCAGCCAGGCTTTACAGCGTCGCGCACCCGCTGTCATGTCAAGCGCGTGTCCACATCGCGCCGCTCCATGGCCAAAAACTCGGCCGACTGCATCTCGTTCAAGCGCGAGACGGTGCGCGGAAACTCGTGCGCCAGCGGCCCGGTGGTGTAGAGCAACTCGGGAGCCACCTGCGCCGACACCATGAGCTTGACGCGCCGGTCGTACAGCACGTCCACCAACCAGGTAAAGCGCCGCGCCTCGGAGCTGCCGTTGGCCTGCATTTGCGGTACATCACTCAGCAGCACGGTGTGGAACTGGCTGGCGATTTCTAGGTAATCATTTTGTGAGCGCGGCCCGCCGCACAGCTCTTTGAAGTCAAACCACACCAGGCCCCCGGCACGTCGGCGGGTGCGGATCTGGCGCGACTCGATCTGCAGCACCGGGCTGCCATCGGCGCATTCGGCCAGGCTGTTAAAGGCCTGGGTCATGGATGCATCAGCCGCCGGACCGTTAGGCACCTGGTACAAGTCCAAGCGCTCCAGCGTGCGGCGACGGTAGTCCACGCCGTTGTCCACATTGACCACTTCCATCTCCTGGTTGAGCAGCGCAATGGCCGGCAGCACACGGTCGCGGTGCATGCCACCGGGATACAAGTCGTCAGGTTGAAAGTTGGACGTGGTCACAAAGCCCACGCCGTTGTCAAACAGCGCCTGCAGCAGGCGGTGAAGAATCATGGCGTCGGTGATGTCGGCCACATGGAACTCGTCAAAGCAAATCAGCTTGTAGCGCTCGGAGATGCGCTTGCCCAGCACGTCCAACGGGTTGACCGTGCCTTGCAGGTCGTGCAGCTCGCGGTGCACCTCGCGCATGAACTCATGGAAATGCAAACGGGTTTTGCGCTTGAGCGGCACCGCCTCAAAAAAGCAATCCATCAAAAAGCTCTTGCCCCGCCCCACCCCGCCATACAAATAGACGCCTCGTGGCACCGGCGGGCGGTTGATGAGTTTTTTGAGCGAATTGGAGCGTTTGCCTTTGTAGGCGGCCCACTCGCTGGCGCAACGCTCTAGCGCGGTGATGCCGCGCAGCTGGGCTGGGTCGCTGTGGTAGCCGCGCGTTTGCAGCTCTTTTTGGTAGTTTTCGAGGACGGACATGGCGGGGCGTATTGTGCCCGTAGCGCCATGTCAGACTGGTTTGTGCGCGGTCAGTGCAAGCGCCGCCTTTTTAGGCCGACCACCCCGCATTCCGTTTGCCCTTGCCGCAGCAGATTTGGCCTCGCTGGTGGCCTGACCTCCAGAGCGACCGTTTTGTGCCGCTATCCAACGGCGTGAGCCCAAAAAACCTTCTAGCAATGCGGGGATGTACAAATCCGCGTCCAATCGGGGAAAGTGCACGCCCAATCCCGAGGGGCTGATTTGCGCGCCCGCCAAATCGGCGGGCTTGGCGGCCTCCAAACCCTGCGCCAAGTGAGGTGCAAAAGCCAATTCCATACCAGAATCCAATGTCATAACGATGCGATTGCGACGCGCGTCATAACGCACCGCGGTCGCGGTCGCATGCTGCGCCTTGGCCAGCGCCGCACGCCGGTTAGCAGATTCGAAAACTTCGTCAGAAATAGCCATGTAAATCCTTCCATCGTTGGCAAAGATACGCTGCCTGTGCGTCCAAGTGCGCCCCAACCCGCGTCAACTCTTTGCGAGAAAAGCCATAGTTCTCGCGCAGCGTGCTGGGGCCCTGGGGGCAGTTCAAATTGAACACCGCTTCGCAATCTGAACTCTGAACGTGCACATGGGCTGGTCGGTGGTCATTGGGATAGACCACCACGCGCAGGCCATACAGAGACAGAACCGTGGGCATTTTTACACAAACTGAACCGGCTTGGGATATTTGCCTGGCAATCGCCGAATATCAGTGGAGGGTGGGGAGGTCACTGCGAGACCCGATTGACCAAGCGCTCGTACAACCCAAACAAAAACGCCACCCGGCTGGCGTCGTCGCTCGGGCCGGTATAGGCATAGGCGGCGTCTACGGCTTTGTCCAGGGCTTGGTGGGCTTTGCGCAGCGCGGGCGGCATGGCCAGGGGGTCGTACAGATCGGCCAGCGAGGCCTCGGGAAAGCCGGCACGCGCATCGAGCACGGCTTGGGCTGCGGCCTCCAGGGCGTCGCGCTTTTTCTGGGCGTTGGCGGCGCCTGGCTTACCCGTTGCGACAGCGCCCTCTCCGACTGGCTCTGGCAGCTCCGGCCATGGGAAATTGTTGTAGACGATTTCTACGGAGTACCGGATTCGACTTTCGAGGCGGCCACAAGTAGCGCGTATCCAGGCGTTGTGCATGGTGCTCGACAAAATGCCGAAATGGATCAGCGACGCACCCGGCATCAATCGAAGCGCATTGCTGCAAAGTGTCGCTGGCGATTCGTACCCAAAGGGCACGAAGGCTCGGCGCTCCGACGATGTCTCCGGCAGTACCAAATAAGAACCTTCCGGCATGTTCTGGACGTGAAAACGCGTTGGTGTTTCAGCGAGCTTTCGGGTTGGCGGACTTTTGCTGGATAACCGAACTTGCTTTACCGCCTGGATACGCTTTAGGCACTCTGGTAGCGCGCGAAGTTCAGTCGGGTCGGCATCGCCCAGCCACAAACACCATCGTTCAAAACCGTTTAAAAACTCATCGCTTCCGAGCCAACGCTTGAAAAACTTTGCTGCGCCGGGCTCCTTTGCGACAAACTCGTCACGCTCATCTGGCGTAAACAAATAGTGGCCGCCGTCGATGGGCTTGTTGCCAATGCCAATATCAGGCACCTCACACATTGGCTTGCCGCGTCGAGGCAGTGCCACGTCCGGCGCATCCACCAAATACGGATTGATCGTGCTGGCGGGTCGTTTCACCGGCTCACCCTTGATATCCGGGTAATCAAAAATCGTCTTACCCGGCAAGTCATCAGTCCCAAACCCGATGATCACGCAGTGCACTGCCGCCACGCCTTTGGCGTCGTTGCTCCATTGAAAGGTGCGGTGGGCAAACTGAATCTTCATGCCCTGCGCCAGCATCCAGCCCCACAGCACCCCCACCTGTTCGCCCTGCGTAATGCTGTTGGTAGACACAAACGCACACCGGGTGCGCACACTAAAGCTGCGGTTGCGCTGCGGCGCGTACGGGGCAGGTGCTGAGCGCGATTTGGGAGCCGCAGGCTCATGAGCGCTCGGCGTCTGCCCCGTGCGTGCCGCAGCGTCGGAGAGATAGCGCGCAGCCTTCACATACCAAGCCGCCACAAAGTCGAGCAAGCCTGCGTTTTGCACGCCACGAAACGCAATGGCTACGTCCGCACGTTGCGCCTCACTCATGAATTTGGCGCCCACAAACGGTGGATTCCCAATCACGTAGTCGCACAGCTCCGGCAACAACACCGAAGCCCACTCGGTGCTCAGGGCGTTGGCACACACGATGTTGGCGCGTCGCACCAGCGGCAGCCGGTTGAAATTGCCACCCAACACCCGGCTGGCCCGCAGGTTCTCCTGGTGGTCGGTGAGCCACAGGGCCACGGTCGCGATTTGCGCGGCGCTGGGCTCGATCTCAATGCCGTGGAACTGGTGCACATCGCACTGGATGTAGCCAAACTCTTTCACGTCCAGCGTGGCGCTGACCGAGCGGTTGCGGCTCTCAATGGCTTGCAGGGCTTCCACCGCGTCCAGCTCCAGCCGGCGGATCTCGCGGTAGGCGATCACCAAGAAGTTGCCGCAGCCGCATGCCGGGTCAAAGCAGTTGATGCTGCGCAGCCGCTCCAGCAACTTTTGCAAACGCTGTGCACTGCCGCCGGGGCCGCGCGCCGACAGCAGCTCGGCTTTGAGCCCGTCCAAAAACAAGGGGCCGATCACCCGCAGGATATTGGTCTCGCTCGTGTAGTGCGCGCCCAGCTCGCGCCGCTTGGTGCTTTTGCCGGTGATGCCTTCGTTGTCGTGGTGAATCACGGCCTGAAACAGAGAGCCAAAAATGGCAGGGCTGATTTGCGCCCAGTCAAAGTGCTCAGAGCAATGCAGCAGCACGCTACGCGCTGCGCTGTTGAAGTAGCAGCGGGTGAGCTGGCCGTCAAACACGCTGCCATTCACATACGGAAAACAGGCCAGCTCTGCAGGCAGATTTTTGGGACGCTGGGCAGGTGCGTGGCTGAGCACGTCAAACAGGTTTTGCAGTGCGCCGTCGAGGTCGCTGCCGTCCTCGCGCGTGTGCTGGCGCAAGTAGCGGCCGAAGCTGCCGGCGCGCTCAAATATGCCGGTGTCTTCGGCAAAAAGGCAAAACAACAGGCGCACCAAATAACGCTGCAAGTCCACCCCGGTATAGCCGCCGTCGCGCATGGCGTCGTGCAATTGCGCAATATTGCGTGCGGCGTGCTCGTCCACTGCAATTTGCGCTTGCTGCGCCTGCGACTCGTAGCCCGCCAGAAACAGGTAGGCGTCCAGGTGTTGCGCAAAGTCGGCCAGCGTGTGGCACAGCGGGGGCGTGGCGCCGTCCATGCGGTGCAAGTGCATGTGCTCAAAGTCGCTGACCAAAAGGTACTCGGGCAGCTCGGCGTCGCGCAGGCCGGGCAGGTAGTCGGTGGCTTGCTGGTAGGCCTTGTCCAGGTCTTCGCCACGCGACTTCATTTCAATCAAAAGTTTGCCGGGGTAAAAGCCATCAATGCGGCCACGCCCTCCACCGAGTTTTTTGACGCGCTGCTCAAAGCTGACCAGGCGCTTATTGGAAAACCCAAAGACATCGCAGAGTCCGCGAATGAAGTTTTGCGCTTCACCGAGCTCGTACTTTGCGTCTGCAAAGTCTTTGGCGAAGTGGTGTGCGCGGTGCAGGAGTTCAGCGTGATTGAGTGTGACTGGCATCCAGAGATACTATTTGTTTTCTCTGAATCATTTTTATTTTTATAACCATAAGAAACACAAAATACAGCGTCCCATCCTCCTGTTTAGCAGGCACTCACACGACATCCAAAACGCAAAAAAGCAAACTACGCGACAAGAAAAAACGAATTTGTTTAATTCGTTTGTAAAAAGTGAATATCATGGCGACTTGCTCCGGTTTCGCGAACCCCAACTCCTTTCGAATTTTTATGCTGGCTATCAACCCGTATGACGGACTTCTGCGTGCACGTCACAGCACCCGCACCATGGCTGTGCAGGTAAACCATGCTGTTTGATCACTGCGCGCAGTGCCAGCGCTGCTGCCACGTCGATCCGGGTTTTCCCGCGCTTGAAATCACGCTGACCAAGCAGGAAAAAAAAGGACTGGGTAGCGTTTGCGTGGAAGGTAATTGCGAACACTTGGGCAACGCAGGTTGCACATTGGGAGACGCCAAACCATTCAGCTGCAAGCTGTATCCGCTGGCCTACAACCCCAAAGCAAAAACCTATTTCTTTGATACCGAATGCCCGTTGATGCCTGCCTACCAAGCACAACTCGCAGACCCGGGCAGTGAGGCGTCGACCCACCTGAAACAGATGGACCAGGCGATCCAAGCGCTGTCCAAAGCCGACCCCTTCTTTTTGCGTGCGAACTACCGGGTGGATTCGTACTACTTTGACCTTGAACCCCTCGAGCGCGCCGAGGAAGCCAAGAAAGGCCGGGCATGAACAGTGACTTTCATCCCCAAGACGCAGGTGGCGACGCCCAGCACAGCGCGGGCTGGGCTGTCACCAGCGGCGAGCCGACGGTGCAAACACTGCACCACCAAAGTTGGACCGCCGAGAACTTGTGTGTAGAGAGTTTTCACGAAGAAACCCGCTACTACACCAGCCGCTGGGACGCTTTGTGCCCCTACATTGACGTGACGCCCGAGATGTTGGCCATGGCACGCAAGCCCTTCATCGTCTATGCCCTGCCGCCCGAAGGCAGCTACGGCGTACCGATCAACGACAAATATGGCTTGGTGCACGCAGGATCCGAAGCCTTTTGGCAAGACGAGCGCAGGGCGCGCAAGTTCAAAGAGCTGGACAAGCTCAACAAACACTTCACGGTGACGGAGCAATTGGTGCCTGGCAAGGACATCACCGTCGAGCAAGTGTTCGCCTTAGGCAGCGAGCACTTTGATGCCTATGAAATCCATGCGCAAGAGATCGAAGGCTTTGTGGACTACGTGCGCGACCTGGACGTGCTGATTTTGCAAGTTCACGCCGATAACGGCGACCTGGTGCTGACCGATGTATCCATGGTCTTGCCCGAGCGCAACCAGGTGTACGGCAGCTTTTGCCAGTGGAATACCGATTACAAAAACCGTTCACCTGGCATTTATGCCTGCCTGCTGGCGGCACGCTGGACAGCAAAGAACGGCTACCAGTACTACAACCTGGGACCGGTGGGCGACTATGGCTACAAGGCGCTGTTTGTGACGGACTTTGAGCCGATTTACGCCTTGGCCGTGACAGACGCGGACCACGCGCTGGCGCTGGACCCCACATCGCCCCTGCACACGGATTTCAACCCCTCGCAGTGGAACCAGGTGTACCGCACACCACCCGCCTGAGGGCGGGCGACGCACGCTATTTGCCGAAAGTGTGAATGGCTTTGAAGTTGATGTCGTAGTCCATCATCAACTCTTCGCCATTTTTGATATCGCGCAGCGTAATGAGCTGGCCATTTTTCTTGTAAACCACGTTGGGGGTTTTGGAATGGTTCAGGTACACGGCCATGTTCATGGAGTTCATCCCGATGGTGGGGACATACACATGGTCATCGTCGTAGTAGCAAAACATCTCAATTTCCTTGCGCACTCCGCGTGGCAAAGTTTTAATTTCTTTGTGCGTGTACTTAATTTCGTCAAACTTCAGGCGCGCGCGCATGGGGTTAACACCTTTGGGGATGGCACGCATGGCAAATACGCCAATGCCATGCACCGGCGACACGCCCAGGTGGCAATACACCTCTTGGCTGAGATGTTCGAAAAGCTTTTTCTTAGAAATTGGCATGGAGTGCGCTACCGAAAAAATGGGGTTTAAAGTAAGCCGCGACAAAGGTACAACAGAGATAGTACACCGAGCGCGGTGCGGCTAGATTTACCCGACGCACAGATTTCCCACCCTGGAGAGCGAGCATGAAAAAACTATTTACCAATGATTACATCATTGTGGAAAACTTCCTCAGCGAGGACTTGTGCAAGCGCTGGGAAAAGAAAATACTTGGTAATTTAGATATATTTGGCGCCGATGTAGAGCCTCTTTACGGGCAGTTTGCGGCCTACTACGGAATGATAGAAGCGGGTTTGAACGAAAGTTATTACCGTTTTGCGGAGAAACACAACAAATACCTGCTCAAGGAGTTTCCAGAGGTCGCCGATGTTATTTCCCAGGCTGGGCGCTTGATACTCACCCACTCCGGGCTCAAACCCGATGCCCTACCCGTGGTACCGCGCGACAAAAAGTATTTTCAAATCGGTGGATTCAATCTGCAACTGCGCAGCTGGAATCTGTACAACATCCACACCGATACCGAAGGCCTGCTGCAATATCCGGCCAGCATTTTTGAGGAAAAAACGCGGGCCTATTCCTGCGTGGTGTCGATCAAGCGCACCGACCAGCACGTCCACCACCGGGGCGGTGACCTGGATATCTGGCGCCAGCGCGTACTGGCCCAGGAGCTGGACGCGTTTTACAAGCGCGATGGTTTTTCAGCCAAATCCAACAAACTGCGGGAAAAAGTGCCCTACAAGGTGGGCAATATGGTGCTGTTCGACAGCTTCATGCCCCATGTGGTGATTCCCTTCAAAGTCAAAAAGAAGGACGATCGCCGCATTTCATTGGTGGTGCATTTCAATTACCGCGCCAAGACCGAGCGGAACCCTTTTCCGCACCTGGAATACTGGTACTGAGCTGCTGCAGGCCGGTGGGACCCAGCGCGTCGAAGCTCTGTTCGAGGATCTCGGCACTGCGGGTGTGCACTGACACCACACTGCTTGCACGCGTGCCGTAGTCGGAGGTTCGCACAAACACAGGGGCCAGTGCCCGCTCGCGCTCCAAACCAATGCCCGTGGCAGGCAGGTCGGCATCCGCCACGGCGGTCTGGTCGGCGAGTAGCTGCAGCAAGAGCTGCATGGGTGGATGCACTTGCGTGTCCAGCTTTGCGACCGCCTGCTTGAGTTGCAGCAGCTTGGGCCACGGCGTATTGAACCCCGCGTTGGACACCGCGCCTACGCCTGGCGCGCACACCACGGTGCGTCCACTGTGGCTCTCAAACCCGCGCAAGTCCGTGCCGTCAAACACCACTAGGTTGAAGGGGTTGTAACGGTGCGCGCTGGAGCGCAGTCGCTCCAAATAAGCGTCTGCCGATTCGTCGGAGCGCAAAAACTCCGGCACCAATTTGCCGCGTGAGACTGCGTCGGGGCGTTGCAGCGAAAGATCGCGAAAATTGGTAATGGCTGCAAAGCGGAACCGGGGGCCGCTTTGTGCGAGCCCCAGCCAGGTTCCACCCGCTTGCTCGTCTTTGCCGGCCAGCACCCGGCCGCAGGGCCAGGCGTGCAGCGCCAGCGTCGGGCGGGCGTAGAACTCGTCGCGGTTGGCCAGCACCAGCAGCGGTAGTGCGCTGCCGGGCTGCCAGTTCCAGGCGATCAGGCACATGCCTATGCGCCTGCGACTTGTTTAGAAGTTGAGCGCGCGCTTGTCCACGGCCAAGGCTGCTTCCTTGGTCGCTTCCGACAGCGAGGGGTGGGCATGGCAGATGCGCGCAATGTCTTCGCTGCTCGCGCGAAACTCCATGGCAACCACCGCTTCGGCAATCAATTCGCTGGCCATAGGGCCGACGATATGCACGCCCAGAATTTCGTCGGTCGCAGCGTCGGCCAGGAACTTCACCATGCCGGTGGTATCGCCCAAAGCGCGGGCGCGGCCATTGGCCAGGAAGGGGAAGGTGCCGGCCTTGTACGCCACGCCGTCCGCCTTGAGCTGCTGCTCGGTGCGACCCACCCAGGCGATCTCGGGGCTGGTGTAAATGACCCAGGGAATGGTGTTGAAGTTGACATGCCCGTGCTGACCGGCAATGCGCTCGGCCACGGCAACGCCCTCTTCTTCTGCCTTGTGCGCCAGCATGGGGCCGCGCACCACATCACCGACCGCCCAGATGCCGGGCACATTGGTTTTGCAATCAGCGTCCACCACAATCGCACCGCGCTCGTCCAGCGCCAGACCCACCGCAGCGGCATTCAAACCGTTGGTGTTGGGCACCCGGCCGATGCTGACGATGAGCTTGTCAGCGTCCAGCACCAGGGCTTCGCCCTTGGCATTGGTATAGGCCACGGACACGCCTTTTTTGGCAACCTTGATCTCGCCCACTTGCACGCCCAGTTCAATCTTGAGGCCTTGCTTGTCAAACGCTTTTTTCGCTTCTTTGGCGATTTGCTGGTCTACCGCGCCCAAAAAGGTGGGCAAGCCTTCGAGGATGGTGACGTCCGCACCCAAGCGGCGCCAGACCGAGCCCATCTCCAGACCAATCACACCCGAGCCGATCAAAGCCAGCTTTTTAGGCACCGCACCGATGCGCAACGCGCCGTCGTTGGACAGCACGTTCACTTCGTCAAACGGTGTACCGGGCAAAGCGCGGGCGTTGGAGCCGGTAGCCACGATCACGTGTTTGGCGATCAGCGTTTCTTCTGAAGCGCCGCTCACCTGCACCGTGTGGCCAGCCTCTGTGGAAGCAGCAAAAGCACCCCGACCGTGGAAGAAAGTGACCTTGTTCTTTTTGAACAAGTACTGAATACCGTCGTTGTTTTGCTTGACCACCAGGTCTTTGCGCGACAGCATTTGGCCCACATCCATTTGCACCTTGCCCACCGAAATGCCGTGCTCGGCAAAGTGGTGGTTGGCATGGTCAAAGTGCTCGCTGGACTGCAGCAAGGCCTTGGAGGGAATGCAGCCCACGTTGGTGCAGGTGCCACCCAGGGCCGGGCCGCCGCTCTCGTTTTTCCACTCGTCCACACAGGCGACCTGGAAACCCAGTTGCGCGGCACGAATAGCCGCGATATAGCCGCCAGGGCCTCCGCCGATTACAACGACGTCAAATGCTTTGCTCATAGTGCGCTTTCCGATCAGATATCAAACAACAAGCGCGAAGGATCTTCCATCGCCTCTTTGATGGCGACCAGGCCCAGCACGGCTTCGCGGCCGTCGATGATGCGGTGGTCGTAAGACATGGCGAAGTAGTTCATGGGGCGAACGACGATCTGGCCGTTTTCGACGACAGCGCGGTCTTTGGTGGCATGCACGCCCAAGATCGCCGACTGGGGCGGGTTGATGATGGGGGTGGACAGCATGGAGCCGAAGGTGCCACCGTTGCTGATGGAAAAGGTGCCGCCGGTCATGTCGTCCATGCCCAGCTTGCCGTCGCGCGCCTTGGCGCCGAACTCGGCAATCTTTTTCTCAATGTCGGCAAAGCTCATCTGGTCGGCATTGCGCAGAATAGGCACCACCAAGCCGCGGGGCGAACCAACGGCGATTCCAATGTCAAAGTAGCCGTGGTACACGATGTCGTTGCCATCCACCGAGGCGTTGAGCACCGGGAATTTTTTCAGGGCATGGACAGCAGCCTTGACGAAGAAACTCATAAAGCCCAGCTTGATGCCGTGCTCTTTTTCGAACTTGTCCTGGAACTTCTTGCGCATCTCCATGACCGGGGCCATGTTGATTTCGTTGAAGGTGGTCAGGATGGCGTTGGTGGACTGCGATTGCAACAAACGCTCGGCCACGCGAGCACGCAGACGACTCATGGGCACGCGCTGCTCGGGGCGGTCGCCCAAGGCAGGTGCGGGGGCGGCCACTTGGGGCAAGGCGCTCACTGGTGCGCCGGTGGGGATGGGGCTGCTCACGGCTACTTTGGGGGCTGCCACAGCGGCCAACACGTCACCCTTGGTCACGCGGCCGTCTTTGCCGGTGCCAGCGACCGAACCCGCTGCCAGGCTGTTGTCTGCCATCAGTTTGGCTGCGGCGGGCATGGCCACACCGGCCATGCTGGTGGATGCGGGGGCTGCAGCCGCGGCGGGTGCCGCGACCGCTGCAGGCGCAGCAGCGGCTGCCGCAGGGGCGGATGCGGTAGCACCAGCGCTTGCTTCGGTATCGATGCGCGCGATCAACTGCTCTGCCACGACGGTGCCGCCGTCCGCAACCAGGATTTCAACGATGACGCCGCTGGAGGGTGCTGGCACTTCCAGCACCACTTTGTCAGTTTCGACGTCGATCAGGATTTCGTCCGCGGTGACGCTGTCGCCGACTTTCTTTTTCCATTGCAGCATGGTGGCTTCTGCCACGGATTCAGAGAGCTGCGGTACTTTGACTTCTACGATGGCCATATCAGTTCTTTCGGTAAGTATTCGGTGTGTGAGGTGTGGCTCGCGGGCCGCTTATTTGGTCAGGACAAAGCCTTTGAGCTTGCCGAATGCGCCCTCGACTAGGGCTTTTTGCTGCTCCTGGTGCAGGTGGGAGTAACCCACTGCAGGCGACGCCGAAGCGGCGCGACCGGAGTAGCCCAGCTTTTGGCCTGAGAGCATGTTTTCGTGGATGTAGTGCTGCACAAAGAACCATGCACCCTGGTTTTGCGGCTCGTCCTGCGTCCACACCAGCTCAGTGGCGTTGGGGTACTTCTTGAGCTCCGCGGCAAACGCCTTGTGCGGGAAGGGATAGAGTTGCTCCACACGCACGATGGCAACGTCATCGGCGCCCGTCTCTTCGCGGCGCTTGACCAGGTCGTAATAGACCTTGCCCGAGCACACCAGCACGCGCTTGACCTTGTCGGCCTTGAGCGCTTTGTTCTCGGGAATCACGGTTTGGAAACTGCCCTTGGTGAACTCAGACACCGGTGAGGTGGCATCTTTGTTGCGCAGCAGCGACTTCGGTGTGAAGATGATGAGCGGCTTGCGCAGGTCGCGCACCATTTGGCGGCGCAGCACATGGAAGATCTGGCTGGCTGTGGTGGGCTGCACGATCTGCATATTGGTGTCTGCGGCCAGTTGCATAAAGCGCTCCAGGCGCGCTGAACTGTGCTCAGGGCCTTGGCCTTCGTAACCGTGGGGCAGCATGAGGGTCAGGCCATTGACACGGCCCCACTTCACTTCGCCGGAGGCAATGAACTGGTCAATCACCACCTGTGCACCGTTGGCAAAGTCGCCGAACTGTGCTTCCCAGATCACCATGGTGTTGGGGTCGTTGGAGGCGTAGCCGTATTCAAAACCCAGCACCGCTTCTTCCGACAGGATGGAGTCGATGACAACAAAAGGCGCCTGGTTGTCGGACACGTTTTGCAGCGCCACATAGGTGCCGGTGTCCCACTTTTCGCGCTTCTGGTCGTGAATCACCGCGTGGCGGTGGGTAAAGGTGCCACGGCCGGAGTCTTCACCGGACAGGCGCACCGGATAGCCACTGGCCACCAAGGACGCAAAGGCCATGTGCTCGCCCATGCCCCAGTCCACGGGAACTTCGCCCCGACCCATGGCGGCGCGGTCGTCGTAGACCTTTTTCACCAGCGGGTGCGGCGACACCGATTCCGGACTGGTGGTGATTTTGGTCGACAGACGCTTCCACTCGGTCAGGGGAATAGCGGTGTCACCGGCATCGGTCCACTTTTTACCCAAGAAAGGCGCCCAGTCCACGGTGAACTTGGTCTTGAAGTTGGTCAGCACCGGCTCGGCGGTGTTTTTGCCTGCATCCAGGGCTGCGCGGTAGGCCTTGACCATGTCGTCGCCCAGCGTCGCACCCAGTCCTTGCGTGGCCAGCTTGTCGGCAAACAGCTTGCGTGTGCCGGGGTGGGCTGCAATCTTTTTGTACATCAGTGGCTGGGTCAGGGCAGGCGTGTCCTGCTCGTTGTGACCCAGTTTGCGGAAGCACACGATGTCCAGCACGACGTCCTT
>CAIYRQ010000016.1 GCA_903928635.1 uncultured beta proteobacterium | reverse complement strand
TCCGCTGGCTGCAGGCCAGGCCGACGTGAAATGGCCGTGCAACAAGACCAAGTACATCGTGCATTTCCCCGAAACACGTGAAATCTGGTCCTACGGCTCCGGCTACGGCGGCAACGCCTTGCTGGGCAAGAAGTGCTTTGCCCTTCGCATTGCGTCCACCATGGGCCGCGACCAGGGTTGGCTGGCCGAGCACATGCTGATCTTGGGTGTGACCAACCCTGCCGGAAAAAAATACCATGTCGCAGCCGCCTTCCCCAGCGCCTGCGGTAAAACCAATTTCTCCATGTTGGTGCCGCCCGAGGGCTTTCAGGGCTGGAAAGTCAGCACGATTGGCGACGATATTGCGTGGGTCAAACCACATACCGACGGCAAGCTCTACGCCATCAACCCCGAGGCGGGCTACTTCGGTGTAGCCCCCGGTACCAACTACCACACCAACCCGAACTGCATGGCCAGCCTGGGCCACGATGTGATCTTTACCAATGTCGCGCTCACCGATGACGGTGATGTCTGGTGGGAAGGTATGGAAAAAGACACGGGCAGCATGCCTGACCATTTGATCGACTGGCAGGGCAAAGACTGGACACCCCAAATCGCCCGCGACACAGGCGCCAAGGCTGCCCACCCCAACTCCCGCTTCACCGTCGCTGCCGGCAACAACCCGGCGCTGGACAGCGCCTGGGACGACCCCGCTGGCGTGCCCATTGACGCGTTTATTTTTGGCGGCCGTCGCTCCACCACCGTGCCCCTGGTGACAGAAGCGCGCAATTGGGTAGAGGGCGTCTACATGGCGGCCACCATGGGCTCTGAAACCACGGCTGCGGCCGTGGGCCAGCAAGGCGTGGTGCGCCGCGACCCGTTTGCGATGTTGCCTTTCACTGGCTACAACGTGAGCGACTACTTCCAGCACTGGCTCACCTTGGGCAGCACACTCAGCGCCAAGGGCGCCAAGCTGCCCGCCATCTACTGCGTCAATTGGTTCCGCAAGGGCGAGGACGGCAAGTTTGTCTGGCCAGGATACGGCGAAAACATGCGTGTGCTCAAGTGGATGATTGACCGCCTGGAAGGTACGGCCAAGGGCCAGGAAACCGGCTTTGGCGTGAGCCCGACCTATGCCGAAATTACTTGGGATGGCCTGGACTTCACACCCGCCCAGTTTGCTACGGTCACCAGCTTGGACAAAGCCGACTGGAAGCACGAAATCGCCTTGCACACCGAGTTGTTCACCCAGTTGGCCTACCACCTGCCTGCCGAGCTGGTGGCCACCAAGGCCCAGCTCGAACAGCGCTTAGCGGCTTAAGGACTGGCGATGGGCCGTGACCACCCGGTTGCGGCCATCGCGCTTGGCTTGGTAGAGAGCGTTGTCTGCTGCGCGAACCAAATCGTGGAATCCTACCTGGTGGTCCCAGTCGGCAACACCGATGGACACGCTGATTTTGAGCGTCGCGCCTGAGTCCAAATCGAGGGGCTCCGAATCAAATGCGTCGAGCACACGCTGGGCAATCGCTGTCGCCTGATCCGCGTCCAGTTCAGGCAGCAAAATACAGAATTCTTCTCCGCCGAAACGCGCACACAGGTCAGCGGGGCGCAGCATTTGCAGCATACGTTGGGCTGATTCCCGCAGTACCTGGTCACCCACGGCATGGCCAAACTCGTCATTGACCCGTTTGAAAAAGTCGATGTCCACCATCAGCACAGACACCGGGCGCTCGGACATTTGAAACCGCTGCAAAGTGCGTGGAAACATGTTTTCCATCCAGCGGCGGTTGTGCAAACCTGTCAACGCGTCTGTGTCGGCGTCGCGCGCCAACCGTTGCTGGTGCGCAATGGCGCCACGCAAGCCGTCATTGGCCTGGCGCATGCGGTCTGAGAGCATGCGCAGCAAATTCAGCGCAATTTTGGGTTCGACCTGCATGGTTTGCCAGGCCATGTCGGTAGGAATAGCCAACACCCGGGACTCGCGCGCCGCAATGGCCCACACTGTCGGCGGCTGGCCATCAATCAGACCCTGCTCCCCCAGGGACTGACCTGGAAATATGCGCGCCACCTCCGGCCCGGACATGGTCCGCTGTGCAATGTTCTCATCTGGCAGTTCGGGCATGGGGTCCAGCCACACCGAAAGCTGCCCGCTGACCACCAGGAACAGTTTGCCGTGGGGCACGCCGCTCTCGATCAGCGTCTCGCCGCGCTGGAGTACCAACACCGGCGTGTAATGCAACCAATCGAACACGGAGGAATAAGGCACGCCTTGAAGCAAGGGTGATTCCAACAGCATTTCACGCTGACCTGCCGTCAGCGAGACATAGGTGGGTTGTGCCGTAGTCGCCAATTCCGGAGTCTCTTGCGGACCCACGGTGTGTTCCTTCATAACGCCTCCAAAAAAACCGCAGCCATAGCTGTGGATGCGAAGCCAAGTTTCAAAGTGCGGGAAGCGCACGCGCTCACCTGAACACCGCATGGTACTACTAATCAAAATTTGACTAGTATTTGACTGGCCGTTTGCGGCAATATCGGCTCCTGCCGACCACACAGGCACAATGGGGTTTCAAAATTGCTTTGGAGAACGCCCCTGTGGCAAAAGTCAAAATTCTAGACGGCGGCATGGGGCGCGAACTCAAACGCATGGGCGCGCCCTTTCAGCAGCCGGAGTGGTCGGCGCTGGCGCTGCTCGAAGGCCCGCAGTTCGTGCGCCAGGCGCACGATGCTTTTGTGCAAGGAGGCGCCCAGATCATCACCACCAACAGCTATGCGGTGGTGCCCTTTCACATCGGGCAGGAGCGATTTGACGCCCAAGGCGTGGCATTGGCCCGTTTGGCGGCAGAACTTGCACGTGCCAGTGCCGATGCCGCTGCGCACCCGGTGACGGTGGCGGGTTCGCTGCCGCCGGCGCTGGGCTCATACCGGCCTGATTTGTTTGAGCGCGAGGCGTCCGTGCGCATTCACCAGGCACTGATTGCCGGCATGGACGACTTGGTCGATGTGTGGCTGGCCGAAACGCAGAGCTCGATTGCCGAGATTCACGCGGTACACGCCGCACTCCAAGGCAACACCAAGCCGCTTTGGATTTCGTTCACCCTGGATGACGAACCCGAGGGCGACACGCCGGTGCTGCGCTCGGGCGAGTCCGTAGCCAGCGCTGTCGGTGCAGCGTTGGCGCTGGGTGCGCAAGCGGTGTTATTCAACTGCAGCCAGCCTGAAGTGATGGAAGCCGCGGTGATTGCGGCCAAACATGCCATGGCAGGTGCAGGTGCCGCTGTGGACATTGGCGTGTATGCCAATGCCTTTCCCGCCCAATCAAAAAAGGCCACCGCCAATGCCGTGATTCTGGACATCCGTGAGGATCTCGATCCCCTGTCCTATGTGGGTTGGGCACAGCGCTGGGTGGGCCAGGGTGCCACGATTGTCGGCGGATGCTGTGGCATTTCTCCCCAGCACATTGCTGAACTGGCAGACACCTTCGCATGAGTGACTCTTGACGGCCTTCCAGCCACTGCAACGCGGCTAAAGTGGTGGCTTTGATTCTGAGGATACGTCCATGCGCATTTGGCAAAAGCCCATCTCCGTCGAACTGTTGACCCAAAGCACTGTTGGTACCGCAGATAGCCATTTGGGCATTGAATTCCTAGAAGTGGGGGACGACTACCTCGTGGGACGCGTGCCGGTGGACGAGCGTACCCGGCAGCCCTATGGGCTGCTGCATGGCGGTATCTCAGTGGTGTTGGCAGAAACGCTGGGCTCGTGTGGCGCGGCATTTTCTTGCCCACCCGGTTACCGGGCGGTCGGGCTGGATATCAATGCCAACCACCTTAAAGGTGTGCGCAGTGGTTGGGTCACCGGCACTGCACGCTCCATTCACAGAGGCAGCACCACCCACGTATGGCAAATCGAACTGCGGGACGACGCGGGGGACATGAGCTGCATCTCTCGCATCACGATGGCGATTTTGGCGCCGCGATAAACCGCGGCACACCCCAGGCTTAGCCCTTCGCGGCCATGCGCTCGCTTTTCCAGTAAACGTCGTCACCCACGGTGCCGTCCGTGCGGTGGCGGTTGAGTACGCGCGCCAAGACAAACATCAAATCCGACAGGCGGTTGAGGTACTGGCGGGGCGTCTCTTTCAGCGCTTCTTCGTTGCCCAGTGCCACCACCGCGCGCTCGGCGCGGCGGGCGACGGTGCGGCAGACATGGGCCAGGGCCGCTGCGCGGGTTCCCGCGGGCAGGATGAACTCCTGCAAACGCGGCAGGTCCAGGTTGTAAGCCTCCAAGGCATCGTCCAAAGCCAGTACTGCCTCAGCTTTGAGGAGCTCAAAACCCGGAATGGACAGCTCACCGCCCAGGTTAAACAGCTGGTGCTGCACCTCCACCAGCACAGCGCGCACGCCGTCGGGCATGGCTTCGCAGAGCAGCACGCCGATGTGGGAGTTGAGTTCGTCCACATCGCCCATGGCATGTACCCGCAGGCTGTTTTTGGACACGCGACTGTTGTCGCCCAAGCCGGTGGTGCCACCGTCTCCAGTGCGGGTTGCGATTTGTGTAAGGCGGTTTGACATAGCTTGGTGCGTTGCGCGGCTTACATCACCGAGTGTTCGGCAATGGCTTCGGCAAGTGTTTCCATTTTGTGTTGCAGGTCTTCTTGCGTATCCGCATGGCGAAGTGCCACCTGTTCGATATCAGCAGCGCAGGACAAAAACGCGTCCACCACCACCGGATCAAACTGCGCACCCCGTTCAGCAGCAACACGTTCCAGCGCCTGCGCGTGGGATATGCCGCTCTTGTAGACCTTGTTGCTCACCATGGCGTCGTACACATCGGCGACCGCGACAATGCGGGCACACAAGGGAATGGCCTCGCCCACGCGTTGTTCAGGATAGCCTTGGCCATCCCAGCGCTCATGGTGCGACAAGGCCAACTCTTTGGCCATGGCGAGCCAGGTATCGGCCGGACCGCAGGTTTTTTCCGCTTGCAGCAGCGCCTTGTATCCGCGCACCGTATGGCTTTGCATGGTGCTGCGCTCTTGGGGGGTAAATCGCCCGGGTTTGAGCAGAATGCGCTCCGGAATCGCCAAGGTTCCGATGTCATAAAACAGCACGCCTTGGACCAACTGCGCCACGTACTCAGGCGTCAAGATAGGAGCCAGCGCCGGTACGCGTTGCAATGCCTGGGCTAGCAGACGGACATAGCCCTGCACACGCAGCAAGTGCGCTTCGGTATCCGCATCTCGGCGCTCGGCCAGTGTTGCCATCGCAAACAAAACCACCTGTGACGCGGAGGCCACGCGGGCGTCTGCGCTTGCAAAGGGAGAGGTAAGGGGCGTTGTGGTGATGGACATGTTAGGGCCTTGCAAAGATGAAGGGCATTTTGTAAATCCATACCATTTTGCCATCGCTTGCCTTATAGCGATGGGTTGGTACGAGCTCCGTGGCTTCAAAGTCCAGGCTCACCATGGTCGCACCTTTTCGGAGTTCCTTGTGCGCTTTGGCAACTGCTTTGGGCATGCTCTCGGGCCGTTGAAACAGGTACACCATTTGGTAGCCCGACCAGTCGGCCTGCCAAATATCACCGCGGCTGATGCGAGCCCAAGGCAGGCGCAGCGCACACAGCCAGCGCAGTGAGGCACTCCACTCCAGACCGTAAAACTGAGCCTGGGGGTAAGCCTTGCGAAGTGCAAGCAATCCGTGTCCCAAACCGCAGCCAGCGTCGAGCACGCGCGCGCCGGTAGGCAGCGGGGCATAGTCCGGCAAGGCGAGCAGTGCTCGCGCAGGGGTGGGAAACAGCGGGGCGTCGGCCCAGGTGTTCATGGGGTAGACCAGCAGCATGACCACCAGGGGCAGCAACCACACCCAGGCCGGCATATCACCCAGACCCAAAAGCGGCAGGCTCAAAGCAAAGGACACCGGAAAGCCCGCTGCCACCACCGCCTTGCGCCACCAACTGTCGCCCCACAAGCTGAGTACAACGCCCAACAGCGCCGCAATAAGCAGCGCAAAGCCCATGGGCCAGTCGCGCAGCAAAAGAATGCGAAACGCGGCCCAGCTCACGCCCCAGCTCAGCAAGGCCGGCAAGGGCCATGGCGGCGCAGCACGCCAGCGGCTGCGTGGTGCGGGCGGCGTGTCGGCGGAGCCGGTCATGCGTGACTAGCGGTTGCCGTGGGGGGCCAGGCGCTCGATCAGGCCATTGAGTGCGTCCAGCGAGCCAAATTGAATCACCACTTCGCCCATTTCTTCAATGCGACCCGCTCTTTTAATTCGCTTTTTGACAAGCACTTCGACCTGGGCTTGCAGTAGATCTGACAATTCTTCTTCGACACGTTTGAGGTCGCGTGATTTTTCTTTTTTCGGCTTGGAAGCCACCAGTGAAAACTCAGCGCTCAGCTTTTTCACCAGACTTTCGGCCTCGCGCACCGACAGCTTTTTGTTGGCAATCTGGTTGGCGGCGGTGATTTGTGTGGCGCGGTCCAGCGCGAGCAGGGCGCGGGCATGGCCCATGTCAATGTCCCCGGCCATGAGCATGGACTGCACCGGATCCGCCAGATTGAGCAAGCGCATCAGGTTGCTGGCCGCGCTGCGCGAGCGACCTACCGACTGGGCCGCCTGTTCATGGGTCAGACCAAACTCTTTGATCAAACGCTGCAAGCCCTGCGCCTCCTCGAGCGGATTGAGGTCTTCACGCTGCATGTTCTCGATCAATGCCATGGCGGCAGCCGCTTCGTCCGCCACATTGCGCACCAGCACCGGAACCCGATCCAGGCCGGCGAGCTTGGCCGCGCGGAAACGCCGTTCCCCGGCAATGATTTCATACACCGGACGGCTGGAGCCTTCCGGCCGATGCGCATTGGCCCGCGCCGCGTCCAACTCACGCACGAGGATGGGCTGCATGATGCCTTGGGCTTTGATGCTTTCGGCCAACTCGTAGAGCGCACCTTCGTCCATGTGGGTGCGCGGCTGGTAAATACCTGCAACCATGTCACCGAGCAACAAGGTGGTTGGCAGGCTGGCGTCCACCGGCGTGTCCGGCGCAATGTCTTGGACTTTGGGGCCGAGCAGGGCTTCAAGGCCCATTCCGAGACCTTTGGGTTTTTTAGTGGCCATGGTGGGCCTCCTTGGTTGAGAGAAGGGACTGCAGCAGTGCATAGCCTTCTGGCCAGTCGCCTAACTGCGAATCCGCATTGATATGTCCGGCATGACCGCAGTCATGCCACTGCGCACCCCAGGCCTGCGCAAACAACTGCGCACGCTCCAGACTGCAATAGGGGTCGTTGTGGCTGCCCGCCAGCACGCTGGCAAAGGGCAGACGCTGCATCACCACCGGTGACCAACTGTGCAGCACCGGCCGCAATTCTTCACGCTCGGCATCGCCCGGCGCGACCAGCAAAGCGGCTTTCACCAGGTGCGTATTGCGCGAGCATTGCGCCCAAGCGGACACCAACAGGCAGCCCAGGCTGTGGGCCACCAACACACACGGTGCGGTTTGGGCGAGCACCACTTCTTCAAGCCGGGTGATCCAATCGCCACGCAAGGGCTGCATCCAGTCGTGCTGCTCCACCCGCTGGTAGTCGTACGCGGCTTCCCAGCGGCTTTGCCAGTGCGCGGGGCCCGAGTTCTGCCAACCGGGCAGCAACAAGACAGACGTGCTCATGGGCCTTAGCGCGCAGTGGGCAGGCGGCGCAGCATCTCGGCGGCGAAGGCCACGAAAGCCTGTGCACCTTTGGAATTTGCGTCAAAGGCCACGCCAGGCAGGCCATAGCTGGGCGCCTCGGCCAAACGCACGTTGCGCGGAATGATGGTCTCAAACACCTTGTCGCCAAAATGGGCGGTGAGTTGCTCGCTCACTTGCTGTTGCAAGGTAATGCGTGGGTCAAACATCACCCGCAGCAAACCAATGATGCGCAAATCGTCATTCAGATTGGCCTTGACTTGCTTGATGGTGTTGACCAGATCGGTGAGGCCTTCCAGGGCAAAGTATTCGCACTGCATGGGAACGACCACGCCATCAGCGCAACACAAGCCGTTGAGCGTCAGCATGGAGAGCGACGGGGGGCAGTCGATCAACACAAAGTCGTAGTCCTT
>CAIYRQ010000015.1 GCA_903928635.1 uncultured beta proteobacterium | reverse complement strand
CTATGACTCGATCTACTTGCTGGCCGCTGCCATCAAGCAAGCCAACTCCACCGATGGCCCCAAGATCAAAGCAGCGCTGGAAGATTTGAAGGCACCTGTCGACGGTGTTGTCACCACTTACAACAAGCCTTTCACGGCCAAAGACCATGACGCAATCACGGCCAACATCCCAGTGTTTGGCGAAGTGAAGGGTGAAAAAGTGATCTACGCTTACGAAGAAGACCAAAAGAAAGCTTCTGAAGTTCGCGTCAAAGACGTCAACGCCAAAGGCGCTTTGACCGTCAAGAAATAAGCGGGCCCTCAACCCGAGCGAGTGAAGTGAAACTCGCCAGCCCTTTAGTGGGGCTGGCGAGTTTCTTACATAGGCGGCTGCGGTCGCCAAGTTCCCCGGGTGCAAGGGGTGGTCGATAAGAATTTTGGGTGGAAAAAAATATATGGATATCCTGCTTCAACTTGTCTACAGCGGTATCGCGTTGGGCATGATTTACGCAGTCATTGCGTTTGGCTATCAACTTACCTTTCAGACGTCCGACACGCTGAACTTCGGCCAAGGTGATGCCCTGATGTTGGGTGCAATGGTCGGCCTGACGCTGGTCAACAAGGGTGTGAATTACTGGGCGATGCTGCCCCTGGTTATTGTGTTTGGTATGGTGCAAGGCTCCATCGTGGAGCGCATCGGTGTGCAGCCTGCAATCAAGATCAAGAGCGAATTTGGCTGGATCATGTCCACCATCGCGCTGGGCATTATTTTCAAGAACGTGGCTGAAAACATCTGGGGCCGTGACGACTTGAAATTTCCTTCGCCCTTGCCAGAAGCCCCTATGAAAGTACTTGGTGCCAACGTCTTGCCGATGGAAATATTGGTAGTGTTTGGCGCGATTGCCATGATGGTTGCAGTGGAACTTTTCAACCGCAAAAGCATTTACGGCAAGGCGGTGGTGGCCACTTTCAACGACCGCGATGCGGCCAAGTTGATGGGCATTAATACCGGCCTGGTGATTACTTTTTCCTACGCCTTGTCGTCTGCTACTGCAGCATTCGCGGGTGCACTGATCGCGCCGCTGACACTGACAGGCGCCACCATGGGCGCCGTCCTGGGCCTGAAAGCATTTGCAGTGGCCATCATCGGTGGCCTGACCAGTGGTTTGGGCATCATTGTGGGTGGCATTATTTTGGGCGTGGCTGAAACCACCACCGGCTTCTATTTGTCGACCGGTTACAAAGATGTTCCTGGTTTGGTGCTGCTCTTGCTCGTGCTCGCACTCAAGCCCGCCGGTCTATTTGGCAAAACTGCCATTAAGAAAGTTTGAAGATGAACCGCAAGTCTCTTAGCGTAGCTATCGCCGCTCTGGCGCTCCTGGGTGCAGCACCGCTGTACCTGGACAACCCCTACTACATCCACATGATCGGCACGATCATGATTTACGCCATTCTGTTGTTTGGTTTGGATATCGTGGTGGGCTATACCGGTCAAGTGTCCTTAGGCCACGCCGGTTTATTTGGCGTGGGCTCTTACACCGCAGGCGTATTGTTCTTCAAGTTGGGCGCGCCCCTGTGGCTGATCATTCCCGCGAGCATTGGCGTGACCGCCGGGTTTGGCGCCTTGTTGGCGCTGCCTGCGTTGCGCGTCACCGGCCCCTATCTGGCCATGGTGACCCTGGCTTTCGGAACCATCATTCAGATCCTGATTAATGAGATGGACTTCCTGACGGAAGGACCCTTGGGTATCAAAGTGCCAAAACCAGACCTCTTTGGTGCCAAGCTCGACGAGCACAGCTTTTATTGGATGGTGTTTGGCCTGTTGGTGCTGTCCCTGGTGGTGGTGGACCGTATCTTGAAATCCCAATTGGGCCGTGCCTTTGAAGCGCTGCGTGGCAGCCCGGTGGCGTCCGACTGTATGGGCGTGTCGGTATACCGCTACAAGGTTTACGCCTTTGTGGTCAGCGCCGGCTTTGCTGGACTCGCTGGTTGCTTGTATGCGTATTCCGAGCAATACATTTCGCCCAACACCTACAACTTTGAACTCACGGTGCTGTTTTTGTTGGCGGTCATCATGGGCGGGCGCAAAACCCGTACCGGCGCGCTGTTGGGCGCAGCCATCATCGTGATCCTGCCCAAGTTGCTCGACGATCTGGACATGTTCCGGCAAGTGTCCTCGACGCTGGCGGTATTGATGCTGATCGGTGCGGTGATCGGCGTCGCCAAGAAGACCACCACACCGCGCGCGATGGCCATTCCGGTCGTGGGCACCATTGCGCTGGCCGCCTTCTCCTTCTGGTTGGAGTCCATCACCGATTGGCGCTTGTCCATTTTCGGCTTGATGATTCTGTTCGTCGTCTATTACTTGCAAGACGGCATCGTCGGTTTCTTCCGCAAACTGTTTTTCCGCAGGGCGACTCTGGATGGCGACTTCCAGGGCGTGGATCTGGGCAAAGACGCGATTACCCAGGCGTCCAACGCCAAGCACAGCGCCGCAGGCAGCGACCTGTTGGTGGCCAAAGGCGTGTTGATGCAATTCGGCGGCCTCAAGGCCCTCAACAACGTGGACTTGCGCATTCAACGTGGCACTATCCATGGCCTGATTGGCCCCAACGGGTCCGGCAAGAGCACGATGATGAACGTGCTGACCGGCATTTATGTGCCCACGGCAGGTGACATCCAGTTTGCGGGTGATGCGGTGGTGGGCCGTACCTCGTCCGATATCGCTTTGTCCGGCATTGCCCGCACCTTCCAAAACGTGCAGCTGTTTGGCGAAATGACCGCCTTGCAAAACGTGCAAGTCGGCTTGCACCACACCTTTGACAGCAACCTGATCGATGTCGCGCTGCACACGCCGCGTTATGTGCGCGAAGACAAAGCGGCCATTGAACGTGGCTTGGGGCTCTTGCACTTCGTGGGCTTGGGCGACCTGGCCGGGGAAGAGGCGCGTAACCTGCCTTACGGTAAACAGCGTCTGCTGGAAATCGCTCGCGCATTGGCGCTCGATCCCCAGTTGCTGCTGCTTGACGAACCTGCGGCGGGTCTGACCGCTCCGGACATCAAAGAGCTGATCACCATCATCCGCAAAATCCGTGACCACGGCATCACCGTGATCCTGATTGAGCACCACATGGACGTGGTGATGAGTATTTGCGACAACGTTTCGGTGCTGGACTTCGGTCAGAAAATCGCCGAAGGCAAGCCCGCCGAGGTACAGGCCGATGAAAAAGTGATCGAGGCCTATCTGGGCGCTCCAGCCGCTTGAACGTACAGGACACCCGCATATGTTGAGTATTAAAAATCTGGAAGCCGGTTACGGCAAAGTGCAAGTCTTGCATGGCATCTCCATGGAAGTGCCCAAAGGCAAAGTGGTGACCCTGATCGGCTCCAACGGCGCTGGCAAGACCACCACCATGCGCGCCATCTCCGGCATGATCACGCCCACCGCTGGCGAAATCAGCCTGAACGGCAAGCGCACCGATGGCATGGAGTCTTTTACTATCGCCAAGCTCGGTCTGGCCCATTCCCCCGAAGGCCGCCGCGTGTTTGCCACCATGACCGTGACGGACAACCTGATTCTGGGTGCCTTCCCCCGCCTGACCGGCAGCCGCCCCAAGGGCGATGTGCAAGGTGATTTGGAGCGCGCTATGGAATTGTTCCCCCGCCTCAAAGAGCGTCGCAACCAGCTCGCAGGCACCTTGTCCGGTGGCGAGCAGCAAATGCTGGCCATGGCCCGCGCCGTCATGCTCAACCCGGAGATCGTGCTGCTCGACGAGCCCTCCATGGGCCTGGCACCGATTTTGGTGGAAGAAGTTTTCCGCATCATCAGCGACCTCAAGTCGCGTGGTGTGACCATGCTGTTGGTGGAGCAATTCGCCGCCGCGGCGCTCAAAGTGGCGGACTACGGCTATGTGCTGGAAAACGGCCGCATCTCGGTGCACGGTGAGGCGTCCAAATTGCAGGACGACCCAGCGGTCAAAGCGGCCTACCTGGGCGGCGGACACTAAAACGGATCACCGCGCCGTTTGGCGTGGAGACTGTCCTTGAAAAGGGTGCGAAGCGCTTGCATGCATTTCGCACCCTTTTTGACTTTGGGGCTGGAGAGTTGCTTTACAAGGCCTTAGTCTGGGTGTGAGACCATGCAAGGTCAGGAGCCCCCATGCCACAAAAGTACCCGCAATTTATGTTGAAGATTGTTTCCAGCGCCCTCCCTTGGCTTTTCGTTTTCACCGCGTCCATTGCGGCATTGCCGGCAATGGCCACCAGCCCCAAAGAGCAGATGGATGCTTATGCTGCCCAAAGCGGCCAATCACCTCAACCCTCGCGCGGTCAGGAACTTTTTACGTCCAAACACGGGCATGAATGGGCCTGTGCGTCCTGCCACACCGACAAACCCACGGCAGAAGGCAAACATGCCAGCACCGGCAAAACCATCAAACCCATGGCGCCTGCGGCCAACGCGGACCGCTTTAGCGATACCGCCAAAACTGAAAAATGGTTTCGCCGCAATTGCAACGACGTTGTTGGCCGCGAATGTACGGCCGGTGAAAAGGCGGACGTCATCGCTTGGTTGCTAACGCTGAAGCCCTGAGTGATTGAAGGTACCTCATGACACATCATTTAACCGCTTCCTTTATACGGACCAGTCTGCTTGCTGGCGCAACGGCCATCGCACTGGTGAGCATGGCCCGTGCAGGCGACGCACGCTCCAATTCCGCTCCCTTACCGCTCTACAAAACCGAGTGTGCTGCCTGCCACATCGCTTACCCGGCAGGCATGTTGCCCGCCGCATCCTGGCAAGCCATCATGTCCGGCTTGACCAAGCACTTTGGCGTGGATGCGTCTTTGGACGCCGCGTCAACCCAGCAAATCAGCGCTTGGTTGGTGGCCAATGCCGGTACCGGCCGCCGATTTAGCGATACTCCAACGGACAACCGCATCAGCAAATCCCGCTGGTTTGTCCGCCAGCATGATGAAGTGAGCGCGAGCGTATTCAAACGTGCGTCGGTGGGCAGCGCGGCCAACTGTGGCGCCTGCCATGGCCATGCAGCAGATGGCGATTTCAATGAGCACCAAGTGCGCATTCCCAAATAGCACTGCGACCACCATTTATCGCTACCCATGACAAGCCCCACCACCACTATCCGCGTCTGGGACGCCCCGGTTCGCGTCTTCCATTGGCTGCTGGCCGCATGCTTTACCGGCGCCTACCTCACGGCGGAGAGCGAAAGCTGGCGTTTGCTGCACGTCACCCTGGGCTACACCTTGGGCGGCTTGATTGCATTCCGCCTGGTGTGGGGCGTATTGGGTACACGGTATGCGCGCTTTGGTAGTTTCGTGCGGCCACCATCGGAACTGTCCCGCTACCTGAAGAGCATGTTGGCAGGGCGCCCGGCGCATTTCATCGGCCACAACCCCTTAGGTGGCACGGCCATTGTCCTCATGCTGCTCGCGGGTGCCGCCATTACGGCCACCGGCTATGCGGTTTACAACGATATCGGTGGCGACCTGCTGGGCGGGATCCATGAGGCCGCTGCCAACGCCATGTTGCTCCTGGTGGGTGTGCACCTTTGCGGAGTGGCGCTTGCGAGCTGGATGCACCGCGAAAACCTGCCGCGTGCCATGGTGACCGGTCTCAAACAGGGCCAGCCGTCAGATGGCATTCACCGCCTGTGGTGGTCTGTGGCGCTGGCGATGGTGATCGCTGTGGGTTATTTTTGGTACCTGCAGTGGCGGCTTGCGCCTTAACTGCGGCTGAGCAGGTGCTTGATCGCAAAGTCGGTGTCCGCCGCCTGCTCGGTGAGCTCATGGCGCTTGACCATGGCATACAACTGCACAAACCCCGCGCCTAGCACTTCGCCTGCCAGCGGGCAAGCCTCTAGGGCACTCAGCGCCTGCTCCAGGTCGCCAGGCAAGGGCGGCGTGACGGTGGTGCCGCCTAAGACCCGCTCTGCGCTGGGCGAGAGTTGATCACGCATGCCAATCAGCCCCGTGCCCAGCATCAGCACCAGCGTCAAGTACGGATTGGAGTCACCGCCGGGTAGGCGGTGCTCTACGCGGCGGTTGGCCGCGTTTGAGGCGGGAATCCGAAACGCCACAGTACGGTCGTCATGGCCCCAGTCAGCATGGGCCGGAGACGCATCGGGCCGCGCGATGCGCAGGTAGGAATGCGCATACGGCGCCAGCACCGCCATGGCACCCTGCGCCGATGCCTGCCAGCCGCCAATAAAGTGCGCTAGCCGCGGGTGGGCATTGCCATCGGCATCGCTCAAGGCGTTGCGGCCCTCGGCGTCGCTCAGACTCACATGCCAGTGCATGCCGGTACCGGGCTCCTGCAAATAGGGCTTGGCCATGAAGGTGGCCAGGCAGCCATGGCGGCGCGCTATTTCCCGCACCAGGCGCTTGAAGCGAAACACCGCATCGGCCTGCGCCAGCGGCTCGCCAGGGTTGAAGTTCACCTCGTACTGGCCGACAGACGCCTCGTGGCCGTAACCGCTGATCGGTATGCCCTGCACCTCACACGCCGCCCACAGTTCGTCAAACAAGGGCGCGAAGGTTTGCGCTGTCTCCGCCGAAAACAAATCGTGTGAACTCTCAATGTGGGGCACCGGCGCTGACATGCCGTGTGCCACTTGCAAGCCACCCTGCGCATCGCGCTGGGGATGCACCAGAAAAAACTCCAACTCTGGGGCCACCAAGGCCTGGTAGCCCGCTACCTTCAACCGGCCCAGCGTGCGCTGGAGTATCTGGCGTGGCGACAGATCTGCCACCTCGTAGGTGGCATGGCCATCGGCAGCCACAAAACGCGCCTCCGCATTGCAAATCACGGTGGCCGTGGGCACGCGCGAGAGCGGACAGCGCACCAGCGTGCGCCAATCCGGGTGCAGCGCCATGTCGGGAAAGCTGGGCGGAAAGATGCGCTTGAACACATCGGGTGGTTCGCCACCGGTCACGGTCAGGCCCAAGAGCAGCGTCGGCAGCTTGGCCCCCAGCGCTTGGGTAAAACTTGCCACGTCCATGGTCTTGCCGCGCGCCACACTGGTCAGGTCAGCAAACACCACCTCCACGCGGCGAATGCCCTGGGCCTGCAGCCACGCAATGGCTTCTGCAGCGT
>CAIYRQ010000014.1 GCA_903928635.1 uncultured beta proteobacterium | reverse complement strand
TCGCTGCGTTGTGCCAATTGATCGAGCACGAAAGGCAAATCGTCTACAGGAACTGTCTTGGGAAATTCATAGGCCCAAAAGTGCTGGTACATCCCCAAGATCTTGCTTTTGGGGAGGTGAAGGTAGCTCAGGACCTGTGAGCCAGAGACGGCTCTGGGAAAGAGCTTGCCTAACAGGATCCCAGCGAGATCTTCATCTGGATCGGCGATCTTGCCTTGGTTCAGGTGATCCAGGAATTCGATGGCTTGACTATCCGTTACGCCGCACTCAAGCCAAGCCTCCAGCGCATGCCGCCTTACTCGCTCCCAGCGAGTTCCATCTGCAGCAACCTCTCGCAGTTCGTTGGTCAACTGCGTCTGAGCGGCTGATTGCTTGAGCACCTTGAGGATGAAAACCACATAGGTCTGTGTGGCGTCATCTCGTTTGGGGTCCTGCAGTGCCGCCAAGTATTCATCTCGAAGTTCTACTTGGAAGAGCGCATAAAGATTTTCTGCACCTCGCAGATCCCAGAGTACCGACGGGTTAGCGTGAGTCTGGAAATAGATTTCCTGCAAAAGCAGCCTCTTCGCTTCCACATCCATTGGGTGGGGATCACTGTAGAGTGCAACGGTCAGTGGATCATTTTTGATCAACCCATGTTGTGCCTTGAGACTCTTCAGTGCCAGCCAGCCGTACAGGCCACGCAGACCTGCTACTGCTTTGCCGTCAAATCCAAGCATGAGATTGAGCACTCTTTTTAGCGCAAGCCCGCGTGAGTCGATCTGTTTGCCCAGCCAATCGGCTGCCAAATATTCGGCAACACTTCTGTGTGTTGGCTCTAGTCGCTGATCATTCGAAGTGGATGGCACAAAGAGGGCCGTGCCCAACGTCATAGCCGCTTGTTCAGGTGAGCTTGGTTCAAGATTGTTCAGTGCAGGGAATCGGTCGTCTTGAGCTGACAGGTCCAATGCGACACCTGACTTATCTGCCAACAATAAAGTGGCGAAGACCTGGCCAGCGCTCTCCAAGAGTGCGCCCTTGAGCACCGGCTGAAAACGGATTTGGTCGCGGTGCTTACGGTTTTCCTCTTGGACGAGAGCTTCGCACGCAAGCCGGTATGTCTCATCTCGACTGCTTGGCCAAGTCTTTCCCCCGAGTGCTTTGACGGTCAGTCCAAGCGTTTGGGGGTTACTCAGCAGGGCGTTGATCCCGTGAGCTTTTGCCTGCGCGATGAAGTTCTCAGCGTCAGATCTGTTGAAATTGTCTTTCAGAATCCGCTTGATGTCTGCGGTCGTCAGAGGCTCCAGGGTGTAAGTCGGGAGCTTTCCATTTGGCGAAGCTCCAATGATCTCTTCAAGATCCGATTGCCCGTACCAGTCTGCTGCACGGCAAGCGATCCGAAAATTGGGCAATCCCAGTTTCCTGAGTTTGGATTTGACCTGAACCAGTATGGATGCAGTCGTAGCACTTGCACGAACTTCATCCAACCCATCGAGGAACAGGCACTTGTCTTTCCATGCCTCATCGATATCGCTGTCAACGAACTCAGCAATCGTCAAGCGAAGGCCGTTGTCGGATTGCGCCTCGGATTTGAAGGCCTCACTTTTTCCCGCACCAGGCTCTCCCAGCAAAACCCATGCTGGGACTGACCTCAGCGATTCCACGCCCACCGCCTCGGTGTCTGATCCACCGTCGGGCAATTGTGAGAGCTGCTTGACGCTACGGGGGACAAAGACCATTTACTTCATCCAGCTTTCAACCGGTTGCAACAGGAAGTCGGAAATGGCAACGCCATCGGCTCCCACCACCATCGGGGTGACATTTTTGAATTTGTCAGCAAAGACCTGCAGGCCTTTGGGGGCAGCGTAGCCCTCCCCGCTCTTGACCTCGATGGCGAGCAGTTTTTCGCCATAGGTCAGAACGAAGTCCACTTCACTGGGGCTCTCTCGCCAGTAATACAAGTTGGAGTTTTCGGGCTTGTTGTTGATCAGATGTGTGCCAACAGCACTTTCAACCAGGCGTCCCCAGTATGTGCGGTCGTTTTTAGCCTGCTCAAACGTGTACTTAGCCTGAGCTGAAATCAAGGCAGTGTTGTGGGCATTGAATTTGGGTGGTGAGGCTCGCCTGCGCAGCTCTTGCCCCGCGTACTTCTGCAGGCCCGTCAGCAAGCCTGCCTGTGAGAGCAAGTCTAGGTAATGGGCCAGGGTGACCGTGTTGCCTGCATCCTGGAGTTGGGCGAGCAATTTAGTCAAGGAGATCAGTTGACCAGAGTAGGCTCCGCAGCCCAGTTCAAACAGGTTCTTCAAGAGCGCAGGTTTTTCAACCCGGGTCATCTGCAGGATGTCACTCTCGATGTTGGGTTTGATCAGGGCATCACGGACATACTGTCTCCAGCGGGTTTCGTCGCGGATCAGGCTGGCCGAACCCGGGTAGCCCCCGAAATAGATGTACTCGTCCAGTGAAAAGTCGAAAGCCTCCTGCATCTCGCTGTAGGACCAGTGCGACATGTGGATGGGCTCATAGCGTCCAGCTAGGCTTTCAGTCAGACCCTTCTGCATGAGCCATGGCGAAGACCCCAGAAGCACAACGTGCAGGGGAACCTGCTCAGCGCGGTCTGCATCCCAAAGTCCCTTGACAACTTCTGACCATCTGGGGATTTTCTGAATCTCATCTATGGCCAGGACATGGCATTGCCCCCAGGGCAGCGACCGGGCTTTGGCGCGTGCCTGTGTCCACTTGTCGATGATCCATTTCTCAGTTGCTTTTGCCCCTGGCTCTCCCAGGATGGTGCTGGCTGTGTCACTGAATGGGTCAACAGTCACTGTGGCTGACTGATCCGTGGCTTCAAAGGTAGAGGGGCGTCCGGCAAGAGCCTGGCGTACCATGGTCGACTTGCCAATTTGACGCGGTCCAGCTACAACGATCATGAACTTGGGAGGTTCATCGAGTCGAGCCTGGAGCGTCCTAAGGTGAGGGCGGTTATACGACATTTGTATATCGCTGAGTAAATTTACTTTGTAGTATACAATTTATGTCGTTGACTTGCAACAGCGTACTTCCTGGCGGGGCATGTTTAATGGGTAAAGCCTTCAAGAGCGGTCCATGCACCTATTGCGGCGTGGCTGGCTCCACCACCGCAGATCACGTCATTGCACGTGGCTTCTTCCCTCTGGACCTACGAGCGAACCTGCCAAAGGTGGGCGCATGTCAGGAGTGCAACCACAAGAAATCGAAG
>CAIYRQ010000013.1 GCA_903928635.1 uncultured beta proteobacterium | reverse complement strand
GAAGCCACAGCGCGTGCCGCGGACATCGTGGACCTGCGTTTTTCCATACGCCACGCACCGTTTTCCCAGCTCGGCGAGTTGCCACTGGCCAGCGTGGCCGGTGTTTTGATGGACCTGGGTGTGAGTTCCCCCCAAATTGACAGCCCTGAGCGCGGTTTTAGCTTCCGCTTTGAAGGTCCATTGGACATGCGAATGGACACCACACGCGGCATCAGCGTGGCGCAATGGCTGGCCGATGCCGATTTGGAACACATAACGGAGGTGATACGTGACTACGGCGAAGAACGGTTTGCTAGCGGTATTGCAAAGGCGATTGTTGCGCGCCGACAGGAGCACGGACCTCTTACCACCACCACCGAACTGGCCCAGCTCGTGGCTGACACGGTCAAAACCCGCGAGCCGGGCCAGAACCCTGCAACGCGCACATTTCAGGCTTTTCGGATTTTCATCAATGCCGAGCTTGAAGAGCTACAACAGGCGCTAGACGCGGCACTGGCGGTGTTGCAGCCAGGTGGACGTATGGTGGTGATCAGCTTCCATTCGCTGGAAGACCGCATCGTCAAGCAATTCATCGCCAAGCACTCCAAGGACGTTTACGACCGGCGCACACCTTTTGCGGCACCCAAGCCCATGCACCTGCGCGCCCTGGGTCGCAGCCGCGCCAGCGCCGCCGAAGTAGCCGCAAACCCCCGCGCCCGCAGCGCCATCATGCGCATGGCCGTACGCAGCGCCACTTCCTTGGGTGAACGCGTATGACCCGGCTGAACATTGCACTGATGTTGGCTTCATTGGCCAGCGCCATGTACCTGGTGGGCGTCCAGTACGAGTCGCGTCGCCTGTTCACTGAGTTGGAAAAAGCGCACCGCGAGGCTCGCAATCTCAATACCGAGTTTGAACGCCTTCAAGTGGACAAACGCAGCCAGGCCACGCCAGCGCGCGTGGAACGCGTGGCACGTGAGAAACTGCAAATGCGCCAGGTCAGCCCTGGCATCACGCTGTACCTGGGCAAGGGCGACAGCCCTGAGAAGCAGCCATGAGCCGCAGCATCCAGTACACCGCCAGCCCCTTGCTGACCAGCCGCACGCCGGTATGGCGCAGCAAATTTATTGTGGGCGCGCTGGCCTTGGGTTTTGTGGGTTTGGGCGCGCGCGCGGCCTATATTCAGGTCTTCAACAACGACTTTTTCCAGCACCAAGGCGAGGTGCGCTACAACCGCACGTTGGAGCTGCCAGCCAATCGCGGCCGTATTTTGGATCGCAATGGATTGATACTGGCGTCCAGTGTGCCTGCGCCCAGCATCTGGGCTATTCCGGAGGATGTGTCGCTGGAAGACGGCGAGCGCAAGCAGCTCGCGAAGCTGCTGGGCGTTCCCGAAGCTGAGTTGGCCAAAAAGCTCGCCGACGAGGATAAAAGCTTTGTTTGGCTCAAGCGTCAGATCGACCCCGACAACGCCAAGAAGATTGCCGAACTCAATCTCAAGGGCATTTACCAGCGCACCGAATACCGCCGCCAGTACCCTGAAGGCGAGGCTGCCGCGCATGTGGTGGGCTTTACCAATGTGGAAGACAACGGCCAAGAGGGTATGGAGCTCTTGTTCAACAGCGCACTGCTGGGGCGCGCAGGCAGCCGCCATGTGATCAAAGACCGCCTGGGACGCGCGGTGGAGCAGGTGGGTGAAACCGTGCAACCTGAAGCAGGCAAAGACGTTCAGCTCAGCATCGATACCAAGGTTCAGTTCTTTGCTTACCAAAAGCTGCGCGATGCGGTGCTGGCCAACCGGGCGCAGGCCGGCAGCATTGTGGTGCTCGACGCGCTCACAGGCGAAGTGCTCGCACTGGCCAACTACCCCAGCTACGACCCCGAAAAGCGGGTCAACCTGAGCGGCGCGCAACTGCGCAACCGGGCGCTGACTGACACCTTTGAGCCCGGCTCGGTGATGAAGCCCTTCACCATTGGTCTGGCACTCAATACAGGACGCGTCAAAACATCCACCATCATCGACACCGCGCCAGGCTCGGTCACGATCACCGGCGCCACGATTCGCGATGCACACCCTCATGGCGCCCTCACCGTTGAGCAAGTGATTCAGGTCTCGAGCAATGTCGGCACCACCAAAATTGCAATGCAAATGCCCGCCACTGAAATGTGGGAGACCTTCTCCAGTGCGGGCTTCGGACAAAAGCCCCAGATTGAATTCCCTGGTGCGGTATCCGGTCGCTTGCGTCCTGGCAAGACCTGGCGCCCGATTGAGCAGGCCACGGCCTCCTATGGCTACGGACTGTCGGCGTCTCTGTTTCAGATGGTGCGCTCCTACACCGTGTTTTCGCACGATGGCCAGATCATTCCTGCCACCTTGCTCAAAAACAGCGCGCAGCCCGCAGGTGTACCCGTGTTCACCGCCGACACCGCCGCCAAAGTGCGCAAGATGCTGCAAATGGCGGCGGGCCCCGGTGGCACAGGGCCCAAGGCACAAACGGCTGGATATTCGGTCGGAGGTAAATCGGGCACTGCTTACAAACAAGTCGGCAAGGGCTATGGCAGCGACGGCAACCGCAAATACCGGAGCTGGTTTGTCGGCATGGCGCCCATCGACCAACCCCGCATTGTGGTCGGCGTGATGTTGGATGAACCCAGCGCTGGCAAGTACTTTGGTGGCGAGGTCGCGGCACCCGTGTTCAGCGAAACCGTGCAACAAACACTGCGGGTCATGGGCGTGCAGCCCGATATAGCCATTCGCCCGCAGGTCGTGGCAAATTCCGTGCAAGAGAGCTTCTGATGCTCGCCACACTTTCCACACCCCAACAAGCTGCGCAGTGGTTGCGCAGCAAGGTGCGCGGCACGCTGGGAAGCGACAGTCGCGACCTGGGTGTCGACGACGGATTCGTGGCTACCCCTGGTGCCATCGTTGATGGGCGCACCTTCGTGCCCAAGGCCTTGCAACAGGGCGTCAATGCCTGCCTGGTGGAAGCCGAAGGTGTGGAGGCTTTTGGTCTAGACGACAGCCGGGTGGCTGCTTACACAGGACTGAAATCGGACGCAGGCGCCATTGCAGATGCATTCTTCGACCATCCCTCCCATCACCTGAATGTGTTGGCCATCACCGGCACAAACGGCAAGACATCCTGCGCATGGTGGTTGGCCCAGGCCTTGAGCGCCCTGCCCGTCCCCTTGGCGCAGTCCTGCGCCGTGGTGGGCACTCTGGGTGCGGGCCAGCCGCCCTTGCCCGGCGCGTCCGCCACACCCAATCACACGGACGCCTTGGCTTCCCTGCGCTCTACCGGCATGACCACGCCCGATGCCGTGTCGCTGCAGGCGGCATTGAAGCAATTTGTTGTGCAGGGGCTGCAAGCCTGCGCGATCGAGGCCTCGTCCATCGGTATTGAAGAGGGACGATTGAATGGATTGCGCATTCGCGTTGCGGTGTTCACCAATTTCACCCAGGACCACTTGGACTACCACGGCAGCATGGAAGCCTACTGGGCCGCCAAGCGCCACCTGTTCCATTGGACTGGCTTGCAAATCGCGGTGGTGAACATGGACGACACCCAAGGCGCAATCTTGGCTCATGAACTGGCGCGCGATGCATCGGCGCTGGACCTGTGGACGACGTCCATTCAAGGCGCCGCGCGGCTGCAGGCGCGCAATATCACGCACACGTCGAGCGGCTTGCGCTTTGACGTGGTGGAGACAGGACAATCCTGTGCCTTGCAAAGTCAGGTGATTGGCCACTACAACGTGAGCAACCTCTTGAACGTCGTGGCCACACTGCGCGCGCTGGGTGTGGATTTGGCCACGGCCGTGCGCAGCTGCGAACAACTGCTCCCCGTTCCGGGCCGGCTAGAGTGCATAGGCGGCGAGGGCGCCCCCTTGGTGGTTGTGGACTACGCCCACACGCCCGATGCCCTGGCCCAGACTCTGGATGCTCTGCGCCCGCTGGCACACCAACGCGCAGGTCAACTGTGGTGCGTGTTTGGCTGCGGCGGTGACCGCGACGCCGCCAAGCGTCCCTTGATGGGCGCCATTGCCGCGGCCAAAGCCGATCACACCGTGGTGACCAGCGACAACCCGCGCAGCGAAAAGCCTGCGAGCATCGTCGCGCAAATTCTGGCGGGCATGTCCGGCCACCCGCAAGCCGAAGTGCAAGTGGACCGCGCCGCCGCCATCCGCAGCACCATTGAGCGTGCTGCCGTCCGCGATGTGGTGTTGCTCGCCGGCAAAGGCCACGAAGAGACGCAAGAAATCGATGGCCTCAAAACACGCTTTTCCGACCGCACCCACGCGCTGCAGGCTCTGGCTCAGCGAAAGAGTGTGGAGGTGCACGCATGAGCACCGCACTGATGACCCTGGGACAGGTTGCCCAATGGCTTGCCCACAGTGGCACGGCCGCAAGCACACCCGCGAACGTGCACGGCGACACATCCACTCCCATTGCACGGGTGCACACCGACACCCGCAGCATTGCCAGTGGCGACCTGTTTGTGGCTTTGCAGGGAGACACCTTTGACGCCAATGCGCTCTTGCATGAGGCGCAAAGCAAAGGCGCAGTTGCGGTCCTCTGCCGCAGCGGTTTGGAGGCGCATCAGCTGCCCGCGGGGCTGCCCCGCATTGAGGTGCAAGACACCAAGGCCGCGCTGGGCCAGTTGGCACGTGCATGGCGTGCGCAGTTTGATCTGCCTTTGATTGCTGTCACGGGCAGCAATGGCAAGACCACGGTGACGCAAATGATTGCCTCCATCTTCCAGGCCTATGCACCGGGCGACGCCAACCTGGCGACCCAGGGCAACTTGAACAACGACATTGGCGTACCTCTCACGCTGCTGCGCTTGCGCGCGCACCACCGCATCGCGGTGGTGGAGCTGGGCATGAACCACCCGGGCGAAATCGCACAGTTGGCCGCCTTGGCGCAGCCCACCGTCGCCTTGGTGAACAACGCGCAGCGCGAACACCTGGAATTCATGCACACGGTGGACGCCGTTGCAGCGGAAAACGGCGCTGTGCTCCAGGCCCTGGCGCCCACGGGGTGTGCGGTATTTCCTATGGACGACACCTACACCGGCGTCTGGCAAACGATGGTGGGCCATCGGCGCACGCTGGGTTTTGGTGCCAGCGCATCAGACAACGCCGTTGTGGGCTTGAACGCGCAGTGGAACGACGGCGTCTGGGACGTGCAAGCCCAAGCGCACACGACTGATGGGCCTGTGACATTGCGCTACCGGCTCGCCATTGCCGGCCAACACAACGTTCGCAACTCCTGGGCCGCTGCAGCCTGCGCGCTGGCCGCTGGTGTACCTGCCGAGGCGGTAGAACGTGGCTTGCAAGCCTTCGAGCCGGTGCGGGGCCGCTCCCGCGCATTTGCGGTATCGATGGGCGGGCGCAACATCACCGTGGTGGACGACACCTACAACGCCAATCCCGACTCGGTGCGTGCGGCCTGCGAAGTGCTGCGCGACCTGCCCGGCCCACGGCTCTTAGTGCTGGGCGACATGGGCGAAGTGGGCAACCAGGGTCCGGAATTTCATGCCGAAGTCGGCGCCTACGCGCGGAGCTTAGGCATTGACCGCTTGCTGGCCTTGGGCGAACTCAGCCAGTCGGCAGCTCAGGCTTTCGAAGGCGCACAGCACTTTGACTCTATGGAAGCACTCAACACCGCGCTGGAGACGGCATTGGCAGGCGCCAACAGTGTGCTGGTCAAAGGCTCGCGCTTCATGAAAATGGAGCGGGCAGTGGCCGCGATTCAACACATTGCCAACGCCCAGGGAGAAGCCGCATGCTGCTAAGCCTGGCCCAGTGGCTGCAAGCGCAGAACCCCGAGTGGGGATTTTTGCGCGTGTTCCAGTACCTGACGTTCCGGGCGGTGATGGCTGCGCTCACCGCGCTGTTGATCGGATTGGCCGCAGGGCCTGGCGTGATCCGGCGATTGCGCGCCCTCAAAATTGGCCAGCCGATCCGCGGCTACGGCATGGAGAGCCACCTGGCCAAAAGCGGCACGCCCACCATGGGCGGCGTGTTGATTCTGCTGTCCATCACGAGTGCGACGCTGCTGTGGTCTGACGTGAGCAACCGCTTTATTTGGATTGTGCTCATCGTCACCCTGGGCTTTGGCGCTATTGGTTGGGTGGACGACTGGCGCAAGGTGGTGAACAAAGACCCCGAAGGCATGCGCTCCCGTGAAAAATACTTCTGGCAGTCGCTGATCGGCGTGCTGGCGGCGCTCTACCTGGTTTTCAGCATTTCCGAAAACTCCAATGCCCGCGTGCTGGAGCTTTTCTACAACTGGGTGCGCTCCGGCTTTGATGTGAGCCTGCCGCCCAAAGCAGGTTTGCTGCTGCCCTTCTTCAAAGAGATCAGCTACCCGCTCGGTGTGCTGGGCTTTGTGGTGCTCACCTACCTGGTCATCGTGGGTTCTAGCAATGCAGTCAACCTGACCGATGGCCTGGACGGCCTGGCCATCATGCCGGTGGTGATGGTGGGCTCAGCCCTGGGCGTGTTTGCGTACGTGACCGGCAGTACCGTGTATGCCAAATACCTGTTCTTGCCCCATATCTCCGGCGCGGGTGAATTGCTGGTTTTTTGCGCCGCCATGGCGGGTGCAGGCTTGGCGTTTTTGTGGTTCAACACCCATCCCGCACAAGTCTTTATGGGTGACGTGGGTGCGCTAGCGCTCGGCGCCGCGCTGGGCACCGTGGCCATCATCGTCCGCCAGGAAGTGGTGCTGGCCATCATGGGCGGCGTGTTTGTCGTCGAGGCGCTGTCGGTCATGGCGCAGGTGATGTACTTCAAGTACACGCGAAAGCGTTTTGGCGAAGGCCGCCGTCTCTTCAAGATGGCGCCCTTGCACCACCATTTTGAGAAACTGGGCTGGAAAGAAACGCAAGTAGTGGTGCGCTTCTGGATCATCACCATGTTGCTGTGCCTGGTCGGCCTGTCTACCTTGAAGCTGCGCTAATGGAACAGCAACTACACGACCAACACGTCCTTGTCCTGGGCTTGGGCGCCTCTGGGCTGGCCATGGCGCGCTGGTGCGCAGCCCAAGGCGCGCGCGTGACTGTGCTGGACAACCGCGCAGCGCCTCCGCAGGCTGCGGCACTGGCGGCCTCCGTTCCCTCCGCCACACTGGCACATGGTGCGTTCGAGGCGTCGTGGATAGACGGAAGCGACATCCGCGCCGTGTTCATCAGTCCCGGGCTCAGCCCCCATCAAACCGCAGCCGTGGTGGACGCGGCAACCGCGCAGGGTCTGTGGGTGGGTGGCGAACTCAGTTTGTTTGCCCATGCCCTGACCATGCTGGCCCACACGCAGCAGTACCGCCCGAGTGTGCTGGCCATTACCGGTACCAACGGCAAGACCACGGTCACTGCGCTGACCGGTGAACTACTGCGCGCCGCTGGCAAAACTGTGGCCGTGGCGGGCAATATCGGCCCCACATTGCTTGATACGCTCACACAGGTCTTGGCCGCGGGTGAACTTCCGCAAGTGTGGGTGCTGGAGCTGTCGAGTTTTCAACTGCATTACGCCGACCGCTTCGAGCCCACAGCGGCCGTGGTGCTCAACATCAGCCAGGACCACTTGGACTGGCATCCGGACCTGGCGCACTATGCGGCCTCTAAAGCACGGATATTTGGTGCCCATACCCTGATGGTGCTCAACCGTGACGATGCAGCGGTCATGGCCATGCTGCCCGCACCGGTACGCGCCAAGCAACGCCTGGTGGAGCGTGCCCATGTAGGTTTTGGCTTGGATACGCCCAAGCGCCCAGGCGACTACGGCTTGGAGTCCGTGGGCGGCATGGTGTGGATTGTTCGGGCGATGGAGGCAGACGAAACCATCAAACCCGCGCGCTTTGGTGGCAACGCTGAGGAACCCGAGCTGCACATTCAACGCCTGCTGCCTGCCGAGGCACTGCGTATCCGGGGGCGTCACAACGCTTGCAATGCGCAAGCCGCGCTCGCTCTGGCCAGCGCCGCGGGTGGCGCATTGGGCCCGATGTTGTTTGGACTGCGTGAATACCGGGGCGAACCGCACCGCGTCCAAGCGATCGGAAGCATCAACGGTGTGGAGTTTTTTGACGACAGCAAAGGCACCAATGTGGGCGCCACCGTCGCAGCGCTCCATGGCCTGGGCGAAAACCGCAAACTGGTGTTGATTCTGGGTGGCGAAGGTAAAGGCCAGGACTTCCACCCCTTGGCAGAACCGGTACGCAAGTATGTGCGTGCCGTGGTGCTCATTGGCAGGGATGCCGATCAGATTCGCCAAGCGCTCCAAAATACTGCGGTAGAAATGCTCAGCGCAGATTCCATGGAGCAGGCGGTGGCAACGGCTAATGCCCGCGCCCACGCTGGAGACGCGGTACTGATGTCGCCCGCCTGTGCCAGTTTTGACATGTTTCGCGACTACGCGCACCGGGCCCAGGTGTTTTGCAAAACCGTGGCCGAACTTGCACAGACGCAAGGCACGGTGATGGAGGTGGCTGCATGAGCGCCGCACAAGCGATGTGGAGCCGCTGGTTCAAGCCAGCAGCAACCGAATCGGACGAGCTGCCAGTGCGCCTGGGTCGCCGCGCCAGCTACAGCACGGGCACGAGTGCTGGCCGGGTAAGTACTTTTGACAACGCCCTGGTCGCTGTGGTCATGGCCCTGGTGGTGTGGGGCGCGGTCATGGTGTATTCGGCCACCATCGCCATGCCGGACAACCCGCGCTTTGCCAACTACACGCACAACTACTTTCTGGTGCGCCACGTAGCGTCCATTGCCGCCGCCGTGATCGCAGCGGTGATTGCGTTTCAGGTTCCGTTGGAAACCTGGGAACGCATCGCGCCCATGTTGTTCATTGCCTGTTTGGTGCTATTGCTGGCCGTTCTGCTGCCTTTTATCGGCAAAGGCGTCAATGGCGCTAAACGTTGGATTTCGTTGGGTGTAACCAACTTTCAGCCGTCCGAATTGGCCAAGTTTTCCGCCGTGCTGTACGCGGCAGGCTACATGGTGCGCAAGATCGAACTCAAGGAAGATTTTGTGAAAGCGGTCTGGCCCATGGCTGCCGCGGTAGGCACCATGGGCAGTTTGCTGCTGGCGGAACCCGATATGGGTGCCTTCATGGTGATTGCGGTCATCGCCATGGGCATCTTGTTTTTGGGCGGCGTCAATGCCCGCATGTTCTTCTTGATTTCCAGCGTGTTGGTCGGGGCCTTCGCGCTCATGATCGCTTTCAACGACTACCGACGCGCTCGCATTTTTGCGTACCTCGATCCTTGGACCGAGCACAACGCGTTGGGCAAGGGCTACCAGCTCACCCATTCCTTGATTGCCATTGGCCGTGGCGAAATTTTTGGCGTAGGCCTGGGCGGCAGCGTAGAAAAATTGCATTGGTTGCCGGAGGCGCACACCGACTTTTTGCTAGCGGTGATTGGTGAAGAGTTTGGCCTGGTGGGCGTGGTGCTGTTGCTGGGTATGTTCTTGTGGCTGACGCGGCGGTTGGTGCACATTGGTCGCCAAGCTGTGGCGCTGGACCGCGTGTTTGCCGGCCTGGTCGCGCAAGGCGTGGGCATTTGGATGGGTTTTCAGGCTTTCATCAACATGGGCGTGAACCTGGGCGCGCTGCCCACCAAGGGTCTGACCCTGCCCCTGATGAGCTACGGCGGATCCGCCATTTTGATTAATCTGATTGCCCTGGCGGTAGTGCTGCGGGTGGACTATGAAAACCGCCAGCTGATGCAAGGGGGTCGTTCATGAGCGTATCCGCACGCATGACACCCCGCACCGCGCTGGTCATGGCGGGTGGCACTGGCGGCCACATTTTTCCGGGTCTGGCCGTGGCCCAGGCCTTGCGCGAACGCGGATGGCGTGTGCACTGGCTGGGCGCGCCCGACAGCATGGAAAGCCGCCTGGTGCCTGCGCGCGGTTTTGTGCTGGAAACCATCGCCTTCTCCGGCGTGCGCGGCAAGGGCATCAAGACCTTGCTGGGACTGCCTTTGCGTTTGCTGCGCGCGCTGCTGCAAAGCCGCCAAGTGCTGCGCCGTGTGCGGCCCGATGTCGTATTGGGCTTCGGCGGTTACATCAGCCTGCCTGCAGGATTGATGGCAGCGTTGCGACGGATTCCTTTGGTGCTGCACGAGCAAAACTCTGTGGCCGGTGCGGCCAACCGCCTGCTGGCGCGCATGGCGCAGCGGGTGTTCAGTGCATTCCCCAACGCATTGCCCGGCGCGCAGTATGTGGGCAACCCCTTACGTGAAGAATTCTTGAATCAAGCCCCACCGGCCCAGCGTTTTGCAGGACGCACGGGGCCCCTGCAGTTGCTGGTTGTCGGCGGCAGTTTGGGTGCGCGCGCACTCAACACCATCGTGCCGAAGGCCTTGGCGCTGATACCCCCTGCGCAGCGCCCCATCGTGCTGCACCAAAGCGGCGAGAAACAAATGGACGAATTGCGCGCCAACTACGCCGCGGCCGGTGTGGACGCCCATCTGACGCCCTTCATCGACAACACCGCGCAGGCGTATGCGCAAGCGGACCTGGTGCTGTGCCGCGCCGGCGCCAGCACCGTGACCGAGATCGCGGCAGTGGGCGCGGCAGCGATGTTTGTGCCCTTCCCCGCTGCAGTGGATGACCATCAAACCCACAACGCACGCTTTCTGGTCGACCAGGGCGCAGCTTGGTTGGTGCAGCAAACCGCACTCACCCCCGAGTTTTTGGCCGACTGGCTACAGCACTGCGACCGTGCGGAATTGCTGCAACACGCCAATGCCGCCAAAGCATTGGAAAACACCCAGGCCACCCAAGCCATGGTCGCTGCCTGCGAGGAGTTGGTCGCATGAAGCACGCCATCCAACGCATTCACTTCGTCGGCGTGGGCGGCTCGGGCATGTCCGGCATTGCCGAAATTCTGCACAACCTGGGTTACACCATTTCGGGCTCCGACCTCTCGGATAGCGCTACCTTGCGCCGCTTGGCGTCGCTAGGAATTCACACCCATATCGGTCATGACGCAGCACACGTTGCGCGCGCCGATGCGGTGGTGACCTCCACCGCCGTGCAAGCCAATAACCCCGAAGTGATCCGTGCCCGTGAACTGCGCATTCCCGTGGTGCCGCGCGCGCTGATGCTGGCCGAGTTGATGCGCCTCAAGCAAGGCATTGCGATTGCCGGCACCCACGGCAAAACCACTACCACCAGCCTGGTGGCCAGTGTGCTGGCGCAAGCCGGACTGGACCCCACCTTTGTGATTGGCGGGCGCTTGAACAGCGCCGGTGCCAACGCGCGTCTCGGCAAAGGCAACTACATCGTGGTGGAAGCCGATGAGTCCGACGCCTCCTTCCTCAACCTGCTGCCCGTAATGGCGGTGGTGACGAATATTGACGCCGACCACATGGACACCTACGGCCATGACTTTGGGCGTTTGCAGCAGGCTTTTGTCGACTTTTTGCATCGCATGCCGTTCTATGGCACGGCGATTTTGTGCACAGACGATCCCGCAGTACGCGCTATCGTGGACCAGGTCACCTGCCCCATCACCAGCTACGGCTTTGACGAAGGTGCCCAGGTACGCGCCACCAACGTGCGCGCGGTCAACGGTCAAATGCATTTCACGGTGCAGCGGCGCAACGGCGTGACGCTGCCCGACCTGGACATCGTGCTCAATCTGCCCGGTCGCCACAATGTGCTGAACGCCTTGTCGGCCATCGCTGTGGCAGTGGAACTCAACATCGACGACGCAGCGGTACAAACCGCGCTGGCGGAATTCAAGGGCGTGGGGCGGCGCTTCCAGCGCTATGGCGACCATGCCTTGCCGCAAGGCGGCGTGGTCACCGTGGTGGACGACTACGGTCACCACCCGGTGGAAATGGCCGCCACACTGGCGGCAGCACGCGGCGCCTTTCCCGGCCGTCGCCTCATGCTCGCCTTTCAGCCGCACCGCTACACCCGCACACGCGACTGCTTTGAAGACTTTGTAAGAGTCATGGGCCTGGCCGACGTGGTGCTGCTGTCGGAGGTCTATGCCGCAGGTGAATCTCCGCTGGTGGCGGCGGACGGTCGTGCGCTGGCGCGTGCCTTGCGGGTTGCCGGCAAGGTCGAACCCGTGTTTGTGGACGACATCCAGGCGATGGCAGCCGCCGCTATGGCCAATGCCCAGCCAGGCGATGTACTGCTCTGCATGGGCGCGGGTTCTATCAGCGCGGTGCCAGCCAGAGTGGTCGAGCTCATGCAACAAAGCCTGGGGGCCAAAGCATGAACGCCGCACAGTTTGGCAAGGTCGCCGTGCTCATGGGGGGCGCGTCTGCGGAGCGCGAGATTTCCCTGCTCTCGGGCAACGGAGTGTTGCAGGCATTGCGTTCCAAAGGCGTAGACGCCCATGCCTTTGACCCTGCCGAGCGCGAGCTCTCGGAACTGAAGACCGAAGGTTTTAAACGCTGCTTTATCGCACTGCATGGCCGCTTTGGCGAAGACGGCACGGTGCAGGGAGCCCTCGAACTGCTGGGCATTCCCTACACCGGCTCCGGCGTGATGGCGTCCAGCATTGCCATCGACAAAGTCATGACCAAGCGCGTGTGGATTGCCGAAGGCATTGCCACACCCCAGTACAAAGTGTTGCACCAGGGAAGCTTTGAACGCCACGAGGCGATTGAGATTCCAGACACGCTGGGTTTG
>CAIYRQ010000012.1 GCA_903928635.1 uncultured beta proteobacterium | reverse complement strand
AAGGCGCGCGAACATTGGTTTACCGATGACGCAGCATCTCCAGAGTCACGGTCATGAAAGGTTACCCCATAAATGTCAAGTACGACCGTCGCTGAGTTTGCCAGTGAACTCAAAAAATCTACCGAAACCCTGCTGGACCAATTGAAGTCCGCAGGGGTTGTCAAGAAGTCGCCCAGCGACGTTTTGACGGACGCCGACAAGCACAGCTTGCTCAACTATTTGCAAAGCAGCCATGGCACAGCCGGTGGCGACCGCAAAAAAATCACCTTGGTGAAGAAACAAACCACCGAGATCAAGCAGGCCGATGCCAGCGGCAAGGCCCGCACGATCCAGGTGGAGGTGCGCAAAAAACGCACCTTCGTGCGCCGTGAAGACGGCATGGACGCCGTGCCCGAAGGCAGCGAAGCGCCCGTGGTGGAAGCGGCGCCCAGCGCCCCGGTGATTGACGATGCCGAGCTGATCCGCCGCGAGGAAGAAGCCCGCCACCAAGCGGAATTTATCCGTCGCCAGGAAGAAGAACTCGCTGCACGTCGCAAAGAACGCGAAGAGCAAGAAGCCAAGACCCGTGCGGCGCACGAAAAAGCCGCCGCTGAAGCGCAGGCTTTGCAAGCGGAAGTCTCTAAGCGAGCCACCAAGAGCACCAAGGCCGTCGCCACCGATGCTGTGGTCGATGTGACACCCGAAGCCGAGTCGGCAGAGCAGGCCGCGCAAGCAGCCCAAGCCGCCAAGCAGGCCCGTGAAGATGCGCTTGAAACAGCGGCCAATGCCTCCAAGGCTGCAGCGGCAGAAGAAAGCAAACGCGCGTCTGAGTTGGGTGACCGCCGCCGCAAGGCCGAGGCCGAAGCCGCCGCCATTCGCCTGATGATGGCAACGCCGAACAAAGTTGCGGTGCCACCGAAAAAGGTCGAGCCCGCAGTCGATCCCAAGGCGGCTATCAAGGGCACACTGCACAAGCCTGCAACCGGCAGCACCGTGGCCAAGCCCGGTGGTACCGCGGGCGCCGCCACCGGTGCCGGCGCAGGCAAAGAGGTGAAGTCGGCCAAGCTCTCCAGCAGCTGGGCGGGCGATCCTGCCAAGAAAAAAGAACTCAAGACACGTGGCGACACCGGTGCTGGCGCAGGCCGCTCCACCAATTGGCGAGCAGGCCCCCGTGGCCGCCGTGGCAATGACCGCGACCGTGACGACCATGTGCAAGCCGCGCCGGTGGAAACCCGCGTGCTCGAAGTGCATGTGCCGGAAACCATTACAGTGGCCGAACTGGCGCACAAAATGGCCGTCAAAGCGTCTGAAGTCATCAAGCAGCTGATGAAGCTGGGCCAGATGGTCACCATCAACCAGCCCCTGGACCAGGACACCGCCATGATCGTGGTGGAAGAGCTGGGACACACCGCGGTGGTGGCGGCACTCGACGACCCCGAAGCATTCACCGATGACGACGCATCGCAAGCGCAATTCGCGTCTCTGCCTCGCGCTCCGGTCGTGACGGTGATGGGCCACGTGGACCACGGTAAAACATCGTTGCTGGACTACATCCGCCGTGCCAAAGTGGCGTCGGGTGAGGCCGGTGGCATTACCCAGCACATTGGTGCCTACCACGTGGAAACGCCGCGCGGCATGATCTCCTTCCTGGACACTCCCGGTCACGAGGCGTTTACCGCCATGCGTGCCCGTGGTGCCAAGGCCACCGACATCGTGATCCTGGTGGTGGCGGCCGACGACGGCGTGATGCCGCAAACCAAAGAAGCCATCAAGCATGCCAAGGCGGCGGGTGTTCCTATCGTTGTGGCGATCAACAAGATCGACAAACCTGACTCCAACCCCGAGCGCGTGAAAAACGAGCTGGTGGTGGAAGAGGTGGTGCCCGAAGAGTTTGGTGGTGATTCACCTTTTGTCTCCGTGTCCGCCAAAACAGGCCAGGGCATTGACCAGTTGCTCGAACAAGTGCTGCTGCAAGCCGAGGTGCTGGAGTTGCGTGCGCCGGTCGAATCCATGGCCAAGGGCCTGGTGATCGAAGCGCGTCTGGACAAAGGCCGCGGCCCCGTGGCCACGATTCTGGTGCAGTCGGGCACGCTCAAGACGGGCGATGTGGTGCTGGCAGGCCAAACCTTTGGCCGTGTGCGCGCCATGTTGGACGAAAACGGCAAACCGATTAAAGACGCAGGTCCATCCATTCCCGTGGAAATCCAAGGTCTGACCGAAGTGCCGCAGGCGGGCGACGAATTCATGGTCATGTCGGACGAACGCCGCGCCCGTGAAATTGCCACCTACCGTGCCGGTAAATTCCGCAACACCAAGTTGGCCAAGCAGCAAGCCGCCAAGCTGGAAAACATGTTCAGCGACATGTCAGCCGGCGACGTCAAAACACTGCCCATCATCGTCAAGGCCGATGTGCAAGGTTCGCAAGAGGCATTGGCCGCGTCCTTGCTCAAGCTCTCGACCGACGAGGTCAAGGTGCAGATGGTGTACTCCGCGGTCGGCGGGATCAGCGAGTCGGACATCAACCTGGCGATTGCGTCCAAGGCCATCGTCATTGGCTTCAATGTGCGGGCCGACGCCGGTGCGCGCAAGCTGGCCGAAGGCAATGGGGTCGACATCCATTACTACAGCATCATTTACGACGCAGTGGACGAACTCAAAGCCGCCATGTCGGGCATGCTGGCACCGGAAAAACGCGAAGAAGTCATCGGTTTCGCCGAGATTCGCACCGTGTTTGTGGCATCCAAGATTGGTACGGTGGCCGGTTGTATGGTCACCGGTGGCCATGTCAACCGCAGCGCGCATTTCCGCCTGCTGCGCGACAACGCGGTGATTTACACCGGCGAGCTCGATTCGCTCAAGCGCATGAAAGACGATGTGCGCGAGGTCAAAGAAGGCTTCGAGTGCGGTATCAAACTCAAGAACTACAACGACATCGCAGTGGGCGACCAGTTGGAATTCTTTGAGATCAAAGAAATCGCTAGAACAATATGAGCCCCCACGCTCTTCACTTCGTATCTGTCGCTGCCCCCCGGGGGGGCCGTCGCTCGCCTTGGGGCGGCCCGGCGGCGCGCGGAGCTGCTTTGTGAAGAAAAAATCGTCCGTCCCCAACCGCGGCTTTCGCGTTGCTGATCAGATCCAGCGCGATCTGACCGAGCTGATCGCGCGCGAGTTGAAAGACCCGCGGGTGGGCATGGTGACGATTCAGTCGGTCGAGGTGACGCCGGACTACGCGCACGCCAAGGTCTATTTCAGCCTGCTGGTGGGCGACCCGGTGCAGTGCGCCCAGGGCTTGAACCAGGCAGCGGGCTTTTTGCGCTCAGGCTTGTTCAAGCGTCTGCACATTCACACCGTGCCGACATTGCACTTTTTGTTTGACCAAACCACGGAGCGTGCGGCAGACATGAATGCCTTGATTGCGCGCGCCGTGGCTTCGCGTGCGGTAGAGGGCTGACCGATGACAAACGCGCCACGTGCACGGGTTGCAAGGCGCCCTGTGCATGGGGTGCTGTTGCTGGACAAGCCTATCGGCTTGTCCAGCAACCAGGCTTTGCAAAAAGCCAAATGGTTGCTGCGGGCCGAAAAAGCCGGGCACACCGGCACGCTGGATCCGCTGGCCACCGGTGTTTTGCCTTTGTGTTTTGGCGCCGCAACCAAATTCAGCCAGATGCACCTGGACGCCGACAAGGTGTACGAGGCGACGCTGCATTTGGGCGTGAAGACCAGCACAGCGGACGCAGAGGGCGATGTGCTCAGTGAGCGCCCTGTGCAGGTGAGTGTGGAAGATATTGAGCGGGTGGTGCGCCAGTTCACCGGAGCAATCCGGCAGGTGCCCCCCATGCACAGCGCCTTGAAAAAAGACGGAAAGGCGCTGTACGAGTATGCGAGAGCGGGTGTGGAGGTCGAGCGCGAAGCGCGGGACGTCACGATTTATGCGTTGCGCGTGGTGGAAATGCCCACGCATGAAAACCCGCAGGTGTTGAAGATTGCAGTGCGCTGCAGCAAGGGAACCTATATCCGCACCCTTGGCGAGGATATCGGTGAAGCGCTGGGCTGTGGTGCCCATTTGAGCGCCTTGCGGCGTACGCAAACCGGTGATTTCGGGCAAGCGCGTTGCGTCAGCCTGCAAGCGCTGGAAGCCATGACGGACGCGCAACGCCTGGCACTATTGCTGCCGGTGGACGCCTTGCTGGAAGGTCATCAGCGCGTCACTCTGGAGAGCGACAGTGCAGGGCGCTTTTTAAGCGGCGTGCGCCGTCGCGGTGACTGGCTGGATGCCGAACGCATCGCGGTCTATGCCAAGGCGCCATTCGCGCTTTTGGGCACGGGCCATGTGAAAGCAGGGGAGTTGATCCCCGGGCGGCTCTTGAGTCCGCTGGACATTGCCGAGGTGCAAGCGCAGCAGGATGCGCTCACCGCGGCAGTGATAACGAATTGAAATTTGAATCTGTAGAAAGAAAGTGAACCATGAGTAGCAAGCAAATCCGCAACATCGCCATCATCGCCCACGTTGACCATGGCAAAACCACCATGGTGGACCAACTGCTGCGCCAGTCGGGCACCTTTGCGGACCACGAAAAAGTGGTCGATACCGTGATGGACAACAACGCGATTGAAAAAGAACGTGGCATCACGATTCTGGCCAAAAACTGCGCCGTGACCTGGGAAGGCACACACATCAACATCGTGGACACCCCAGGACACGCGGACTTTGGCGGCGAGGTGGAGCGCGCTCTGTCCATGGTGGACGGTGTGGTGCTCTTGATCGATGCGCAGGAAGGCCCCATGCCCCAAACCCGCTTTGTGACAAAAAAGGCCCTGGCCCTGGGTTTGAAGCCGATTCTGGTGGTCAACAAAGTGGACAAGCCCGGTGCGCGTCCTGACTTTGTGGTGAACGCAGCGTTTGACTTGTTTGACAAGCTGGGTGCCACCGACGAGCAACTCGACTTCCCCGTGGTCTACGCTTCGGGCATTAACGGTTGGTCGTCTATGGACGAAGGTGCGGCCGGTGAACAGTGGGGTCCTGACATGTCTGCCCTCTTCAACACCATCCTGGCCCATGTGCCCTCGCAAAAAGGCGACCCTGCAGCGCCTTTGCAATTGCAAATTTCAGCGCTCGATTTTTCGACTTTTGTGGGCCGTATCGGCGTGGGCCGCATCAGCCAAGGCACCATCAAACCCATGATGGACGTGGTCGTCATGGAAGGCCCGGACGGCAAGCCTATCAAGGGTCGTATCAACCAGGTGCTGACATTCCAAGGTCTGGAGCGCGTACAGGCCACTGAAGCCGGCCCCGGCGAAATTGTGCTGATCAACGGTATTGCCGACATCGGTATTGGCGTCACCATCACCGACCCTGCCAATCCTTCGCCACTGCCCATGCTCAAGGTGGACGAACCCACACTGACGATGAACTTCTGCGTCAACACCAGCCCGCTGGCTGGCCGCGAAGGCAAGTACGTCACCAGCCGCCAGATCTGGGACCGCCTGCAGAAAGAGCTGCAACACAACGTGGCACTGCGCGTCAAAGAAACCGACGAAGAAGGTATTGTTGAAGTGATGGGTCGCGGCGAATTGCACTTGACCATCTTGTTGGAAAACATGCGCCGCGAAGGCTATGAACTGGCTGTGTCCAAGCCGCGCGTCGTGTTTCGGGACGTCAATGGCGAAAAGCACGAGCCTATCGAGCTGGTGACCGCCGACATCGAAGAAACCCACCAAGGCGGCGTGATGCAAGCCCTCGGCGAGCGCAAGGGTGAGTTGGTGAACATGGAGCCGGACGGCCGTGGTCGTGTGCGTTTGGAATACCGCATCCCCGCGCGTGGCTTGATCGGCTTTACCAACGAGTTTTTGAATCTGACCCGTGGATCGGGCCTGATCTCCAATATTTTTGACCGCTACGAAGCCCACAAGGGTGACATCGGTGGCCGTAAGAACGGTGTGCTGATTTCCATGGATGCCGGTGAAATCTTCACCTACGCCCTGGGCAAGCTGGACGACCGCGGACGCATGTTCGTCAAGCCCAATGACCCGGTGTACGAAGGCATGATTGTGGGTATCCACAGCCGTGACAACGACCTGGTCGTCAACGCGACGCGCACCAAGCAGCTGACCAACTTCCGCGTCAGCGGTAAGGAAGACGCGACCAAGATCACGCCTCCGATCGAATGCACGCTGGAGTACGGTGTGGAATTCATCGAGGACGATGAACTGGTCGAAATCACACCGAAGTCGATTCGCCTGCGCAAGCGCTACCTCTCCGAGAGCGAGCGCAAACGCGCTGGCCGTTAAACGTGGACGCGGCGCGGTGCGCCGCAACGCTTGAGGGGATAGCCATGTCAGAGTTTCTGCTTACCGAGGTGCGCGGCCGGGTGGGGTTCATCACCCTGAACCGCCCCAAGGCCTTGAACGCCTTGAATTTGGAAATGGTGCGTGGCCTCACCCAGGTGCTCCTCGATTGGCAGCAAGACGAGGCCATCGTCGCCGTGGCCATCCGGGGCAGCAGCAAGCAGGGCAACTTTGGGGGCTTTTGTGCGGGGGGCGACATCCGCTATTTCCACCAGGCAGCCCTCGCGGGGGACCCTTCGTTGGGAGATTTTTTCACCGAAGAGTACGCACTCAACCACCTGATTCACAGCTACCCCAAGCCCTATGTCGCTTTCATGGACGGCATCGTCATGGGCGGTGGCATGGGCATCAGCCAGGGATCCCGCTACCGCCTGGTGACTGACAACACCAAAATGGCGATGCCGGAAACCCACATCGGCCTGTTTCCGGACGTAGGCGGCGGCTATTTTCTAAGCCGTTGTCCCGGTCGCACCGGCGAGTGGTTGGCCCTTACCGGTGCCGTGCTGAACGCTGCGGGCGCTCTGGAGTTGGGCTTGGCGGACTACTGCCTGAATGCAACAACGCTGGAAACGGCCTGGGCTGCGCTATCCGGTGTGGACAGCACGAATTCGCTGACGGACTGGGTGAAGCAATTCTCCGCAGCCCCTTCGGCACCCAGCGCGCTTGAGCGTGATGCCATTGACCGGGTATTTTCATTGCCCGATGCGCCCGCCATCGTCGCGGCTCTTGAAGCCGCGCCCGACGCGTGGAGCGCGCAAACAGCGGCGACTTTGCGTCACCGCTCGCCTCTGATGCTGCACGTGGTCCTGGAGCAAGTGCGCCGAGCGCGCACTATGGGCCTGGCCGACGATTTGCGCATGGAGCGCGACATGGTGCGCCACTGCTTTTACACCGCCCATTTGGGCCGCAGCGGCGTTGCCAGCGAAACGGTGGAGGGCATACGCGCCTTGGCAGTGGACAAAGACCACCAGCCACGCTGGAACCCGGTGCGGGTGGAGGATGTGACGCCCGAGATGGTAGAACCCTTCTTCCAGAGTCCCTGGCCGACCACAGCGCATCCGCTGCGCGACCTGGCCTAACACTGTTAGCTGCTGGGGTGGGCGGCAAGCGCCTCAGCGGTGCTTGCTTTTCATGGCACGTTCGACCTCACGTTTGCCTTCGCGGTCTTTGATGGTGTCGCGTTTGTCGTGCTCTGCCTTGCCCTTGGCCAAGGCAATTTCGCATTTGATCTTTCCCGTCTTCCAATGCAGGTTGATCGGCACCAGGGTGTAGCCTTTTTGCTCTACCTTGCCGATCAGCCGATCAATCTCGGCCTTGTGCATCAACAGCTTTTTGGTGCGTACTTTGTCAGGGCTGATGTGGGTGGACGCGGTGTTGAGCGGGTTGATCTGCAAACCGATCAAAAACAGCTCTTTGTTACGAATCACCACATAGCCGTCGGTGAGCTGCACCTTGCCTTCGCGCAGGGACTTGACCTCCCAACCTTCCAGCACCAGGCCCGCTTCGAAGCGCTCTTCGAAAAAATAGTTGTACGCGGCCTTCTTGTTGTCGGCAATGCGGGACGCGGTTTCAGGTTTCTTGGCCATGGGGGAGAGCTGGGGGTGAAAGCGGGAATTGGAAGAGTGCGTGACTACAATCCCGCAAGCCCCATTCTATGAAAACCGTTACCAAGTCCGTTTTGCTGTGGTACAGCCCCGAGGAAATGTACGCATTGGTCACCGATGTCGCGCGCTACCCCGAGTTTTTGCCATGGTGCGACCGTGCAGCGGTGCTCAGTCAGGACGATGCGGGGGTCACCGCTGAAGTCGGCATTGCCTTCAGCGGCATCCACCAGTCCTTCACCACGCGCAATACCCACACCGCACCGAGCCAAGTCGACATGGCCTTGGTCAAAGGGCCCTTTTCCAACTTGGACGGTCAGTGGACTTTTTTGCCGGTCGGCGATGGCTCCGAGCGCGCCTGCAAAGTGCAGCTGTCTTTGCGCTACGGATTTGACAATGCACTGTTGGGCCGTGTTGTAGGTCCCGTCTTCGACAAAATTGCCGCCACACTGGTCGATGCGTTTGTCAAGAGGGCCCAGAACGTCTATGGCGAGTGATGCAATGACGGCTCCGGCCATCGCCATCGTGGTGGTTTATTCCGCAGGGCCACGCTCGGTATTTGAATTGCCACTGAATGTTCCGGCCGGGTGCACCGCACGCGACGCGCGGGACATGGCTGCACCGGCGTGGGGCATGCAAACCGAAACACTGCGCTTGCTCCACTTGGGCGTCTGGGGAAAGCCCGTTGCCGCAGAGCATCTTTTGAAGGAAGGTGACCGCATAGAGCTGTACCGCCCCCTGACGGTGGACCCCAAGGTTGCGCGGCGGGAGCGCTTTGTCCGGCAGGGCAGCAAGGGTGCAGGTTTGTTCGCTGCCCGACGCGAGGGTGGCAAGGCCGGTTACTGAGAAAAAACGCGCTTAGTAGTTTGGCTACTTCCCCATGAAAAAATTGGACGAAGCACCTTCTGATCAGAATTTGAAGGGTAAACCCGCAACGCTGTGTCTGCCAATGAAAGGCGCGGTTCGCTAGAATCAGGCCGCACTTGAATCGGCGGCCCCGAAACCCTTGGGACTGGCCGATTTTTTGCTATTTGAGGCGGGGCACCAACAGTGCTCGCGGCCCATTTGGTTCAAACACAAGAACTTCGCACAAAGGTTTTTCATGGATATCTTCATTCAACAGGTCATCAACGGCTTGGTCTTGGGCAGCATGTATGCGCTCATTGCCCTGGGCTACACCATGGTCTACGGCATCATCAACCTGATCAATTTCGCCCACGGCGAAGTCATGATGGTCGGGGCCCTGACGAGCTGGACCATCATCGGGCTGATGCAAGACGCCATGCCCGGGACGCCCGGATACATCATCTTGCTCGTGGCATTGCTCATTTCCTGTGTAGTCGCGGCCACACTGAACTTCGTGATCGAAAAAGTGGCCTACCGCCCTTTGCGCAACAGCCCCAAACTTGCGCCCCTGATCACGGCCATTGGCATGTCCATCCTGCTGCAAACGCTGGCCATGATCATCTGGAAGCCCAACTACAAGTCCTATCCGACTTTGTTACCCACCACACCGTTCAACATTGGTGGCGCGGTGATCACCCCCACGCAGGTCATGATTCTGGGCGTGACCGCGGTTTCGCTGGCCCTGTTGATGTGGCTGGTGAACTACACCAAACTCGGCCGCGCCATGCGCGCTACCGCTGAGAACCCCCGCGTCGCGGGCCTCATGGGCGTCAAGCCCGATATGGTGATTTCTGCGACCTTTGTGATCGGTGCCGTGCTGGCCGCGATTGCCGGTGTGATGTACGCATCCAATTACGGAACGGCACAGCATGCCATGGGCTTTTTACCGGGCCTGAAAGCCTTCACCGCCGCGGTGTTTGGCGGGATTGGCAACCTGGCCGGTGCAGTCGTCGGTGCGATTTTGCTCGGACTGATTGAGTCTATTGGCGCCGGCTACATCGGTGAGCTCACAGGGGGCGTGCTGGGCAGCCACTACTCCGACATCTTTGCCTTCATCGTTTTGATCGTGGTGTTGACCCTGCGTCCTTCGGGCTTGCTGGGTGAGCGCGTGGCCGATCGCGCTTAAGGAGGACCTATGAAACAACAACAAAAAACCATTGCTATTGCTGTCGCGGCGGTCGCCTTGTTGGTGCTGCCTTTGTTCTTGCAAGGCTTTGGCAACGCCTGGGTGCGCATTGCCGATATGGCGCTGCTGTATGTGCTGCTGGCCCTGGGCCTGAACATCGTGGTCGGTTATGCCGGACTGCTCGATTTGGGCTATGTGGCGTTCTTTGCCATCGGCGCGTACTCCTACGGCCTGCTGAATTCTCCGCAACTCACCGAAGCCTTCCCCGCCATTGCGGCCAGTTTCGCCCAAGGTCTGCACACGCCGATCTGGGTGGTGCTGCCCCTGGCAGCAGGTGCAGCGGGTATTTTCGGTATCTTGTTGGGCGCACCCACCTTGCGCCTGCGCGGCGACTACCTGGCCATCGTGACCTTGGGCTTTGGCGAAATCATCCGGGTGTTCTTGAACAACCTGGACAACCCCTACAACATCACCAATGGACCGAAGGGCATCAACCAGATCGACTCCTTGCACTTCTTTGGTTTTGACCTGGGCAAAAAGCTCGTGGTCGGCGGCATTGAATTCGCATCAGTTTCACTGTACTACTACCTGTTCCTGGCACTGGTGCTCTTCAGCGTGCTGATTTCGCACCGCCTGGAACTCTCGCGTATTGGTCGCGCCTGGATGGCGATTCGTGAGGACGAAATTGCGGCCAAGGCCATGGGCATCAACACCCGCAACCTCAAGCTCACCGCCTTTGGCATGGGTGCCACTTTTGGCGGCGTGTCCGGCGCATTGTTTGCATCCTTCCAGGGCTTTATCTCGCCGGAGTCCTTCAGCCTGATGGAGTCGGTGATGATTGTGGCCATGGTGGTGCTCGGCGGCGTGGGCCACTTGCCAGGTGTGATTTTGGGCGCTGTGTTGTTGTCCGCATTGCCCGAGGTGCTGCGCTATGTGGCAGGGCCCTTGCAAGGCATGACCGGCGGACGCCTGGACGCCTCCATCCTGCGTCAGTTGCTGATCGCGCTGGCCATGGTCAGCGTGATGTTGATTCGCCCGCGTGGCCTGTGGCCGACGCCTGAGCATGGCAAGTCCTTGCCAACGCCTAAAGCCTGATTGGAGTAAGCATGACAAATACCAATCAAACCAAGCAAAAAGACACGGTTCTGAACGTGTCCGGAGTGTCCAAGCGCTTTGGCGGCCTGCAGGCCCTGAGCGACGTGGGCATCAAAATCGAACGTGGCCAGGTGTACGGCCTGATCGGCCCCAATGGCGCGGGCAAAACCACCTTCTTCAACGTGCTGACAGGCCTCTACACGCCCGATGGCGGCAGCTTTGAGTTGGCAGGCAAGCCCTACCAGCCGACTGCGGTGCACACCGTGGCCAAGGCCGGCATTGCCCGCACTTTCCAAAACATCCGCCTGTTCGCCGAAATGACAGCGTTGGAAAACGTGATGGTCGGCCGCCACATCCGCACGCATTCGGGCCTGCTCGGTGCCATGTTCCGCACGCCGAGCTTTAAGGCGGAAGAAGCTGCGATTGCCCAACGCGCGCACGAGCTGCTGGACTATGTGGGCATTGGCAAATTTGCCGATTACAAAGCCCGCACCCTGAGCTATGGCGACCAACGCCGGCTGGAGATTGCGCGTGCGCTGGCCACCGATCCCCAGTTGATCGCACTCGACGAACCCGCCGCTGGCATGAATGCCACGGAAAAGGTCATGTTGCGCGAGCTGATTGACCGCATTCGCAATGACAACCGCACCATTTTGCTGATCGAGCACGACGTGAAGTTGGTCATGGGCCTGTGCGACCGCGTGACGGTGCTCGATTACGGCAAGCAGATTGCCGAAGGTACACCGGCCGAAGTGCAGAAGAACGACAAAGTGATCGAAGCCTATTTGGGCACGAGCGGTCACTAATTTTCAGGGACATTCCATGACCAGCAAAACTTTACTCAAAGTCAGCCAGCTCAAAGTGTCCTATGGCGGCATCCAGGCCGTCAAAGGGGTGGACTTTGAAGTGCGCGAAGGCGAACTCGTGTCGCTCATTGGCTCCAACGGCGCGGGCAAGACCACGACCATGAAGGCCATTACCGGCACACTGCCCATCAGCGGCGGCGACATCGAATACCTGGGTCGCAGCATTCGCGGCCAAGGCCCCTGGGACCTGGTGAAGCAGGGCCTGGCGATGGTGCCGGAAGGGCGCGGCGTGTTTACGCGCATGACCATCATCGAAAACTTGCAGATGGGTGCCTACATCCGCGACGACAAAGACGGGATTGAAGCCGACATCGACAAGATGTTTGCCATTTTTCCACGCCTTAAAGAGCGCCGCGATCAATTGGCTGGCACTATGTCCGGCGGCGAGCAACAAATGCTGGCCATGGGCCGTGCGCTGATGAGCCGGCCCAAAGTGCTGCTGATGGATGAGCCGTCTATGGGCTTGTCGCCCATCATGGTCGACAAAATCTTTGAGGTGGTGCAAGACGTGTTTGCCCAGGGCGTGACCATTCTTTTGGTGGAACAAAACGCCAGCCGTGCGCTGTCAATTGCCAACCGGGGCTATGTGATGGAGTCGGGCGTCATCACCATGACGGGCGAGGCCAAGCAGATGCTCAACGACCCCAAGGTGCGCGCCGCGTACCTGGGCGAGTAAGCGCACTTTTGCGCCTTGTGAGCCTGCGGCTGGACCGCTACGTTGCGGCCCTGCTGTTCGTCACCGTCGTTTGGGGGGCTACGTTCCCCATTCTCAAGCTGGCCACAGCGTCTTTGAGTGGGGTGGAAATTTCCGCCCTGCGATTTCTGATCGCCGCAGCCTGCATGGCACCTTGGGTATTCCAGGTGCCGCTCCACACCTGGCGCGATGGCGCTGTCATGGGGGCCTTGGTGCTGGCGTCCTATGTGGGGCAGGCATTCGGTCTGGAGTTCATTTCCTCCAACCGCAGCGCATTTCTTACCAGCCTGAACGTCTTGATGGTGCCGATGCTGGCGTGGGCCTGGGGCGCTCGCCCGGACCGCACCGTATTTGTCGCAGCTGCGTTGGCCTGCCTGGGCATTGGCTTGATGTCTTACGACGGTGGAGCCCATCTGTTGGCGGACACCACCACGGTGTTGGGCGCGCTGGCCTATGCGGCTTACGTTCTGCTGCTCTCCGGCCGTTCGCGCAAGCACGTTCCGATTCAGCTGGCTGCCGCCCAGATGTTTTGCATGGCGCTCATGGGCAGCGTCTGGATGTTCGCCACGGGCGGCTGGGAGAGGGTGCACACTTTGCCGCAGCGCTTGGATCCGGAACTGCTT
>CAIYRQ010000011.1 GCA_903928635.1 uncultured beta proteobacterium | reverse complement strand
GCGCCAATGACCACACGCATGTCGTAAATACCAAACCACTTCATCCCCACCTTGGCCAGATTGTCCGGCAAGCTATGCGCCGCAGGAACCGCTGGCATGGGCATGTCATTCACACCCCAGGTTTCGCGCCGCGCAGCGGTCATGGCGGTTCCGGTGAGCACGCAATCCGTGCTGCCGTCGGCTGCGGTTTGCACGATCTCAAACATCCAGTGCTGGGTAGAGCGGTTGGTGCGCGCAATGCGCAAGCGCAAACTGAAGGCGCCATCGGCAATGCCTGCCACGTAGTTCAGCGTGACGGCCACCGGTGCGCCCAGGCATTGCGGGTGGTCCACGATGGCCTGCACGACCGTGGCCGCCGTAATGCCGCCAAATGGCCCGACCATATTGGCCCACGAGGGGTGGGTATGGCCCAAGGAGCTGCCGTCCGCCTGCAACTGCAAGCGAACAGCTTCGTCAAAAGGATGGCTGCTCAATTCCAAAGTCACTCGACGCGCACCCAGGTTTGGGTGCGACCCAGCAAAGGCGTGCCGATGTAGCCACGGACTTCGAGCTTCTTGCCGCCTTCAATCGGTGTCAGACGCAAACGGTAGTCGGTGCCGTTGTCGGGGTCCAAAATTTTGCCTTCTTCCCACACGTCTTTGCCATCGACCTTTTTGCCGCCACGGATGATTTCCATGCCGATCTTGGGCTTGCCCTTGCGGTCGTCGGTGCATTTTTCGCAGTTGGGCTCGGTGCTGGGATTCACCTCCAGGGCTTTTTCCACCACGCCCGACAGACCTCCAGTGGCGTTGGTGGTGATGCGAATCAAGGCCTTGGGCTTGCCGGTTTTGTCATCGATCGTGTTCCATGCGCCCAGGGGCGTCATTTGTGCATGCGCCAGGGCCGACAGCGCAGCCAGGCCCAAGGCCAAATAGATCTTCTTCATAAAAACTCCAGTGCGAGGGATGGTTGAGGTTAGCGACAGTCGAATTAGGCGAACACCGCTTCGGTGTCCATCAGTGGCGCACTGCCCGCGCGGGCGGTTTGCATCAAGGTCGCCGTCTCAGGCAATAACTTGGCAAAGTAAAAACGCGCGGTTTGCAGCTTGGCCTGGTAGAACGGATCTTTGTTGCCCGCGGCAATTTCGCGCAAGGCGACCTGCGCCATGCGGGCCCAGAAGTAGCCAAACACCATGTGCCCAGCCACCCGCAGGTAGTCCACGGCCGCTGCGCCCACTTCGTCGGGGTTTTGCATGCCCTTCATGCCAATTTCCATAGTGAATTGGGTCATTTGTTCGCCCAATGTGGTCACCGGCGTGATGAATTCCTTCATGCTGGCGTTGTCGGCTTCTTCCTTGGCCAGTTTGCCAATCAGCTTGCCGAACTTGCGCAGCGTGGCGCCCTGGTTGCCCAAAATCTTGCGACCCAACAGGTCCAGCGACTGGATGGTGTTGGTGCCTTCGTAAATCATGTTGATGCGGGCATCGCGCACAAACTGCTCCATGCCCCACTCTTTGATAAAGCCGTGGCCGCCGAACACCTGCAAGCAGCCCGAGGTGGCAGTCCAGCCGTTGTCGGTGATAAAGGCTTTGACGATGGGCGTGAGCATGGCCAGCATTTCGCCGGCCTCTTTGCGCACTTCTTCGTCGGGGTGACTGTGCTCTTGCTCCAGCAACATGGCGCCATAGCCTTGCAAGGCACGACCACCTTCGGCATAGGCTTTGGCGGTGAGCAGCATTTTGCGCACGTCGGGGTGCACGATGATGGGGTCGGCCGCTTTGTCCTTGGCCTTGGTGCCAGAGAGCGAACGCATTTGAATGCGGTCTTTGGCATAGGCAAGCGCATTTTGGTAGGCCACTTCGGTCAGACCCAAAGACTGGTTGCCCACGCCCAGGCGCGCGGCATTCATCATCACGAACATGCCATTCATGCCCTTGTTGGGCGCACCGACCATGGTGCCGACCGCACCGTCGAGCACCATTTGGCAAGTGGCGTTGGCCTTGATACCCATTTTGTGCTCAATGCCGCCGCAGTAAATGCCATTGCGCTCGCCCAGCGTGCCGTCGGCATTCACCAAAAACTTGGGAACCACAAACAGGCTCACGCCTTTGATACCGGGAGGCGCATCGGTCAGTCGGGCCAGCACCAGGTGAACGATGTTTTCGCTCATGTCGTGCTCGCCCGCGCTGATGAAAATCTTGTTGCCGGTGATGCGGTAGGTACCGTCAGCTTGCAACTCGGCCTTGGTGCGCATCAGGCCCAGGTCGGTGCCGCAATGGGGCTCGGTCAGGCACATGGTGCCGGTCCATTGGCCGCTGGTCATTTTGCTGAGGTAGGTCGCTTTTTGTTCGTCGGTGCCATGGGTGGACAGCGATGCGTAGGCTCCGTGGGTCAGGCCGGGGTACATGGTCCAGGCCTGGTTGGCGCTGTTGAGCATTTCGTAAAACATCTGGTTCACGATCAGCGGCAGACCTTGGCCGCCATAGGCGGGGTCGCAGGCCAAGGCCGCCCAGCCGCCTTCCACATACTGTGCGTAGGCTTCCTTAAAGCCTTTGGGTGTGGTGACGCTGTGGGTTTTAGGATCCAACACGCAGCCCTCGGCGTCGCCGCTGATGTTGAGCGGGAACAAAACTTCAGCGGCGAACTTGCCACCTTCTTCGAGCACCGCGTTGATAGTGTCGGCGTCCATGTCCGCGTGGCGGGGCATTTGCTTGAGGTCATCGACGACATGAAGCAGCTCGTGCATCACAAACTGCATGTCACGCAAGGGGGGGGTGTAGCTGGGCATGGGAAAAGCTCCTAAGAGGAAAAATCAAAAAACTAGGCAGAAAAATCGATAGCGCCTGGCACGCCATAGCGCGCCAGAATGTCGTCAAATCCCCTGTTGGCACGCGCCAGAGAGCCGGGGTTCTTCAAGAAACGGGCCTCGTAGTGCAGGGCCAGAATCAAAGCATGGATTTCGAAAGCGACCTGCTGCTCGTCGGCATCGGGCATCAAGTGACCGCATTGTTTGGCCAGTACCACCGCACGGTTGAGCGCCTGCAACCAGGTTTGCACCGAATAAGCCAGCGCGTCGCGCACCGGGCCCGTACGGTCGTCAAACTCCACAGCGCCGCTGATGAAAATACAGCCCGACTGAATCTCCACGGCCACGCGCTTCATCCAGTTGTCAAAGAGCGCACGCAGGCGTGGCAGGCCTTTTGGGGCATTCAGGGAGGGGTAAAAAACCTCTTGCTCAAAGGTGGCGAAATACTCACGAATCACCGAAATTTGAAGTTCTTCGCGCGAGCCAAAGTGGGCAAACACACCCGACTTGCTCATGTGCATGCATTCAGCCAAGGTACCGATACTCAAGCCCTCCAGCCCGAACTGGGTGCTCAAACCCACAGCCGCCTGGACGATGGCGTGCTTGGTCTGCTGGCCCTTGAGCATGGTGCGCCCGCCGGGGCGCTCAGCGTCAGCGAGCGTAAGACTTGAATCGGAAAAACCGGGCGAGGACATGAAGGAAGTATGCAAAATAGAACGATCGTGCTATTTTGCACCATTTCTTCGCGCTGCAGGTCCCGGCTGGGACCCGGGAGATACGCGGTCTAGGACGAGCGAATCATGGTGCCAAAGGCCTGTGCGGTCAGTATCTCAAGCAAGAGGACGTGTGGTACGCGGCCGTCCACAATATGCACCGCCTTGACACCGCTCTTGGCCGCATCCAGGGCACCGCTTATTTTGGGCAACATGCCACCTGAGATGGTGCCGTCGGCAAACAGGGCGTCGATCTGGCGGGCACTGAGTTCTGTCAGCAATTCGCCGGACTTGTTCAAGACACCGCTGATATTGGTCAGCATCAGGAGCTTCTCCGCCTGCAGCACCGTGGCGAGTTTGGCGGCCACCACGTCGGCGTTGATGTTGTAGCTCTCATTGTTCTCACCAAAGCCAATCGGGCTGATGACGGGTATGAACGCATCGTCCTGCAGCGCCTTGACCACACTGGGGTCCACGCTCACGATATCGCCGACCTGGCCCACATCGAGTTCCACGCTGGGGTCGGCGTTGTCGCGCATGGTCAGTTTTTTCGCACGGATCATGGCGCCATCGCGCCCGGTCAGGCCCACAGCTTTGCCGCCGGCTTGGTTGATCAGACCCACAATGTCTTGCTGCACCTCACCGCCCAACACCCACTCGACCACTTCCATGGTCTCCGCATCGGTCACGCGCATGCCCTGCACAAATTCGCCGGTTTTTCCCAGGCGTTTGAGCGCATTTTCAATCTGCGGGCCGCCGCCGTGCACCACCACCGGATTGATACCCACCAGCTTGAGCAGTACCACGTCCTGCGCGAAAGCGGCCTGCAAGGCCGGATCCGTCATGGCGTTGCCACCGTACTTGATGACCATGGTCTTGCCATGGAATTTCCGGATGTAGGGAAGGGCCTGGGCCAGGATATCGGCTTTGTCGTGGGGGTTGAGCTGTGTCATGGTGTGCAAGGGTGAGGGAAAGTTCAATGGTGCGGATTATTCACGTTCGATGCTGGGATCAGGGCCAAGCGTTTGCCGCAGACAGACCCGCAGCGCATTTCGAACGCCACAAATGCGAGCCCCAATGAAAAACCGCCTGAGCGCGATTCGAGGCGCAGTCAGGCGGCTAGGGACGGGAGCGAGATGAGTTCTGCTTATTCAGCCTTTACCGCAAATGACTCTTTACTTTGACCTTGAGCCACCAAGGCTGAGAGCCACTTAGGCATCAGTCCTCGGCCAGACCAGGTTTCACCATTGGGACCACGGAACTTCGCAGCCACGGGTGTAGTTGCCTTGCGCGCTGCCTTGGGTGCTTTGCCGGCAACAGCTTTGGCCTTGGCTGGACGCCCCGCTTTGCCCGCTTTTGCGGCCTTCGGCGACTGCAGGTCTTTGACAGTAATACCAAATGCGTGCATTTTGCTCACGATTTCTTTGACCGTCGCATGAAAGTCTTTGGCCTTGATCTCGTTAGCTTGCTTTTGCAGCTTTTCAATTTGGGATTGGATATCCAAAAGATTACTCATAAAAAAACTCCATTAAAAATACATGACCGAAGTATTTTAATACTAATTCTTATTAATTCACTGGTCGACATTGGGACATTATCGTAAAGATATCGGTTTACGCATGCAAGATCAATTCCAAGGAATCGTCGCTGCGCATTGAATAGTGAATGCAATGCAAGCATAGACACGCTGCATCACATCTGCGCAGGACCTTAAAAGAGAGGGGTAAATTTGCTGAGTTGATTAAAACAGTCGCTCAACCATGAGGCAGGCACCAAGGGAACAAAGAAAAAGCAGCCTCAAATAATGGGTTTATCTACGCAACATACCACTCAGGAATTTAGATTTCAATTATTTTTTCAAAAAATCAACATAAGCGAACTTCAAACCATCTACCAACCCCACGCCAGGCCGCCATCCCAACTGATTCAATAAACCGCTATCCATCCACTTTCGCGGCGCGCCATCAGGCTTGATAGCGTCATAGCGAATAGCACCGTTATAGCCGACCACCATCGAAACAGCCTGCGCTAGCTCGGCAATCGTCACATCACCGCCTGAACCCACGTTGATATGGCTTTGCATGGAAGAGGTATGTGCGTCGTACACCTCCGAGGGCAGCTGCATCACAAAAACGCTTGCAGAGGCCATATCGTCCACATACAAAAACTCGCGGCGTGGCGTGCCGGTTCCCCAAATCACCACCTCTGGTGCGCCCTGGATTTTGGCCTCGTGGAATCGACGAATCAATGCTGGAATGACATGGCTATTCTCGGGATGGTAGTTGTCACCTGGGCCATACAAATTGGTGGGCATGACACTGCGGTAGTCGCGACCGTATTGGCGGTTGTAGCTTTCACAGAGTTTGATGCCGGCGATTTTGGCGATGGCGTATGGCTCGTTGGTGGGCTCCAGCGGCCCTGTCAGCAAAGCCGACTCGGCCATGGGTTGTGGTGCCTGCCGGGGGTAAATGCAGCTGCTTCCCAAAAAAAGAAGCTTTTGCACGCCATGGGTGTGTGCGGCGTGCACCACGTTGGCCTGCAACAGCAGGTTGTCATATATGAAATCTGCGGGATAGGTGTTGTTGGCGTGGATGCCGCCCACTTTGGCTGCCGCCAGATAAACCTGGTCCGGTCGCTCGTCCTCAAAAAAAGCCTGAACCGCCACCTGGTTGCGCAAGTCCAGCTCCGCGCTGGTACGCGTGACGATTTGCACGGGCTCCACCCCCTGCGTGAGCAGGGTTCGCACAATGGCGCTGCCCACCATGCCGCGATGGCCAGCAACGTAGATCTTGGGCTTGCCGGTCATGGTGGGGACTATTCCGAACTGACGTTCACGCTGAAGCCGTGCTTTTTGAGCAGTGCATGCTGTTTCGCCTGCGCTAGATCGCTTTCCACCATCTCAGCAACCATCTGGTCCAAGGTAATTTCCGGAACCCAACCCAGTTTGGCCTTGGCCTTGGAGGGGTCGCCCAACAGGGTCTCCACCTCGGTAGGGCGGAAATAGCGCGGGTCGATGCGGACTACAGCCCGTCCATTGCCGAAGCCGTCGCCTGCCACGCCCCAATGGGCAACTTCATCGATTCCGCTGCCTCGCCAGGTGAGCGTCATCCCCAGCGCCGCCGCCGCTTTGTCAATGAACTGGCGCACCGTGTATTGAACGCCGGTGGCGATCACAAAATCTTCGGCGTGGTCTTGCTGCAGCATCATCCACTGCATGCGCACATAGTCTTTGGCATGGCCCCAGTCGCGCAGCGCATCGATATTGCCCATGTACAGGCAATCGTCCAAGCCCTGGCTGATATTGGCCAATCCTCGCGTGATTTTGCGCGTGACAAAGGTTTCTCCGCGACGCGGGCTTTCGTGGTTAAACAAAATACCATTGCAGGCATAGATGCCATAGGCCTCGCGGTAATTCACAGTAATCCAGTAGGCGTACATTTTGGCAACCGCATAGGGGCTGCGTGGATAGAAAGGCGTAGTTTCTTTTTGTGGAGTTTCCTGGACCATCCCATAGAGTTCGCTGGTAGACGCCTGGTAAAAGCGCGTTTTCTTCTCCAGGCCCAAAATGCGAATCGCTTCCAGCAGGCGCAAGGTGCCCATTCCGTCCACATCCGCCGTGTACTCGGGACTTTCGAAACTCACTGCCACGTGGCTTTGCGCGCCCAGGTTGTAAACCTCATCGGGCTGCGTTTCTTGCAATATGCGCACCAAATTACTGGTATCAGTTAAATCCCCGTAGTGCAGTTTGAAGCGCGCATTTTCAATGTGCGGGTCCTGGTAGATGTGATCCACCCTTTGTGTATTGAAAGAACTCGCGCGGCGTTTGATGCCGTGCACCACATAGCCTTTGTCCAGCAGAAACTCCGCCAGATACGAACCGTCTTGCCCGGTGATGCCGGTAATGAGTGCGACTTTAGGATGCATAGGTACCCAAGCCCGTCAGTGCCTACCGTAATGGTCTTCAAAGCGCACGATGTCGTCCTCACCCAGGTACGAGCCGCTTTGCACTTCAATAATTTCGAGCGGAACTTTGCCAGGATTCGCCAGGCGGTGGGTTTGGCCCAAGGGGATAAACGTGCTTTGATTTTCGGTCAGGATCAACACATTGTCTCCGTTGGTGACCTCGGCTGTTCCGCTGACCACGATCCAATGCTCGGCACGGTGGTGGTGCATTTGCAGAGACAAGCTGGCCCCGGGATTGACCCCGATGCGCTTAACCTGATGGCGTGGACCCACATCCACACTGTCATACCAGCCCCAGGGTCTGGCAACCCTACGGTGCTGCAGCGCCTCGGAAGCATCCAACGCCTCTAGTTTCGCAACGACTTCTTTGACCGCCTCCGCATGGCTGACATCGGCCACCAGCAATGCGTCGGGCGTATCAATAATCAGCAAGTCATGCGTTCCCAACGCCACCACCGGGCGCTTTCCCGCTGCGTGGATATAGGTGTTTTGCGTCTTCAAGTGATGGGCGTGGGCGACGTCTCCCGCAGAGCGGTTGCCCAAAGCATCAGCCACTGCGAGTTCAGCCACTGCATTCCAGCTGCCGACGTCGCTCCAAGCGCCATGAAATGGCACTACCGCCACGTTCTTATGGTGCTCCATGACCGCGTAGTCGATGCTTTGCGACCGACAGGCGTTGAACGATGTGGCGTCAGGCCTGAAAAATACGTGCTCACCGACGCGGTCGCTGGCAAGGCCATCCCAAGCGGCCTTGCAGGACGCGTATATGTCCGGCGCATAGCGCTCCAAAGCTTGCATAAGCACCTCTGCTTGGCACAAAAAGATGCCGGCATTCCACAAAAAATTCCCAGCCAAAAGCAGCTGTTGGGCAATCTCGGCCTGCGGTTTTTCAATAAAGCGCTGTACCTCGCGTGCGCCGTCTGAACGGGCGGAACCCTGCTCAATATACCCATAGGCAGTACTAGGAAAACTGGGGGTGACACCAAAGGTAACGATCGCCCCACCCTGTGCCGCTGCCCGGCCGTCCTCGACCATTGCAGCAAACGCATCCACATCGGGAATATGGTGATCTGCCGGACAAAACAGCAGCAGGTCTGCGGGCTTTGCCGACAAAGCAGCCAGAGCCATCGCAGCCGCCGTATTGCGCGCTGACGGCTCCAAAATGACCGCGCCGCGCAACGCTGCCTCGCGCAGCGTTTGTGCCACCAAGAAACGATGCTCATCCGCCGCCACGCACACTATTTCCGGGTTGATTTTTGCAAGTCGTTCCAAGGTCAAAAGCAGCAAACTTTTGTCGCCTATCAAGGGAACAAACTGCTTGGGCAGGCTTTTGCGACTTAATGGCCACAAGCGGGTTCCGGAGCCGCCACAAAGAATCACCGGGGTAATACGGGAAAGCGTCATAAAGAATGGGTCGTAGGTGGGTAAGAAATAAAACCAATTATCCGCCAGGGCGTGCCGAGCGGTCGCGCAGGTTGTGAAGCAGTTGTGCTTCTATCCGGTCTTTGAAAGCACCCAGCAAAAAACCAAGCCGAAGATCCAGCACAAACCGTTCGGGTGTTACGCGCAAGGTGCCATCGGCACCGCTGCGACTGAAATGCCAGACGTCGTCTCCGTCAGCCCCTTGCGGGTCGGGTGCTGTGTGCGCCTTCATCGCCCAATCGCGCTGCGCGGCCTGCGCCCAGTTCTGGGCAAGCACTTGGGCTTCCTGCAAAGAAAGCCCATGGGGGTGGTCGATGTGAATATGAGGCATGACGAACTTTCAAAGCGCGGCGAAGGCGCGTATGCTGGCGACACCATGATTTACAAATTCAAATCCAAGGCTACCGGCGACTTGATTATGTTGCAGCCTCACGGCCAAACTATTTTGCAAATCATCGGAAAGTCTGACGCTGAGCAACTTCGGCAGGGCATATTGCTCCCCGAGGACATGCCGCGTGCCATTCTTGCGTTGCAACAGGCCGTCAGCGACGAGGAACATGCCCGATCGGAATTGGTGCAGCAGGCCATGGCCCAAGGCCAAACGCCCCCACCCGCACAGACCGTGAGCCTGCGCCAACGCAGCCTGCCTTTTATTCAAATGGCACAGCGCTGCATGGCCGAAAAAAAAGAAATCGTCTGGGGCGTGTAGCCCTAGACGATTTCTCATCGGTGCGCGACACGGCCGTGCAGCCGTGGTGCGTGACACATCTATCAGTCGATGTATTCCTTAGCCGCCGCAATCACAGGGCTCCACTTAGCGATTTCAGCCGCCACAAACTTCTTGTGCTCTGCCGATTCCACCCGCTTGTCGGTGATGATGACTGCACCCAATGCTTCCTGCTTTTTGATGAAGTCGGGATCTTTCAAGGCCACCTTCAGTGCACCGTTGATTTTTGCGACGACGTCTGCCGGCGTCCCCTTGGGGGCATACAGACCGTGCCAGATGCTGACATCAAATCCCTTGAGCCCATCCTCCTGCAATGTTGGCAGGTCCTTGAGCGCAGGAACCGTCAAGCGCTTGGCGGTTGTCACGCCGTAAGCAATCACCTTCTTGGCCTCGATTTGCGCAGTGGTGTTGGTGGTTTGATCGCACATCACGTCAATTTGGCCCGCCATCAAATCGACCATGGCCGGCGCCGTGCCCTTGTAGGGAATGGCGGTCATGTCAATTTGCACCGCGTTTTGAAACATCAAGCCGCACAGGTGCGATGCAGAACCGATGCCTGCGTTGCCCAAATTGATCTTTCCTTTGTTGGCGTTCAGCCAGGCGTGGAATTCCTTGAAATTCTTGGCCGGCATGTTGGGGCGGGCGATCAAGGTCATGGGCACCTCGTTGATCATGCCCAGGTATTCAAAATCCGACTCCACCTTGAATGGCATATTTCGCAACAGATTGGGCATGGTGGCCATGGCAATGTGGTTGAGCAAAAGGGTGTAGCCGTCCGGCGCGGCTTTGGCTACACGGCTGGCACCAATGGAACTGCCGGCTCCGACAATGTTGTCGACCACGATAGTGGCGCCGCCCAGAGGCTTGCGCAATGCCTCGGCCAGGTCGCGCGCCACACGGTCGGTCGGTCCACCTGCAGCAAACGGCACGATGAGCGAAATAGTTTTGGACGGATAGGTGTCGGCAAATGCCATCACCGTGGACAAGGCGGCCACCAAGGCAACTAATTTTTTCATCAAGGTCTCCTGAATAATAAAAGCGCAGTCTAGCGCGAATAGCGCCTCTATTTTCCAGCGGTTTTATTGGTAGCTGCGGGCATCCTCAATCACCTTGCCATCATTGGGCAGACTGCCAGGGGCGCCTAACTCCACAGCCGCACGCAGTTTGGTCACTTCGCGCACCGCTTCGGCCAGGCGCTCAGCCAATCCATCGGGGCTGGCGCCGCTTTCGACCTTGAGCGTCATCACGTCCTGCGCCATGGCACCGCTCACCACCAGCCGAGCCCGAAGCACCTCTGGAAAGCGTTTGGCAATCTGGTCCACCTGCTCGGGGTGGACAAACATGCCCCGGATTTTGGTGGTCTGGTCGGCACGGCCCATCCAGCCTTTGATGCGCAGATTGCTGCGCCCGGTCGGGCAGGTACCCGGCAGCACCGCCGAGAGATCGCCGGTGCCAAACCGGATCAGGGGATATGCGGCATTCAGGGTGGTCACCACCACCTCGCCAACCTCCCCTTCCGCGACGGGGTCGCCGGTGCCGGGGCGGACAATTTCCAAAATGACGCCTTCGTCGACGACCAAGCCCTGCCGGGCGGACGTCTCATACGCAATCAGACCCACATCCGCCGTGGCGTAGCACTGGTAGGCGTAGATGCCACGGGCCGTCATCCAATCGCGCAGGCTGGGCGGAAACGCTTCGCCCGACACCAGCGCTTTGCGCAGGCTGGGCAGGGCAACGTCCAACTCCTGGGCTTTTTCCAGGATGATCTTCAAGAAACTCGGGGTGCCGATATAGCCCGCAGGCGCCAGTTCTGCCATGGCGCTGACCTGCTGCTCGGTTTGGCCGGTGCCGCCGGCAAATACCGTGCAGCCCAGAGCGTGGGCACCGGTCTCCATCATGGAACCCGCCGGGGTGAAGTGGTAGCTAAAGCAGTTGTGAATCAACTCCCCGCTGCGAAAGCCCGCTGCAAACAGGGCGCGCGCCATGCGCCAGTAGTCGCCATCGCGGCCTTCGGGCTCGTAAATCGTGCCGGGGCTGGCAAACACACGCGGCATGGACGCACCAAAGCCCAAAGCGCTGAATCCGCCAAAAACATTGCCGCCCGCGGCGCGCGCTGCTTTTTGCTGCTCCAGCAAGGCGTGTTTGCGAATCACCGGAAGTTGCGCCAAGGCCTGGCGCGACGTCACAGCAGCCGGGTCAACATGTGCCAGCGACGTGGCAAAGGCGCTCGCATGGGCTTTGGCGTGTGCAATATGGGCAGGCAAAGCCGACAGGAGTGCGGCCTCGCGCGCCTCGGGGCTGCGCATTTCCAGAACGTCGTAGTGGTCTGACATAGGTGTCCTTTGGAGTGTTATGCCAGCCAGCGCTTGCGCCGTTTGTAGCTTTTGACGTCTTTGAAACTCTTGCGTTCGCCGCCGCCAACGCCCAGATAGAACTCCTTGACGTCTTCGTTAGATCGCAGGTCTGCCGCCGCACCGTCCATCACGACGCGGCCCGACTCCATGATGTAGCCGTAGTCGGCGTACTGCAGTGCCATATTGGTGTTTTGTTCGGCCAACAGAAAGGTGACCTTTTCTTTGGCATTGAGATCTTTGACGATCTCAAACACTTCTTCCACGATCTGTGGTGCCAGGCCCATGGACGGCTCGTCCAGCAGCACCATGCTGGGGTTGGCCATCAGTGCGCGTCCAATGGCGCACATCTGCTGCTCACCGCCCGAGGTGTAGGCCGCCTGGCTGGTGCGCCGGGTTTTCAGGCGAGGGAAATAGGTATAGACCTTTTCTAGGTTCGCCGCCACCTCGGCTTTGTCTTTGCGGGTGTAGCCGCCGGTCAAAAGGTTTTCCTCGATAGTCAGGTGGGCAAAGCAATGGCGCCCTTCCATCACCTGGACCACGCCACGGTCGACCAGGTCGGCGGGCGAGAGGTTTTCAATGCGCTCACCCCGCAGCTCAATGCTGCCTTTGGTCACCGCGCCGCGCTCACCTGCCAGCAAATTGCTGATGGCACGCAGTGTCGTGGTTTTGCCCGCCCCGTTGCCGCCCAGCAGCGCGACGATGCCGCCCTCGGGAACTTGCAGCGAGACGCCCTTGAGCACCAGGATGACGTGGTTGTAAATGACCTCAATGCCATTGACATTCAGTACGAATTTTTCAGTGTCCATGAGTTGTTACCTTCACCAATCCTCAGCACGCGCCACTTGCTTGCGCTGAGGATTGGCGGCTCTGCAGAGCCACCAATCACGTCACATCAAGACTGGCAATCCGCAGGCGTGCGGGGTGTCAGCTTTTTCTCTGCGGCGTACTTGGCCGCCTGGGCCTTGACCATGGGCTTGATGATTTGCTCATCGCCCTGGAACCAGTCGGAACTGATGGCCCACGCTTTGCCGTCCCAGGTGTGGATACGCGCCCACGACGCACCCATGTGGTCCGCGCAGGAAGTACTGATGGGGCGCAACACGCCGCCAAAGCCCAGTGCGTCCAGCTTGGGCTGGGTCAGGTTCAGGTTTTCCAAGCCCCAGCGCACTTGCTCGCCGGTCATGATCTTGCCTTTGCCAAAGCGCTCCTGCGCGGCACGAATGCCTTCCACCGTCAGCATCGCACTCATGGCGCCACGCAAGTACAGCACTTGGCCTACTTCTTCTTTCGGGCCGGTTCCCTGGCCTTTGGCATGCAAGGTGGACAAAGCTTCCTTGGTCAGCTTGGCATTGAAGTCGGCACCGCTTTGCAGCACCACAGCGTTGTAACCCTTGGCGCCATCGCCCACGTCTTGCACATCAGGCTCGGCACCCGACCACCACACGCCGTACATCTTGTCGCGCGGATAACCGGTGGCTTGTGCTTCTTTCAAGGCGGTGGAGTTCATCACGCCGAAGCCCCACAGGATGGTGTAGTCAGGACGCGACTGGCGCACTTGCAGCCAAGTGGCTTTTTGCTCCACGCCGGGCGCAGTCACGGGCAGGAGTTGCAGCTCAAAACCGTGGGTGCGGGCACGCTCTTGCAGAATTGGCAGCGACTCTTTGCCAAACGGGCTGTCGTGGTAGACCAAGGCGATTTTCTTGCCCTTGAGTTTGTCCAAGCCGCCTTCGCGCTTGCCAATGGCTTGGATGATCACGTCACCGGCCACCCAGTAGTTGCCGGCCAGGGGGAAGTTCCATTTGAAAACGGTACCGTCCGCGCTTTCGCTGCGGCCATAGCCCAGGGTGACCAGCGGAATTTTGTCCGCAGGGGCTTTTTCAGTGATGGCAAAGGTAGCGCCTGTGGACCAGGGCTGAATGACGGACGCACCGCCGTTCTTGCCTTTCAGGCGCTCGTAGCACTCCACGCTGCGCGCGGTGTCGTAGCCGGTTTCGCATTCTTCAAATGCAATCTTGACGCCATTGATACCGCCGCGGGCATTGACCAGCTTGTAGTAGTCGATGGTGCCGTTGGCAATAGGAATACCGTTGGGCGCGTAGGGCCCGGTGCGGTAGGACAGCACAGGGATGTACTGTTCCTTGGTGTCTGCCCAAGCGCTCCCCGCCATCAAGGCGGAGGCACTGACAGCGGCCACGATGCTGGCCAGTGTGAGTTTGCGAAGCTTCATTTGTCTCTCCTGTGAATGAATATGAAAGCGCGGGGAAAAATCGATCTCAGTGCGGGAAGGGCCACAGCCGCAGTTTTTGCTTGGCCACCGACCAGAGTTTGGCCAGTCCGTGCGGCTCCACGATCAGGAACCACACAATCAGCCCGCCAAACACCATGAGCTCGGCGTGGGACATGCCTGCGGTAGACACCTCCACGCCAAACAAGCCCGCTGCCACCGGCAAAAACTGGCTCAAAAAGATCGGCATCAACACAATGAAGGCCGCGCCAAAAAAGCTGCCCATGATGGAACCCATGCCGCCGATGATGACCATGAACAGCAACTTAAAGGACTGGTCTACCGAGAAAGCAGCAGGCTCCCAGGCACCCAGGTACATAAAGGCCCAGAGAGCGCCCGCCACACCCACGATGAAAGAGCTCACAGCAAAAGCGCTGAGCTTGGCAAACATGGGGCGGATACCGATCACCGCAGCCGCCACGTCCATGTCACGAATGGCCATCCACTCGCGCCCCACTGCGCCACGCACCAGGTTTTTGGCAGCCAGAGCAATCACTGCCAACAGCACCAGGCAAAACATGTATTTGGACAAGGGCGAATCAATAGGAAAACCAAACACCTGCATGTTGGAGACAGAGACTGAGCCCGAGGTGGAGTAGTTGGTAAACCACTGAATCCGCAGAAACATCCAGTCCGCAAAAAACTGCGCGGCCAAAGTGGCCACGGCCAGGTACAAGCCCTTGACCCGCAAGCTGGGCAGACCAAACAAAATACCAAAGGCCATAGCGCAGACACCACCCAGGATCAACGACACCACCAGCGGCATGCCCTCGATGCGGACAAAGAAGTTGTAAGCGCTGTAGGCGCCCACCGCCATGAAAGCGCCGGAGCCCAGCGAAATTTGGCCGCAGTACCCCACCAAGATATTCACGCCAATCGCCGCCAGCGAAAAAATCAAGAATGGAATCAGGATGTTGGTCAGCCAATATTCACTGGCGACTGCGGGCACGATGGCAAACCCGAGCAACAGCACCGCAGCCATGGCCATGCGGTCCTGCGCGATCGGCAGAATTTGCTGGTCTGCGCGGTAGCTGGTTTTAAATTGACCGTTTTCTCTGTAAAACATTTTTGATCCTCACACGCGGTCAATGATTTTTTCGCCGAACAAGCCTTGGGGGCGAATCAGCAGGAAGCCCAGCGCCAGCACATAGGCAAACCAGATTTCAATGCCACCGCCCACCATCGGGCCGATGTACACCTCAGAGAGCTTTTCGCCGACACCGATGATCAAGCCGCCCACAATCGCGCCGGGTACGGAGGTGAGTCCACCCAAAATCACCACCGGCAGGGCCCGCAGCGCCACGGTGGTGAGCGAGAACTGCACGCCGAGTTTGCTGCCCCAAATCATGCCGGCCACCAGCGCAACCACGCCCGCCACGCACCACACAATGACCCAAATGCGGTTGAGCGGAATGCCAATACTCTGCGCCGCCTGGTGGTCATCCGCCACCGCGCGCAGGGCGCGGCCCGTGGCCGTCTTTTGGAAAAACAAACTGAGCAATGCCACCAGCGCCGCCGCGATCAGGGCGGCATACAGGTCTTCTTTATTGATCAGAATGCCGCCGTCGAAGGTGGACTCCAAAATCATCATCGGGTCCTTGGGCATGCCGATGTCGATCTTGTAAATATTGCTGCCAAACAGCGACTGGCCCAGGCCTTCCAGAAAATAGGCAATGCCCAGCGTGGCCATGAGCAGCGTGGTGCCCTCCTGGTTCACCAAATGGCGCAGCACCAGGCGCTCAATCACCCAGGCCACCACAAACATCACCACGCCTGCGCCCACAAAAGCCAGCAGGTTGGCTGCCACCGGGTTGGTGATGCCGGTAAATTCCGGCACCCATTCGGCCAATCGGGCCATGGCCAATGCGGCAAACAGCACCATGGCGCCTTGCGCAAAATTGAAGACGCCAGAGGCTTTGTAAATCAACACAAAGCCCAGCGCCACCAACGAATACAGCATGCCCGCCATCAGGCCGCCAAGCAGGGTTTCAAAGAAAAAAGCCATGTCTAACTCTCAATGTGAGGTGCCAAGGTAGGCACTGATGACGTCCGGGTTGTTGCGCACTTCGTCAGGCGTGCCGTCCCCAATTTTTTTGCCGTAGTCCAGCACCACGACGCGGTCGGAGATGTCCATGACCACGCCCATGTCATGCTCGATCAAAACCACGGTGGTTCCGAATTCGTCGTTCACGTCCAGCACAAAGCGGCACATGTCCTGTTTTTCTTCGACGTTCATACCGGCCATGGGCTCGTCCAGCAGCAGCACCTGCGGCTCCATGGCCAGTGCACGGCCCAAGTCCACCCGCTTTTGCAGGCCGTAAGGCAGTTGCCCCACCGGCGTCTTGCGGTAGGCCTGGATTTCCAGAAAATCGATGATGCGCTCCACTGCCTCGCGGTGCATGATTTCTTCGCGCTCTGCGGGGCCAATGCGCAAGGCCTGCAACAAGATATTGCTTTTGATCTTGAGGTTGCGCCCAGACATGATGTTGTCCAGCACGCTCATGCCTTTAAACAAGGCCAAGTTTTGAAACGTGCGCCCCAGGCCCAAGGTCGCCACCTGGTGGCTGTCCATGTGGCTGAAGGTTTGCCCACGAAAGGTGATGGAGCCCTGCTGCGGCGTATAGACACCGTTGATGCAATTGAGCATGGAGCTCTTGCCTGCACCGTTGGGGCCGATGATGGCGCGAATTTCGTGCTCGCGCACATTGAACGAAATGTCGGTCAGCGCTTTCACCCCGCCAAACGACAGCGAAATATTTTTGACGTCCAGAATGACGTCCCCAATTTTCTTGGTGCCGGGGAGTTGCACTTCGGGTGCGGTGGTGGCGGTCATGCTGCGGCTTTCACGGGGGCGAAGGTTTTGGCGTCTTCGATGCGCAAGGTAGCGCTGACGCTGCCGGTGCGGCCATCTTCAAACTTGACCTGGGTTTCTATGTACTGCTGGTGCTTGCCTTCGTACAGCGCATCCACCAGCGGCTGGTATTTCTCCGCAATAAAGCCGCGGCGCACTTTGTTGGTACGTGTGAGTTCGCCGTCGTCGGCATCCAGCTCTTTGTGCAGCACCAGGAAGCGGCTCACCTGGCTGCCTGCCAACAATGTGTCGGCGCTCAAGTCGGCGTTGACCTGTTCCACGCATTCTTTGATGAGTTGGTACACCTCGTTCTTTTGCGCCAGGTCGGTGTATCCGGCGTAAGGCAGGTTGCGGCGCTCCGCCCAGTTGCCTACCGCGTCGAAGTCGATGTTGATCAGCACACAGACCTGATCGCGGCCGTCGCCATAGGCCACGACCTCTTTGATCTGGGGGAAGAACTTCAGCTTGTTTTCCACGTACTTGGGCGCAAACAAAGCGCCGTCAAACGCGCCGCCTTGGACACGGCCCACGTCTTTGACGCGGTCAATGATCTTGAGGTGGCCATGGGCGTCAATAAAGCCTGCGTCACTGGTGTGGTACCAGCCGTCTGCTGTGAGCACTTCGGCAGTGGCTTCGGGGTTTTTGTAGTACTCGCGCAGCAAGCCGGGCGACTTGACCAAAATCTCGCCGTTGTCCGCCACCTTGATTTCCACACCCTCGCAGGGCACGCCCACGGTGTCGGCACGCGCTTCGTGGTCGGGCTGCAGGCAGACAAACACCGCGGTCTCGGTGGAGCCGTAGAGCTGCTTGAGGTTGATTCCAATCGAGCGGTAAAAGCTAAACAAATCGGGGCCAATGGCCTCACCCGCTGTGTAGGCCACCCGCACCCGGCTAAAGCCCAGGTTGTTACGCAAGGGGCCATAAACCAGCACATTGCCCAGGGCATAGAGCGCGCGGTCCAGCAAGCCCACCGGTTTGCCGTCCATCAGGTTCGGGCCCACGCGCTTGGCCAGGGCCATGCAGGCAGAAAACATCTTGCGTTTGATGGCAGAGGCGTCTTCCATGCGGATCATCACGCTGGTCAGAAGGCCCTCAAACACGCGGGGCGGTGCGAAGTAATAGGTCGGGCCGATTTCTTTCAGGTCGATGGTGGCGGTGGCTGCCGACTCGGGGCAGTTGACCACGTAGCCGCAGCTCAGCCACTGCGAGTAACTGAAGATGTTTTGCCCGATCCATGCCACCGGCATGTAGGCCAGCACTTCTTCGTCCGACGTCAGGTGGTCAAACTCGGCACCTGCGCGCGCACGGTTGAGCAAGGAGTCGTGGGTGTGCACCACGCCCTTGGGCTTGCCCGTAGTGCCGGAGGTAAAAAACATGGCACCCACATCGCTGGGCTTGGTGGCTGCCACTGCGTCGCGAAAGAAGTGGGGGTGGGCTGCGACATAGTGCGCACCACTTTCCTGCAGCTGGTCCATGGAAGACAAGCCGGGCGCGTCGTAGTTGCGCAGACCGCGCGGGTCGTCGTAGTAAATGTGGGTGAGCTGGGGTGCATCGACCTGCACTTCGAGCAGCTTGTCCACCTGCTCCTGGTCTTCGGCAAGGGCAAAGCGCACTTCGGCGTTGACCAAGGGGTAGACACACTCGGCGGCAGCAGCGTCTTGGTACAGGGGCACCGGAATGCCGCCCAAGGCCTGCACGGCCAGCATGGTGGCGTACAGGCGGGGGCGGTTGGCACCCACCACCACCAAGTGGTCGCCCTTGCCCAGACCGGCCAGGTGCAGACCGCCTGCGAGCTGTTCGACCATGGTGGCCAGTTCACCCCAGGTCAGCGTTTGCCAAATGCCGTATTCCTTTTCACGCATGGCAGCGGCGTGGGGCCGCTGGGTCGCGTGGTGCATCAGCAGTTGCGGAAAAGTCGTTTGCATTCCAAATCCTTATCACCAGCAATAACCCTCTGCGCATGGCAGAGCGTTGATGGCGCTGATAGTAGAACTGCGTTTGACGCCAAGTTGTCATTGCGACGACAATTGACTTTGGAATGTTCTAGGTGTTTTCCCTTCACTTTCTGTTAGCTGACAGCAAAACCCAAAAATGAGCCCCATGTCCCCCGACACCAGCCTGTACCAGCGTCGCCGCCCACTCACCGAAGCCGAGCTCGAAGCCATTCCCTGG
>CAIYRQ010000010.1 GCA_903928635.1 uncultured beta proteobacterium | reverse complement strand
GGGAATCGGGCCGTTCACGCCGCGTTTGATGCCCGCGCGCGCCAGTGCCGGCACGCGGGCCATGGCGTCTTCGATGTATTTTTCGAGGCGCTCAAAATCGTCGTTCCACAACTGGTTGGCAAAGTCGTCGGGCATGCCGTCCAGCCACATGGGTGTGGCCTTCCACTCATAGGGCCCCAGAATAAAGCCCTCGCGTTCCTGGCGCAGGTAGTACGAGGTGTCCGGGTCGCGCAAGAGCGGCAAGCGCGCGTCGGCACGCTGCGTCAGCTCAGGCACATCTTCGGTGACCAGGTACTGGTGCGACATGATGGCAATCGGCAAATGCCGGCCCACCATGGCCATCACTTCACCTGCGCGGTAGCCCGCGGCATTGACCACAATCTCTGCCGTGATTTCGCCTTTGTCGGTGGTGACTAACCATTCACCATTGGGCTTTTGCGCCAGTGCGGTCACGCGGGTGTGGCGGCGAATCGTGGCGCCCAGCAGACGCGCCTCACGTGCCAAGGCCTGCGTGAGTTGGGAGGGGTCAATGTCGCCATCCAAAGGGTCCCACAAAGCGCCTTGCAAGTCGTGGGTTTCGATCAGCGGATACCGGTCTTTGAGCTCAGAAGGCGACAGGATTTCATAGTCCAGTCCGTTGGCCTTGGCCATGCTTTTGACATGGTGGAACTCGTCCATGCGGTTGCGGCCATGGGCCAATCGCACGGAGCCGGTCAGGTGGTAGTTGATCGGGTTATCGGCCGAAGCAGCCAGCTTGCGGTAGAGCGCCGCCGAGTACTTTTGCAGCTTCAGAATGCTCCAACTGGTGGAGAACGTCGGCAAATTGCCCGCAGCATGCCAGGTGGAGCCGGAGGTGAGCTCGTCGCGTTCGAGCAGCAATGCGTCTTTGACGCCGAGCGCTGCCAAATGGTAGAGGCAGCTGCATCCAACGACTCCGCCGCCAATGACGACAACCCGCACATGTTCTGTCATGAAGGTCTCCGATATCCGGTTGCACGGTCTTGGTTGCTTTTGACGGCACCCAAAACTCGCTATTGCGCAAATGCGTTTCCCGGGGTTCTAATCGCCCGGCACCTGAATTTTTGGCGGATTGTAAGCACAAATTTAAAATTCCCGCCGGATTTTTTACACTAGAATAATTTTCGAACAATTTTTTACTTTGGAGGTCGCATGGATCTACCGAACCGGGCCAGCGTGGTCATTGTGGGTGGCGGAATTGTGGGCTGCAGCCTGGCCTATCACCTTACTTTGCGTGGGTGTACTGATGTGGTGCTGCTGGAGCGCAAACAGCTCACCTGTGGCACGACCTGGCATGCCGCAGGACTGGTGGGACAACTGCGTGCAACCTACAACTTGACGCGCCTGGCGCAGTACACCACCAACCTCTACGCATCACTGGAGCAAGAAACCGGTCAAGCCACGGGCTTTCGCCAAACGGGCTCGATTGCGGTGGCCACCAACATGGCGCGCTTCGAAGAGCTTAAGCGGGGTGCCTCGATGGCCAAATGCTTTGGTCTGGAAGTGCAAACCCTGGCTCCGGCAGAAATTGCCAGTCTGTGGCCGGGCGTTCGCATTGATGACTTGGTGGGCGGCGTGTTTTTGCCTAAAGACGGCCGCACCAACCCGATTGACACCACCCAAGCCCTGGCCAAAGGCGCCAAGAGCCGTGGTGCGCGCATTTTTGAGAACTGTGCAGCGCAAGACATCTTGATTGAAAACGGCAAAGCCGTTGGAGTGCGTACCGAGTTTGGCGAAATCCGTGCCGACATGGTGGTTAACTGCGCTGGCATGTGGGCCCATACCCTGGGTGCCAAAGCAGGCACCACGGTGCCCCTGCATGCGGCAGAACACTTTTACATCGTCACCGAGCCCATGGAAGGCCTGCACTCCAATATGCCGGTGCTGCGCGACCCCGACGGCTGCGCCTACTTCAAGGAAGACGCGGGCAAGCTCCTGGTGGGTTGGTTTGAACCGGTTGCCAAGCCCTGGGGCATGAAGGGCATCCCGGAGACCTTCAGCTTTGACTCGTTGCCCGACGATTTGGAGCACATCGAGCCCTTGCTCACGGCCGCCATGCACCGTACGCCCGCCCTGGAAAAGACGGGGATCAATTTGTTTTTCAATGGCCCTGAGAGTTTCACGCCCGACGACCGCTACCTGCTGGGTGAAACGCCCGAAGTGCGCAACTTGTTTGTGGCTGCAGGCTTTAACTCCATCGGCATTCAATCGGCCGGTGGCGCAGGCAAGGTGCTGGCCGACTGGATGCTGGACGGTCATCCGCCCATGGACCTGTGGGATGTGGACATTCGCCGCGCCATGCCCTTCCAACGCAACCGCAGCTACTTGCGCGACCGCACCGTTGAGACGCTGGGCCTGCTTTATGCCATGCACTGGCCCTATCGCCAGCCCGAAACTGCGCGGGGAGTGCGCCGCTCCATCTTGCATGACCGCCTGGCTGCGCATGGCGCTTGCTTTGGCGAAGTGGCAGGCTGGGAACGCCCCAACTGGTACGCGCCAGCCGGTGTCAAAGCCGAATACGAATACAGCTACGGGCGCCAAAACTGGTTTGACTATTCGGCCCAGGAGCACAACGCGGTGCGAAATGCGGTGGGTTTGTTTGACCAGTCCTCGTTCGCCAAATTTGTGGTGCAAGGCCCCGACGCAGAAAAAGTGCTCAACCACATTTGCGCCAACAACATGGCCGTGCCGGTGGGCAAGGTGGTGTACACCCAGTGGCTCAATGAGCGTGGCGGCATTGAAGCCGACCTCACGGTGACCCGCGAAGCAAGCGACCGCTTCCTGGTGGTCACCGCCGCAGCGACCCAAACGCGCGACTTTGCCTGGCTGCAGCGCCAGATCCCCGGCGATGCACGCGCCACCGCCATTGACCTGGGCGCCAGCATGGCTGTGCTCGGCCTGATGGGTCCCCGCTCGCGTGAGCTACTACAGCGCCTGAGCGACGCTGATTTTTCAAATGCGGCCTTCCCGTTTGGAACCTCGCAGGTGATCGATCTGGCCTACGCCCGTGTGCGCGCCAGCCGCATCACTTACGTGGGTGAGCTCGGTTGGGAGCTCTATGTGCCGGTGGAGTGCGCGCCTGCGGTGTTTGACGCCTTGATGAAAGAAGGCGAGCCTTTGGGATTGAAATTGGCGGGCTACCACGCGCTCAATTCGCTGCGCATGGAAAAAGGCTACCGCCATTGGGGCCACGACATCAGCGACGAGGACACGCCTTTGCAGGCCGGGCTGGAATTTGCGGTGTCCTGGAAAAAGCCCGATGGCTTTTTGGGCCGCGCCGCGCTGCTCAAGCAAAAAGAAGAGGGCGTGACCCGCAAGTTGGTGCAGTTTGCGCTGCACGACGCCAACGCCTTGCTGTACCACAACGAGCCGATTTGGCGCGACGGCGCCATCGTGGGGCGCATTTCTTCAGGCATGTTCGGCCACGCGCTGGGCAAGTCGCTGGGCATGGGCTATGTGGAGCTGGGCGCAATGGCGGGCAATGACGCAGGACTGGTGGCCGCCCACTACGAGATTGAAGTTGCAGGCGTCAAAGTACCGGCCACGGCGTCCTTGGCAGGCTTTTACGATCCGCAAAGCCTGCGGGTGAAAGCGCTCTAAATGGCCTTGCAAGCTGCGCGACTGGCCGTGGCTGACGACGCGACCGCGCCGTCCGGGGACATGGATCCAGGCCAGGCCATTGGCGAGCAGTTGCGTGAGTTGCGTCTGGTCAAAAACCTGACCTTGCGCGAGGTGGCAGAAAAAGCCGGTATTTCGGTGGGCTACCTCAGTCAATTAGAGCGCAACCATTCGCGGCTGCCCATTGGTGTGCTCAAACGTCTGAGTGACGCCTTGGGCGTGCATATGAACTGGTTTTTCCAGCAAGGCACCCAGGGGGACCCGTCAGAGCGTGACGTGGTGGTGCGCAGCACGCACCGCAGGCGCATGTCGTTCACCGGCCTGGGCATCCAGGAAGAACTGTTGTCGCCCAATTTGAGCGGTCCACTGGAGTTGTTGATCAGCACGATCGAGCCCCATGCCGACAGTGAAGACTATTCCCACGACGGCGCCGAGGCCGGCTTGGTGCTCTCCGGCACCCTGGATTTGTGGGTCTCGGGGCGGCATTTCCAGCTCGGCGAGGGCGATAGCTTCGCGTTCAAAAGCACCGAAGTGCATCGCTGCGCCAATGTGTCGGACAGCCCTACCAAGGTACTTTGGGTGATCACGCCACCCCACTATTGAGCACTTCAGTAACATCGAAGGGTTTTTGACCCTATCGCATGCATTACCGGAGATTCCTGCAGTGAACAAAATATTCCCCAGCGCGGCCGCCGCGCTTGACGGCATCGTGCACGACAACCAGCTCATCGCCGTCGGCGGTTTTGGTTTGTGCGGCATCCCAGAGGCCCTGATTGACGCCTTGCGCGACAGCGGCGCGCAAAACCTGACCGCGATTTCCAACAACGCCGGCGTCGACGGCTTCGGTCTGGGCAAGCTGCTCGAGACCCGCCAGATCAAGAAAATGATTTCCAGCTACGTCGGTGAGAACAAAGAGTTCGAGCGCCAGTACCTGGCCGGCGAGCTGGCGCTGGAGTTCACGCCGCAGGGCACGCTGGCAGAGAAGCTGCGTGCCGGTGGCGCTGGCATCCCCGCGTTTTTTACCAAGACCGGTGTCGGCACCATCGTGGCCGAAGGCAAAGAGCTGCGCGAGTTTGACGGCGAAACCTATGTGATGGAGCGTTCGCTGGTGCCCGATGTGGCACTGGTCAAAGCCCACCGGGCGGACAAATCGGGCAATTTGCAGTTCCGATTCACCGCACGCAACTTCAACCCCGCAGCGGCCATGGCTGGCAAGATCACTGTGGTCGAAGTGGAAGAAATTGTGGAAACCGGCGACATTGCGCCTGACCAGGTGCACCTGCCTGGCATTTATGTGCACCGCATCGTGCTCAATGCCACG
>CAIYRQ010000009.1 GCA_903928635.1 uncultured beta proteobacterium | reverse complement strand
GTGGCGAAGTTGTCGCAGCAGTCCAGCACCACGTCGGCGTTCGCCACCAGCTCGTCCAAGAGCGGGTCATCGGCGCGTGCGGCAAGCGCACTGACTTCGGTGTGTGGGTTCAGGCCCAGCAAGGTGGCCTTGGCAGATTCCACTTTCAGCAGTCCCACCCGGTCGGTGGTGTGGGCGATTTGGCGTTGCAGGTTGGTCAGGTCTACGCTGTCGTGGTCTACCAAGGTGATGTGGCCCACGCCTGCGCAGGCCAAATACATGGTCGCAGGGGACCCCAAGCCGCCCGCGCCAATCACCAGCGCATGGCTTTGCAAGAAGCGGGTTTGTCCTTCAAAGCCGATGTCGTCCAGCAGGATATGGCGCGAATAGCGCAGCAGCTCCTCGTCACTCAAGCAACGCCCCGTCATGGCGCGGTCAGTCTTCTTTGACTTCGGCCTTGCGCTCGGTCAGCGTTTTGCTGACCAATACCGGTTGGCCCTTGAGCTGCTTGATAGCCTGGGCGAGTTGGAAGTCTTTGTCGCTGCCAAATTCAGGGGCTTTGCGATCTGCCACCGGCTTGCGCGACTCTTCTTCCAAGCGCTTCAGGGCTTCCTCGCGGGCCTTTTCACGCGCTTCGTCTTTTACTTCGGCACCTTGTCCGCTGGCCAGGTGTTTTTCCAGATCGGCTTCGCGGGTGCGCAGGGCGGCAAAGGGGCTGCCTTCTTCGGTTTCATCCACCATGACGTTGGGCACAATGCCCTTGGCCTGGATGGATTTTCCGCTCGGCGTGTAGTAGCGCGAGGTGGTGATTTTCAGGCCGGTGTCCGCGCCCAGGGGGCGGAAAGTCTGTACCGATCCTTTGCCAAAGGTCTGGCTGCCCATGATGGTGGCGCGCGCATGGTCCTGCAGGGCTCCGGCCACGATTTCGCTGGCCGAGGCAGAACCTTCATTCACCAAGACCACCAGATCGACTTTCTTGAGCGCAGCAGGTAGACCCTTGAGAGGGTCAGAACCGGCCCGGCCCTGGTAGTCTCCAACGGCGGCACGCAGGGTTTGCTTGCTGTCGGGCGTCTGCCCCTTGGTCGAGACCACGGTCACGTTCTCGGGCAAGAATGCCGCAGAGATCGCCACCGCCGCATTGAGCAAACCACCGGGATCGTTACGCAGGTCGAGTACCAAACCTTTGATTTTCGGGTCTTGTTTGTAGATCTCGTTGACCTTCTTCACGAAGTCTTCGACCGTGCGTTCCTGGAACTGGCTGACACGCACCCAGCCGTAGCCGGGTTCAATCAACTTGCCGCGCACCGACTGTTGCTTGATCTCTTCGCGGATGATGGTGACCGGAAACGTCCGGTTTTCATCTTTGCGATAGACCGTCAGGATCACCTTGGTGGCGGGTTCGCCGCGCATGCGCTTGACCGCTTCGTTCAGGCTCAGGCCCTTGACCGCGGTGTCGTCAATTTTGGTGATGAGGTCGTTGGTTTTCATACCAGCCCGAAAGGCGGGCGAGCCTTCAATGGGGCTCACGACCTTGACCAGACCGTCTTCCTGCGTGATTTCGATGCCAACGCCTACGAACTTGCCTGCAGTGCCTTCGCGGAACTCTTTGAACGACTTCTTGTCAAAATACACCGAGTGCGGGTCCAGGCTGGACACCATGCCGGAAATAGCGTCGGTGATGAGCTTCTTCTCATCCACCGGCTCCACATAGTCACTTTTGATCAGGCCAAAGACGGTGGAGAGCTGTTGCAGTTCTTCCAGGGGAAGCGGTGCATAGGTGCTGCGTGCCACCGTTTGCAAGGACACAGTGCACATCGCGCCGGCAACGACGCCAAGCGATATCCATCCTGCAATTTTCAGTTTTTGACCCATACGGCTTCCATTAGAACGTCATTGGTGGTGAATTGCACCGAGTTTTACGCAACTTTGCCTTGCGCTGCCACGGCTTGGGCCGCACGCTCTGCCGCCTGGGCATCGCCGAGATAGTAGTGGGTAATGGGTTTGAGGTTTGCATCAAGCTCGTATACCAAGGGAATGCCATTGGGTATGTTCAGGCCCACGATGTCTTCATCCGAGATGTCGTCCAGGTATTTCACCAGCGCGCGGATCGAGTTTCCGTGGGCGGCGACCACCAGGCGCTTACCTGCGCGCAGACCTGGCGCCAGGGCCTCGTTCCAAAAGGGCAGCACCCGCGCCACAGTGTCCTTCAGGCATTCGGTCAGTGGAATCTGGTCTGGCGGCAGCTTGGCATAGCGGGGGTCGCCACGTTCACAGCGCGGGTCGTCCACGGCCAGGGTAGGCGGCGGCGTGTCGTAGCTGCGTCGCCAGACCAACACCTGGTCGTCACCGTACTGCTTGGCCACTTCCGCCTTGTTAAGTCCTTGCAACGCGCCGTAATGGCGCTCGTTCAGGCGCCAGGAGTGCACCACCGGCAGCCAGGTGCGGTCCATGGCGTCCAGACAGTGCCACAGGGTGTGGGTGGCGCGCTTGAGGACGCTGGTGTAGGCGACGTCAAAGTCATAGCCTTCGCTTTTGAGCAATCGGCCTGCATTTTTGGCCTGCTCAATGCCCAGGGTTGTGAGCTCTACATCGGTCCAGCCCGTGAAGCGGTTTTCAAGATTCCAGGTGGATTCGCCGTGGCGGATCAAGACAAGTTTGTACATGTGAGGAATACGAAGGGAAAAATTCGGGACGCCGGAGCAGGGGCAATGAGAGGCCAGTCTGCAGGGGGACAGGCCCGCATTCTAAAATGCGTCGACCAAACCCTAAAAACTGCCAAGGACACTGAGTGAAATTTATTATCGATAACTGGACGCTGATTGCATTGGCCGTCATTTCCGGCGGACTGCTGCTGGTACCTGTGCTGCAGGGCGCTGTCGCCACCGGACTGGGCGCCAATGATGCGGTCCAACTCATCAACCGCGAAAAAGCCGTGGTGATCGATGTGTGCGAACCGGATGAGTTTGCCGCTGGGCATGTGGTTGGCTCCAAAAACATTCCTTTGGGCGAGTTGGAAGCCAAACTCGCTGGCGCGGTGAAAAACAAAAAGTTGCCGTTGATCCTCGTGTGCCAGTCGGGCGCACGCTCAGCTCGCGCCGTGGCCAAAGCCACCGCTTTGGGTTACGAGCAAGTGCATTCACTCGGTGGTGGTCTGACAGCGTGGCGTGCGGCCAACCTACCGGTCGAAAAAGCCTGAGTGCTCATCTCACCCCTCACAGAAATAAATTCCTATGCAAACCGTCAAGATGTACACCACAGGTGTGTGCCCCTATTGCGTCCAAGCCAAGCGTTTGCTCAAGTCCAAAGGCGTCGAGCACATCGAAGAAATCCGTATCGATGTCAACCCGCAAGAGCGCGCCACCATGATGGAAATCACGGGTCGGCGCACGGTACCGCAGATTTTTGTTGGCAGCACCCATGTGGGCGGCTTTGACGACTTGGCCGCGCTTGATGGTCGAGGCGCTCTGGTGCCATTGTTGGCCGGCGCCTGAACTTTTGCCT
>CAIYRQ010000008.1 GCA_903928635.1 uncultured beta proteobacterium | reverse complement strand
GGCGCGTACCTTGGGCGCAATTTGGTCGCGGTCTTCGGACAGGGCGGCGTCCATGTTCATTTTTCCAAGTACTTCGCGCACCGATGTCTCTGCAGCCTGCACCACAGCGTTCTCGGGATTTTTGCTTTCAAACAAAAATGCACGGGCGTCGCTCAGACGGTACTGAACGGCGAACTTGATGTCGAGAATATTCTCGTCCTGCGTCAGCATCGCCGACTCGCGCAGGCCAGTGGCTTTGAGAACACTGTCTCCACCCACATCCACCGAACGGATTTGCGTCACAAACACCAGTTCGTGGCGCTGTATCGGGTACGGCAGGCGCCAGTTGAAGCCCGCATTGACTGTCGTTTTGTAGCGGCCGAACTGGGTGATCACAGCTTGCTGGCCTTCTTGCACAATGAAGAAACCGGTTCCCAGCCATATCAGCACGACCACGGCGAGAATCACGCCGCCACCGATGCCTGCTCCCTTGAAATCGGGGAAAAATCCGCCGGGCTCCTGACCGCCAGGTCCAGGAGGCTGTTTGCCACCACCAAGCCAGCCGTTGAGTTTGCGGTTGAAATCGCGCCACAGTTCATCGAGGTCTGGCGGGCCCGAGGGCGCACCGGGACGAGGATTGGCGCGTGGTGGTTCCTGTGGAGCAGGATTTTCCGCGCCATGGCCTGGCTTTGAATCGGGCTTGGCCGCATCGTGGTCGGCCGGCTTGCTCTCGTCCGCACGTCCCCACCGGCTGTCGTTCAGATTGAACATGCCGCGCAATCGCCCGGCGAACGCGCCCAGCACTGAAGTGGAATAGGATGGTTTCATGGTCATAACTTTCGCTCAACGAGGCGGATTGTCCACAATTATGTTGAAGCCTCATCCGCCAAAGGGTGTTCACCACTCGGTGCCGCACGGTCTTGTGTCACGATTGACGCCAGTGCCGCACGAAGTTCCGCAAGCCCAATGCCCGCGCGCGCACTGACAAAAATACGCGGGGTCTGTACCCCATCAACTTCAAACATGTCCTGCACCTGAAGCGGCAAACTGCCCTCGTCCATCGCATCCACTTTGTTGAACACCAGTAGCTGTGGAATGTCCTGCGCGCCGATTTCTTTGAGCACCTGCTGGACCTGGCGGATCTGCAAAGTCCAGTCCGGATTGGATGCGTCGACGACATGCAGCAGCAAATCGGCGTCAATCGCCTCTTGCAGTGTGGCTTGGAAGGCATCGATCAAACCGTGCGGCAGGTCCCGTATAAAACCCACCGTGTCAGACAGCGACACCGAACGCTGGGCTTCACCCAGGTACAACTGGCGCGTGGTGGTGTCCAAGGTGGCAAACAGCTGGTCGGCCGCATAGGCGCGGGCCTTCACCAAGGCATTGAAGAGAGTCGATTTACCCGCGTTGGTATAGCCAATCAGGGAAATATTGAAGGCGCCTCGCCGGTCGCGCTGTTTGCGCTGCGTCTGGTGCTGGCGCTTGACTTTTTGCAGCTGTTCTTTGGTGCGTTTGATGGTTGTGGCGATCATGCGCCGGTCCAGCTCAATCTGGGTCTCTCCCGGACCACCCCGTGTGCCAATGCCACCGCGCTGGCGTTCCAAATGCGACCAGCGTCGCACCAATCGTGTGCTCAGGTACTGCAAGCGGGCAAGCTCGACTTGCAATTTGCCCTCATGGCTACGCGCACGCTGCGCAAAAATTTCCAAAATCAAAAAGGTTCGGTCGTTGACCGGGAGCTCGAGGCGACGCTCCAAATTGCGCTGCTGGCCGGGGCTTAAGCTTTGGTCGAACAAAATCTCTTGTGCGCCGTACTGTTGGGCAAGCAGCTTGATTTCGTCCGCCTTGCCGGTGCCTACAAACAAGGCCGCGTCGGGTGCGCGGCGTTTGCAGGTGATGCGGGCGACCGGGTCGAGTCCGGCGGTGCGGGCCAATAAACCCAGCTCTTCGAGCTCGCCGTCAAAATGGGGCAACCCCAAATCAACACCGACCAAAATGGTTCGCGCAGACGTGGGTTGGTCGGTAGGATTCAAACAGCCGCCTGGCCCAAAACCAGAATCAAGACGCTGCAGCCTCGTCGTCACCCGCGGCCGCCAGATTGACCGCCCGGCCAGGAACGATAGTAGAAATTGCGTGCTTGTAGACCATCTGGGTCACCGTGTTGCGCAGCAGCACAACGTATTGGTCAAACGATTCGATTTGGCCCTGCAATTTGATGCCATTGACCAGGTACACCGACACCGGAATATGTTCCCGGCGCAAGGCGTTTAAAAAGGGATCCTGGAGGAGTTGGCTCTTGTTATTCACGATATTCTCCGTGTTAGAAGTTTGAAATTAGAAGATACCACATTGACCCAATATTCTGGTTTGCGGCGGGTCAATCTTTGTCGGTATAGGGGTTGGCCGACGATTTCATTTGAATCAACAAAGGCGTGCCCACGAGATCAAACTCTTTGCGGAACCGCCCCTCCAAAAACCGCTTGTAAGAATCAGTAACCTGCTCCAGCGAATTGCCGTGGACGATGATGATGGGCGGATTCATGCCGCCTTGGTGCGCATACCGCAGCTTGGGTCGGTACATGCCGGTTTTCTTGGGCGTCTGAAATTGCACCGCTTCCAGCAGCAGGCGCGTCAGCACCGGCGTGGGCATCTTGCGGTTCGCAGATCGGTGCGCCTGTGCAATCGAGTCCCACACCGGGCCCAGACCCTGGCGCTTGGTGGCCGAGATCAGGTGCAAAGCGGCAAATTTCAAAAACCCCAGCCGGGTTTCAAGCGAACGCTTGACCAACTCGCGCTGGTATTCGTCCACCGCATCCCACTTGTTCACGGCAACCACCACGGCCCGTCCGGACTCCAAGATATAGCCCGCAATATGGGCGTCCTGGTCCGTGACACCTTGAATGGCATCGATCAGCAACAGCACGACGTTGGCAGACTCAATCGCCTGCAGCGTTTTGACCACTGAAAACTTCTCAATCGCCTCAAATACCTTGCCTTTGCGGCGCAAACCGGCGGTATCGATCAGCTCAAACTTTTGGCCGCCACGCTCAAATGGCACGGCAATGGCATCGCGCGTGGTGCCCGGCATGTCAAACGCGACCAGGCGCTCTTCGCCCAGCCACGTATTGATCAATGTGGATTTGCCGACGTTAGGACGCCCTGCTACCGCCAGCTTGATGACGGTCGGGTCCCGATCCTCCTCCTCTTGCGCCATGGCCAGCGCCAAAGGCTCCAGGACCTGTTCAATCAAGGGACGAATTCCCTGGCCGTGTGCAGCGCTGATCGGAATTACCCCGCCCAGGCCCAACTCATAAAACTCGGTGAACTGCACGCCATCAGTCATGCCTTCGGCCTTATTGGCCACCACCACTGCTGACTTTCCCAAACGGCGCAGGTACTTGGCGATTTCATGGTCCTGGGCAGACACACCGCCACGGGCATCCACAATAAACAGCACTACGTCGGCCTCGGCCACGGCCTGCCGGGTCTGCTTGGCCATTTCTTTGTAAATGCCCGAGGACGCGTCGGGCTCGAAGCCGCCGGTATCGACCACGATGTATTCGTGCTTGCCGTGCTTGGCGTTTCCGTAATGGCGGTCGCGCGTCAAGCCGGCGTAGTCTGCAACGATGGCGTCGCGCGTCTTAGTTAAACGGTTAAAAAGCGTCGACTTGCCCACATTGGGTCGGCCGACCAGGGCGATGACTGGTTTCATGCAATAGGTGCCTGGTTATTCAGGCCGAAACCCAATCAATGTGCCGCGCTGGGTAACTGCGACCAAGGTGTTATTGACCCAAACAGGTGCCTGGGCAATCGGTGAACCATCACTGGCCACACGGGTGAGCAATGAGCCGTCTTTGGGCGCCAGGAAGTGGATAAATCCTTCGAAATCTCCGACCGCCAATGCGCTACCTGCCAGAACCGGCGACGACAGTCCCCGGAACCGCAACTTGTCGTTGGTCCATAGCTTTTCTCCGTCGGCACGCCGCCAGGCCTGCACTTTGCTATCGCTCTCAACGCCAAACACAGACGCGGCATCGCCTGCAATACCACTAACACCTGACGCAGTTTTTGTCCACAGCGTGCGACCCGTTTGGGCATCGACACACGCGACCGCAGCCTGAAAAGCCCGCAAGCACACATTAGCGCCCACCCGGCTGGTGCCCGACACCAGGTCGACCAAACGCTCCACTTCGTTCACACCGCGCCCGACGGCCACGGCGGCGTCCCAGCGAATGGCGCCCGTTTGCGGATTCAGTCCCAGCAAGCGCCCACCTTGGGTCGTCAGCAGCGTGTCCTCGACTGCCATCAAAATGCCAGGTTGCCCCAAAATGAGTGCGTCGCCGGAGCGCTGTTGCGACCAAAGCTTGCGTCCTGTTGCGGCGTCGAACGCAGACACGGTGCGGTCTGCTGAGGTCAAAAATACACGGGCACCCGCCACCAAGGGCGATGTCAAAGTCAGTGATGGCAGTTTTTGGCGCCAAATTTCTTTGCCCTCGCGCAAGGCAACGAGCTGATTTTCTGAGGTGACGACGGCGGAAGTTTCGCCATCACTGCCGACACCGGCACTTAAAGGGACACCCAGGCTGGCACGCCATTGCAATTTGCCTGTGCGAAGGTCCACCGAACTGATATCACCTTGCTTTGACGCTACCAGTAGTTGACTACCCACTGCGCGCAATTCCAAGGGCGCAGCGGTAGCGCCCACGGCAAGACGCCACTGTTCTTTGACCGCGAATAGCGCCGGATCGGCCTGCAAAGCAGTCGGTTTGGGCGCGTCGCTGCTGGCGCACCCACCTAGGAGCAGCGGCATCACTACGATACAGGCCATCAGGCCGGTCAACGAACAACGTAGCGCGTTGCGCATCAATGCTCTCCGTTGGCGACCGTTTGCGCAGCCAATTTGGCGGGCTCGGGCTCCGTGCCCAGCGCATTGAGCTTAACGCGCACCAAATTGCGGTACTGAGAGCGGTCATCAAAAGCTTTGTAAGCGCTCAAATAGGCGGTTTTGGCCGCCTCGCGCTGCCCTTGGAGCAACAAGATGTCGCCGCGACGATCCGCTACCAGGCCTGCAAAATTCTCACCCTTGACACTGTCCAAAGCCTTCAAAGCTTCCGGCAACTGCTTGGCGTCCAACAAAACATTAGCCAGGCGAAGCTGGGCGATCGCTGCATAGCCTTCGTCACCGGACTTGTCAGCGACCCATTGCAAGGCGGACTTGGCCACATCGGTCTTTCCGGCGTCCGCCGCCATTTTGGCCAGGGCCAGCCCTGCTTGTTGGGTGTAACTTGCACGGGCGTAACGCTCGCGCATGTCATTGAATGTGCGCTCAGCCTTGGCCACGTCGCCGCCTGCCAGGGACTTGCTCATTTCATCAAACATGACCGCAGCTTGCGCAGCCTGACTGCGCTGCATGTACTGGTAGCCATTCCACCCTGCCAGGCACACCATGACCACAACCAAAAAGCCGCTGATCACATTGCCGTATTTGCTCCAGAAATGCTTCAGTTCGTCTAGCTGTTCTTGTTCTTCGAGGTCGAGATGGTTTGCCATGGGAAAGTAATTGTTTAAGAGGCGGATTGTAGGCTGTCAGCCCACTGCGCCCAATCGTTCAACTGCAGCGTGCGCTGGGCCACCGAAGCATCGCGCAGGGCTTTGACCGTCACGCAGCCCTGCGCCAACTCGTCGGCGCCAAACACCAGGGCATAGCGCGCGCCGGAGCCGTCCGCACGTTTGAACTGGTTTTTCATGCTGGCCATGCCTGTATCACCGCTGGCATGCATCAACACGGACACACCTTTGCTGCGCAGGCGCTGCAAGCATGCCGCAACCTGGGGCAAAGCCGCTGCGTCCGGCACGATGGCGTAGGCATCCAGTGCGGGCGCCGCCAGGGCGCCCTCCTGTGCCTTGAGGAGTTCAAGTACACGCTCTATTCCCATGGCCCAGCCCACGGCAGGAGCTGGCTTGCCGCCGATTTGTTCCACCAGGTAGTCGTAACGGCCGCCGCCGCAAATCGTGCCCTGCGAGCCGAGCTGGGTGGTCACAAACTCAAAGACCGTGAGGTTGTAGTAGTCCATACCCCGCACCAGGCGCGGATTCATGGAATACGAAACCTGATTGGCGTCCAAAATCGCCAGCACCGCGTCCAAATGGGCGCGCGACGCGTCACCCAAAAAGTCCAGCAGCTTGGGCGCGGCTTCGATCACCGCCTGCATGTCGGGGTTCTTGCTGTCGAGCAGGCGCAGTGGATTGAGGTGCAGACGGCGGCGCGACTCGGCATCGAGCACATCCGCATGGGCCTCAAAGTGCGCGATCAAGGCCGCACGGTGCAAATTGCGCTCTTCGGGCTGGCCCAGGCTGTTCATTTGCAACTCGACGCCTTGCAGGCCCAGCTCTTTCCACAGCGCGTCGGCCATCAAAATCAGCTCGGCGTCCAATTCCGGACCGGCAAATCCCAGCGCTTCGGCACCGACCTGGTGGAACTGGCGGTAGCGCCCGCGTTGGGGCCGCTCGTGGCGAAACATAGGACCAAAATAGTACAAACGCTTACCGCCGTTGTAGAGCAAGGTGTGCTCCACCACCGCACGCACCACGCCCGCCGTGTTCTCGGGGCGCAGTGTCAATTGCTCTCCGTTGAGCCGGTCCTCAAAGGAGTACATCTCTTTTTCAACGATGTCGGTCACTTCGCCCAGGCCCCGCACAAAGAGTGCCGTGGGCTCGACGATGGGCGTGCGGATGTTCTCGTAGGCGTAGCGGCGCATGAGGGCCCGCACCCGCTCTTCCAGTGCTTCCCAGCGCGCGGAGTCGGGCGGCAATATATCGTTCATGCCTTTGACGGCCATGAGTTTTTCCGCCTTGCGCGGCACGTTCGATTCGGTCATAAAAATCAGAGGGCTGGCTGCGCAGCTGCCGCGCCAAACCGTTGTTGGATGTAGTTTTCCACCACCGCCTGGAACTCGGTGGCAATGGCGTCACCGCGCAAAGTCATGCGCTTTTCGCCGTCGATATAAACCGGGGCGGCAGGCGCCTCGCCGGTGCCGGGCAGGCTGATGCCGATGTCGGCGTGCTTGCTCTCACCGGGGCCGTTCACGATGCAACCCATGACCGCGACCTTCATACCCTCCACGCCCGGGTACTTGACGCGCCAAACCGGCATTTGATCGCGTAAAAAATTGTCAATCTGTTGCGTGAGTTCTTGAAACGTGGTGCTGGTAGTGCGCCCGCAACCCGGGCAAGCCGTCACACTGGGCACAAAGGAACGCAGGCCCAGCGCTTGCAAAATCTCTGCCGCGACAACCACTTCCTGGTTGCGCGATTCGCCGGGTGCGGGCGTCAAGGACACGCGGATGGTGTCGCCAATGCCTTCTTGCAGCAAGACGGACAGTGCTGCGGTGGACGCCACCGTGCCTTTGGTACCCATGCCCGCTTCGGTCAGACCCAGGTGCAAGGGATAGCGCGTGTTGCGACCCAGGTCGCGGTAGACCGCAATCAAATCCTGCACGCCGCTGACCTTGCAGGAAATAATGATTTGGCTGGCCTGCATGCCCATGGATTGGGCCAACTCGGCTGATCCCACGGCAGAACTGATCAACGCCTGGTACATCACCTGCTTGACCGACAGAGGTTGCGCGGCATGCGCGTTGCTGTCCATCAGGTCGGCCAGCAGCTCCTGGTCGAGGCTGCCCCAGTTGACGCCGATGCGCACCGGTTTGTCCCAGCGCAGTGCGGCTTCGATCATTTGGCCAAACTGGCGGTCTTTTTTGTCGCCCTTGCCAACGTTGCCCGGGTTGATGCGGTACTTGGAGAGCGCCTGTGCGCAGTCGGGATAGTCGGTCAACAGACGGTGGCCGTTGAAGTGAAAGTCGCCAATCAGGGGCACAGCAATGCCCATGCGATCGAGTTGTTCACGGATGTAAGGCACAGCCTGCGCCGCCTCCGGCGTGTTCACCGTGATACGCACCATCTCGGAGCCAGCCTGCGCCAGTTCCTTGACCTGTATCGCGGTACCCACGGCGTCCACGGTGTCGGTGTTGGTCATGGACTGAATGCGCACCGGGGCACCGCCGCCCAAAGTCACCACATTGCTGCCCCAGGCCACACGCGCCTGCAGCCCATTGCGCGCAGGCACACCGTTGGAATTAAGACCTGGTTCCATTGACATTACTGCACCTTGAATCTGGCCACGTTGTCCTGTGCCGTGGGCTCGAGTTTGACCGCTTCACCACGCACCAAGACCTCGGCATTGTCTGCACGACCCACCACAACCCACAGCGGCAAGATGCCAGTGGCACTTGCCGTTTCACCGGCGGCTAGCGTTTTGCGCAGCAGCGTGACGCCCTTGGCGTCGCTGACGGCAATCCAAGTCAGACCCTTGGCCTTGATCTCCACCACAGGCTCTTGCGCCTTGGCACCTGCAGATGGCACCGAGGACGCTGCAGCGAGGGAAGAAGGAGCCGATGCAAGGGCCAAGGACGCCGCAGGCTCGGGCGTGACCACCCCCACGCGGGTATCCGTCGGGCCGGCATCAGGCGGCAAAACCGGCTCAGACACCGTCCCTGCAACCGATGGCGCAGCAGCCGGCACATCACGCTCAAAAAAGTGAGCGGTCCAAGCGATGACGGACGGCCCCACCTCCACCATCGCCGCCAACAGCAGCGCCGCCACGCCGAACACGGCCAACTTCACCCACGGCAAGCGCCCTGCTCCCCCTGAGCGCCGCAAGGTGAAACCCCCTCGGTCCCGAAAACCGACCTTGGCCTCAGGCCCCGCCACAGTCAGCTGTATTTTTTCTGCCTTGGGCAAACGATCCAAAATCACTGCGGGGTCAAGCTGCACATGGCGGCACACGCTTGAGGCGGCAGCGCGCAATACATTGATGTTGGGCCAGAGGTCCAGGCGGTCGTCCTCCAGCGCTTGCAGGCGTGCAACAGTCACTTTCACGCGTGCGCCCAGATCCTCCAAGCTCAAACCCGATCGCATACGCGCCTGCTTCAGTATTTGACCCGCAGTCGGGCCCGTGGGTGCGGAACCCGACGACACAGCAGCGACTTCACCACCCTCTGCGTGCAAGAGCAGGCTTGGCTCAGCGTCACTCATGGTAGGACTGGCGCTCTAACCAGAGCGCTTGTTTGGAAGAAGGAAAGCGCTGCTGCAAGCCCTGACCCAGGGTTCGCAGCGACGCGGCATCGCCCGTCTTGTTGGCAATTTTGACACCCAGCCAAAGCGATTCTGCGTTCGCCAATGGCGAACTGTTCAAGGGGCCTAGGTAACGTTGCGCTTGGGCAAATTCGCCCCGCTGGAACAAACCAACGGCCAAGTTGTAAGCCACCACGGGATTGGTAGGGTCCAATTGGTAGGCGTTGAGCAAACTGGTTTCGGCGGCCTGCGCCTGTCCGGCCTTGGCCTGACACAGCCCCTGCAGCATCCAAGTCTTGGCACGTTCGTTGTAGGCGGGATTGGCCAAGGCGGCGCTGAATTTTTCTACCGCCTCCGCCGTGCGACCCTGCTGGCACAGCAACAGGCCGTAGTTGTGCTGCACGGTCGCGGCTTTGGGGTTGAGCGACAGTGCCTGGCGGAAACCGTCTTCCGCGAGGGAGTATTCGTTCATTCGCAGGTAAATCAGGCCACGCAGGTTGTGGGCTTCAAATAGCGTGGGATCTACCGCAATGGAGCGCTTGAGCTCGTCCAAAGCAATGTCGGTTTTGCCTTCACTGTAGTAATTCACCGCCAACTCGAGGCGCACGCGCGCCCTTTTGTGGGCCTCGGACTCGTCCGAAGCGGTCAGCAAGTCAGACTTGTCGGCGCGGGGCGTAACACCGCCACAGGCCACCAGGAGCGCCACGCAGGCGGGCACCACCAAGCGCAACAGACCCCAGGTCGCCATACGAAAATTCATCTCAATGCACCTCCGTGGCGACAGGCCTTGCATTCGCTTTGCTTTCGGCACTGCGCTGCTTGTGAATGCGCACGACCACGCTGGTACGGTCTTGCACTTCACCCGCCAGCT
>CAIYRQ010000007.1 GCA_903928635.1 uncultured beta proteobacterium | reverse complement strand
GGAAAACCTGCCCCCCGAAGCGCTGCAAGACGTGGCCACCTACTTTCAGGCTCTGTCGGAGCCCACCCGGCTGCACATCCTGAACATCCTGCGCGAAGGCGAGCGCAACGTCGGTGATCTGGCGCAACTGTGCGGCTCTACTGCGGCCAATGTGTCGCGCCACCTGAGCTTGCTCACCAAACACGGCATGGTGGTGCGCGAGAGCCGTGGCACCAGCGTCTACTACCGCATTGCCGACGAATCCATTTACGCCCTGTGCGATCTGGTGTGCGGAAATATTGCGCGCCAGATGGAGCGCGCGCACAAGGCGCGCCAAGCGTTTCAAGCGAACGCCTGACCCGCCATGCCCCGCTTCGCCGCCAACCTCTCCATGCTCTACAACGAGCACGCGTTCTTAGACCGCTTTGCCGCCGCTGCCGCTGACGGCTTTCAGGCGGTGGAATTTCTGTTTCCCTACGCCTTTGATGTGCGTGAGTTGCAGCACCGACTGCGAGACCACGGTCTGCAGCAAGTGCTGTTTAACGCGCCACCCGGCGACTGGGACGGGGGTGAGCGCGGATTGGCCTGCCTGCCAGGACGCGAAGCGGAGTTTCGTGCCGGGATCCACCAGGCCTTGGAGTACGCCCAAGCCCTGGACTGCCCGCGCATCCATGTAATGGCAGGCATTGCCCCAAGCGGCTCCGACCCAGCAGCACTGCAGGCGACCTACCGCGGGAACATCGCCTGGGCCGCAGAGCAGGCCCAGGGCGCGGGTTGCCATGTGCTGATCGAACCCATCAACACCCGCGACATGCCCGGCTATTTCTTAAGCCGCCAGGACGCCGCCCACGCGCTGGTGCAAGACGTGGGCTCGCCCAAGCTTCAAGTGCAGTTCGACCTGTACCACTGCCAAATCATGGAGGGCGACCTGGCCAGAAAATTGCGCCAATACCTGCCCACAGGGCGGGTGGGCCACCTGCAGATCGCAGGCGTGCCCCAGCGGCATGAACCCAACGTGGGCGAAGTGAACTACGCCTACCTGTTTGAAGTGATTGATGAGCTGTCAGTGCAATGCGGCTGGGACGGCTGGGTGGGCTGCGAATACCGGCCCGCCTTGGGCACGGCACCCGGCGCGACCAGTGCCGGGCTGGGCTGGCGCGTCTAGCCGCCTTTGGCTATTGCGCCTGAAATCCGCTGGACTTGATGATCTTGGTCCAGGCCTGCGAATAGGCGCGTTCGCGGCTGGCGAGTTGCTGCTGCGACATAAAGCCGACGCTCAGACCCATGGCCGTGAGTTGCTCACGCACCTCGGGCAAGGTCAGCACCTTGGCCAAGGCATCAGAGAACTTGTCGATGGCAGCTTTGGGCGTGCCAGCGGGCGCGAAGTAGCCGTAGTACGGAATGTCTTCAAAACCGCTCAAACCCAGCTCGGCAAAAGTCGGCACGTCAGGCAGCACGGCTTGGCGTGATGCGCCCAAGACCGCGACGATGCGGACTTTGCCAGCCTTGTGGTTTTCAATGAAGTCGGGCACCGACGCCACACCGGCGGCGATTTGGTTGCCCAGCATGTCCGCCATCATGGGAGCGCTGCCCCGGTAGGGCGCGGCCTGCAAATCCACGCCG
>CAIYRQ010000006.1 GCA_903928635.1 uncultured beta proteobacterium | reverse complement strand
CGGCTGATGGTGGACTCGTGCAGGCCCAGCTCTTCGGCAATCTCGCGCAACACCAGGGGGCGCATGGCCAGCTCGCCATGGGTGAAAAAGCTTTTTTGGCGCTCCACCACCGCAGTGCTGACCCGCAAGATGGTGTCAAAGCGCTGTTGGATGTTTTTGATAAACCAGCGCGCCTCTTGCAGCCGTTGCTGCAGCCCGGCGTGGCTGGAGCTGGATTTGTGATTGCGCAGCACGTTGGCATAAATGTCATGCACCCGCAGGCGTGGCATAACGTCGGGGTTGAGCTGCACCCTGAACTTGGGCGTGGCACCCGCTTTGTGGATGGCAGTCACCAGCACATCCGGCACCACGATGTTACGCTCCACGTCCACAAAGCGGCGGCCGGGCTTGGGCTCAAGCCGCGCAATCAGGGCAATGGCTTCGCGCACCAGCGCGTCGCTGCCCACACCCAAGGCCACCAGACGCTTGATGTCGCGCCGCGCCAAAAAGTCCATGGGTTGTTGGCACACCCGCAGCGCCACTTCTAGCACCTCGCGCCGGTCCTCGTGCACGGGGTCCGTTTCATCCAGACCCGCCAGCAAGGCGCGCACTTGCAGGCGCAGGCATTCGCCCAGGTCGCGCGCGCCCACACCCACCGGCTCCAGGCTGTGCAAGAGGCCCAGCGCCACCGTGAAGTGGTGCACCAGGTCTTCGATTTGTTCCAGATCGTCGCCCGCCAGGCTTTGGGCCAGGGATTCGAGAGGGTCTTCCAAGTAACCGTCGTCGTTGAGCGACTCGATCAAAAAGCGCAGCGCGGCGCTGTCGGTATCGCTCAAACGCAGTCGCAGGGCCTGGCGCAACAAATAGGCCTGCAGTGACTCTTGCACCCGCGCCAGCTCGGTGGCGTCTTTGTCTTCGGTGTCGCCCAGGTTGTTGGTGCGTGCCGGGGCGTCACCGCCCCATTCGCCGTCGTCGGGCGTGGTCTCGGTGGTGCCGTCGCCTTCCCAGCTCACGCCATCATCGCCGGGCTCGGCGCTCAGGGGCGTGGCATCCTGGTCGGTGTTGTCGCTGCTGCTACTGCTGGAAAAATCGGTGGTAGCGCTGGGCGCAAATTCGCTGATGCGGTCGCCTTCGCTCACCGGCATGTCGGCCTGCGCCAGGCCGTACTGTTCGCGCTCGGCAGCTTCGTGGTCCATTTCCAAAAATGGATTGGCTTCGAGCATTTGCTCAATCTCCTGGCCCAGCTCCAGCGTGGAGAGTTGCAACAGCCGGATGGACTGCTGCAGCTGCGGCGTGAGCGCCAGATGCTGGGAGACGCGAAGAGAAAGGCCTTGCCGCATGCCCGGTTACATCTTGAAGTTCTCGCCCAGATAGACCCTGCGCACATCGGCGTTGTGGACTATCTCGGACGGTGTGCCCTGCGCCAGCACATGGCCGTCGCTGATGATGTAGGCGTGGTCACAAATGCCCAGCGTCTCGCGCACATTGTGGTCGGTGATCAAGACGCCGATATTGCGGCTTTTGAGGAAGTTGATGATGCGCTGGATCTCAATCACCGCAATCGGGTCGATGCCGGCAAAGGGTTCATCCAGCAAGATGAAGCGCGGTTGTGTGGCCAAGGCGCGGGCAATCTCCACCCGGCGGCGCTCGCCCCCCGAGAGCGACAGTGCACTCGACAAGCGCAAGTGATCCACACGCAGGTCTTGCAATAAATCGGTCAGGCGCGACTCAATCTCAACCGAGGTCAAGGGTTTGCCGTCATCGCCGCGCTGCAGCTCCAACACCGCGCGCACGTTGTCTTCGACGTTGAGTTTGCGAAAAATCGACGCTTCCTGCGGCAGGTAGCCCAAGCCCAGCCGGGCGCGCCGGTGGATGGGCGTGTGCTCAATCCGCTCACCATCAATGGTGATCTGGCCGGCACTGGCGCGCAGCAGTCCCACGATCATGTAGAACGACGTGGTCTTGCCCGCGCCGTTGGGGCCGAGCAGTCCTACTACTTCGCCTGTACGAACCGCCAAAGACACATCGCGCACCACTTGGCGTTTGCCGTAGGAACGCTGCAAATGCGCAGCTTCCAGCACGCCCACTGCCGCAGCAGGCGTGGGCATCACGCTGGCGGCGTCGGCACTCATGGCGTTTTGCTTTCCGGTTTTGGTGTAAGGGTGGCGCGCACCCGGCCTTTGACGGCGGAGCCTGCGGCGGTGCCGTCCACACTGAATTTATCGGTCAGGTTTTCGTACACGATCATGGCGCCGCTGACCTCATCGGCCAGGTTGCTGCCACGGTAGCGGCGCAGCACGGCGCTTTTCTCAAAACGCACCGTGTCTGCCTTGCCGTTGTAGATCAAGGTTTCACTCTGGCCTTCGATGAATTCGTCCACCCCATCGCGTTTCTGGCGGAAGAATGCGGGTTCTGACGCGGTACCGGTGACGGTGCCGTACTGGTAGCCCTCAGGGTCCTGGCGAACTTCCAGCTTCGCGCCGCGTAAGGTGATACTGCCCTTTGTCACTACGACCTTGCCAGTGAACACGGTGGTTTGCTGCACATCGTCGTAGCGCAGCACATCGGCGTCGATGTTCATGGGCTTGCTGCGGTCAGTCTTTTCGGCCCAGGCCTGAGGCAGTAAGGCGCAGAGCAGCATCAGCGCAGGCAAAAGTTTTTTCATAAAGGCACGAAAATTGCTGTGAGCATGTTCGTTGCATTGTAGCCACCGAACACGGTCCCGCGTGCCCTGGGCGCCACCTCTGGCGCCTTGGTTTATTGCTTTTTGGCAGCTTTGGCGGGTGCTGCCGGTTTTACGCCCTTGGGGCGCTGGTCTTCCACGAGCGCATCGACCACCTGCAAGGCGCGCTCCATGCTTTTTGCAAGCTGGCCATCAGTGTAAAAACGCCCGGCGATACCCAGCGCTGGCACGCCTTCGACTTTGTAGGCGTTTTGCAATTGTGAGGCGCGCTGTGCACTGGTCACCACACCAAAGGAGTTGTAGGCGGTCAAAAATTTGGCGCTGTCCACGCCGTTCTTGCCCATCCATTCCACAATGGCATCGCCATTGGCCAGCTTGAGCTTGTCAACATGGATCGCGGCAAACACCTTGGCGTGCATTTTTTCGACCAGACCCAGGGTCTCCAGCGCGTAGTACAGGCGCTGCTGCGGCACAAAGCTGGCGTTAAAGGCGATCGGCACGCGCTTGAAGGCCACGTCTTTGGGCAGCTGCTTAACCCAGGCGCTCAAGGTGGGTTCAAAGGCGTTGCAGTGCGGGCAGCTGTACCAAAAGAACTCAATCACCTCCACTTTGCCAGCGGGGGCGTCCACCGACGCTGGCGTCTCCAGCACCATGTAGTCGGTGCCCGCCACGGGCTTTGCCATCTGGGCTTGCGCCGAAATCCCGGTGCCCAGCGCGGTGAGGGCGATCAGTGCTTGTGAAAACTCGCGGCGTTGCAGCGTCATACAGACTCCAATATTTCGGATAAGTTGAGTGGGGGCGCGTTAGCGCTGTACCTTGACCAGCGCGGTTTCATTGCCCGCTTTTTCCAGCTTGTCGTTGGCGCGCTCGGCGTCTTCGAGCTTGTCAAAGGGGCCCAAGCGCACCCTGAACAAAGGACGTCCGCCTTGTTCACGCTCGGTGATCTTCGCGTCCACGCCGGTCAGCGCAAGCTTGGCGCGCCGGGCTTGGGCGTCTTCGGCCGTTCTGAATGCGCCCACTTGCACATAAAAAGCCACTTGTGGCGCATCCGCTGCAGCGCCTTTGGCCTTGGCCAATGCGCCAATGGGGTCGGCGCTGGCAGCCGCTTTTTCCTCGGCCTTGGTAGGAGCAGGTGCCGCAGGCGCCGCTGGTGCCACCACGGCAGTCGCAGGTGGTGTACTGCTGATGGCTGGTACCGCGTCGGAACTGGCTGCCTCGGTACCAGACGCTTTTGCAGCCGGTTTGCCGGACAACAAGGCGTTGGGATCCCAGTCTTTGTTCTTTTTGGTTTCCGCGTCGTTTTGGTCGGCGCCGCGCATCAAGCCTTTGTTCACAAAAGGCAGGGGCACTTTGGTGACGTAAATGGAGACGCCCAGCGCAATTCCCAAGCCTACCAAGAGGCCCAGGACAAAGCCCAATATCGTTCCGCCGCGCTGACTTTTCATGGTTTTCCGCCCCAGTGGTTACATTTTTCGCGGTGCACTCACGCCCAATACCGCCAAGCCATTGTGCAACACCTGTGCTGTGGCTGCTACCAGCGCCAGGCGCGCGAGTTTGACGGCCTCGTCGTCCACCAAAATGCGCTCGGCATCGTAGTAGCTGTGGTAGCTGGCCGCGAGTTCGCGCAGGTAGAAGGTCACGTCGTGTGGCGCGAAGTCGTGCGCTGCGGCGCTCAGCATCTCAGGGTATTTGGCCAGTAACAGCATCAGTGCTTGCGCTTGCGGGCTGGTCAGGGCGGACAAGTCCACCGCAGCAAGCGCTGACGCATCGCCGCCCCAGGCGGACAGCACCGAGCAGATGCGCGCATGGGCGTACTGCACGTAGTACACCGGGTTGTCGTTGTTCTTGGCGACCGCCAGGTCCACGTCAAAGGTGTATTCGGTATCGGGCTTGCGCGACAGCAGGAAAAACCGCACGGCGTCTTTGCTGGTCCACTCCACCAGGTCGCGCAAGGTCACATAGCTGCCTGCGCGCTTGGAAATTTTGACTTCGGCGCCACCACGCATCACGCGCACCATGGTGTGCAACACGTAGTCGGGGTAGCCCGCAGGAATGCCCAAATGCTTGAATTCGGACGCGGCCTGCAGCCCGGCGCGCACTCGTGCAATCGTGCCGTGGTGGTCGGTGCCTTGGATGTTGACGACCTTGGTAAAGCCACGCTCCCATTTGGCCAGGTGGTAGGCCACGTCCGGCACAAAGTAGGTGTAGCTGCCGTCGCCCTTTTTCATGACACGGTCTTTGTCGTCGCCATAGTCGGTGGACCGCAGCCACAGCGCACCGTCTTTTTCAAAGGTTTTGCCTGCACTGATGAGCGTGTTCACCGCCGCCTCGACCCGGCCGCTGCTGTACAGGCTGCTTTCCAGGTAGTAGTTGTCAAACTTCAGGGCGAAGGCTTGCAAATCCAAATCTTGCTCGCGGCGCAGGTAGGCCACCGCGAACTCGCGCATGCCTTCAAGGTCGCTTACATCACCGCTGGCGGTAAAACTGCGGTCGTCCGCGGCCACGGTTTTGCCGGCTAAAAAGTCGGCCGCAATATCGGCGATGTAGTCGCCCGCATAAGAGGCTTCAGGCCATTGCGCGTCGCCGGGCTTGATGCCTTGCGCGCGCAACTGCGTGCTGGTGGCCAGGGTGTTGATTTGCACACCGGCGTCGTTGTAATAAAACTCGCGGTACACCTTCCATCCCTGGGTGGCGTACAAATTGCAAATCGCATCGCCCAGCGCAGCTTGCCGCGCATGTCCCACGTGCAGAGGTCCGGTGGGGTTGGCTGAAACAAATTCCACCAGCAGCTGCTGGCCATTGGACGGCTGCTGTCCAAAGCAGACGCCGCCTGTCAGCACTTCGCGCACCACGGCCTGTTTGGCGGCGGCTTTCAGGCGAATGTTGATAAAGCCAGGTCCCGCAATCTCCAGCGCATCGACCCAGGTGCTGAAGGCGCTTTGCGCTTGCAAGGCCGCGATCAATTGCTCGGCCACTTGGCGCGGGTTGCGTTGCAATGGTTTGGCCAACTGCATGGCGGCCGTGGTGGCAAAGTCGCCGTGGGCGGCCACTTTGGGCGACTCCAGTGCGGCTTTGGTGCCAGCGCCAGGCATCAGGGATTCAAGGGCAGTGGCCAGCGCCTGCAGGAGTTCGGTCTTGACTAAAAGCATAGACCGCGATTTTACGGCGCTTGCACCCGGAAACAGGGTTGGCCTCCAGTGACAGCCGACACAAGAGCGTTGTATGCTGGGACCCGAGCCGCAGAACGGGTCTGCGTGCCAGCGCAATGGCGCATTAACGCGCCTTCTTTTTGTTACAAGGGAGTGTGTATGAAAGCTGTTTTTGTAGGCTTGGCTTTGGCAGTGGCTGGATTGGCAATGGGCGGCGCGCACGCAGCCACCGACCAGCAAAACAAAATGACCACTTGCAACGCCGAGGCCAAAACCAAGGAACTCAAGGGCGACGAACGCAAGAAATTCATGAGCGAATGCCTGAGCGCCAAGCCCGCGCCCGCAGCCTCTGCGCCCGAGACTGGTACGCCCCAGCAAAACAAGATGAAAACTTGCAATGCCGATGCAAAAACCAAAGAACTCAAAGGCGACGAGCGCAAAAAGTTCATGAGCGACTGCCTCAAAGCCAAGTAAGCTGACTCCTGCGCCCCGCTGGTCGGGGCGCCTCTTGCTTTTCAACTTTCAACGGCGTGCCATCCAGGCGCGCAAACCATGACCAAAACCATTCTGATCACCGGCGCCGGAAGCGGCATTGGCCGTGACGCTGCCTTTGCCTTGGCCCAGCGCGGCCATCGTGTGTTGGCAAGCACCCAAACCCAGGACCAGGCGGACGCGCTGCGCGCAGAGGCGACCACGCGCGGTGTAGCGCTGGAGGTCTGCAAGCTCGACATCACCAACGCCGCCGACCGTGCCCAGGTGTTGGACTGGCCGGTGGACGTGCTGATCAACAACGCAGGCATGGGCGAGTCGGGGTCTTTGGCCGAAGTGGACATGGCGCGCATCCGCCAGGTGTTTGAGGTCAATGTGTTTGGCACGCTGGCACTGACGCAGCTGGCGTTGCGCGGCATGATTGAGCGCCGCACGGGCACGGTGCTGTTTGTGAGCTCCATTGCCGGTCGCTTGCCGATGCCGTTTTTGATGCCGTACTCCATGACCAAATTCGCCCTGTCGGCGGCGGCCGCGGGCTTGCGTGAAGAGATGGACCAGTTGGGCAAAGGCGTGCAGGTCGCGGTCATTGAGCCCGGCGCCATCCACACCGGCTTCAACCAGCAAATGACCGAGCGCAAATACGCCTGGATGGATGAAAAGTCCTATTTCTATGGCCAGGCCGAGGCCATGAAGGCCAAAGAAAAGCGCACTTTTGCATTTTTGGAAGCGCGAAGCACCCGCTCTATCGTCGCCAAAATTGTGGAGGCCAGCGAGGCCGCACGTCCGCGCCTGCGTTACGTGGCACCCTGGGCGCAAGGCGTCATGGTGCGCTTAGCCCGCATTTTTGGTGTGTGAGCCCCAAGGCCTTGTGCGGCTCTAGCGGCTCAGCGCAATACCGGCAAACACCGCAAAACCCACCCAGTGGTTCAGCCGGAAGGCTTTAAAGCAGCCAACGCGGCTGCGGTCGCGGATCAGTGTGAAGTGCCAGGCCGCCTGCGCACCCGCAGCGAGCAGACCGATCACCCATTCGTCGCTCAGCAATTTGGCAGATAACACCGCAGCCCAAATGGCCAGGTACGCGCCGTAAAAACCCATGACGGCCGCCACATCCCAGCGCCCCAGTGTGATGGCCGAGGTGTGAATGCCGATGCGCAAATCGTCCTCACGGTCCACCATGGCGTATTGGGTGTCGTAGGCCAGCACCCAAAACAGGTTGCCCAGCAGCAGCAGCCAGGCGACAGGCGGTACATCGCCAGTGACCGCCGCAAACGCCATCGGGATACCGAAACTGAAAGCCACGCCCAGCACGGCCTGGGGCATGGACACCAGCCGCTTGGCGTAGGGGTAGACCACCGCCACGGCCAGCGCGGCAAAGGACCAGGCGATGGTGGCGGGGTTGGTGGTGAGCACCAGGCCGAAGGCCAGCAGCGCCAGCACCGCGCCGACCACCAGCGCTTCACGCACCGATACGGCACCGGTGGTGACCGGGCGCTGCGCGGTGCGCTGTACATGGCGGTCAAATTCGCGGTCCGCCACGTCGTTCACGCAGCAGCCCGCGCTGCGCATGAGCACGGTGCCCAAGCTAAACACCAGCACCAAATGCCAGCCCGGAAATCCACCGGCGGCCAGCCACAGCGCACTCAGCGTGGGCCAGAGCAGTAGCAGCCAACCGGCAGGGCGACTCCAGCGGATCAGGTCCAGGTAGAGCGACAGGCGCAGACGCAAAGGGTGGGCCATCGGCGTTAAGACAAACGCTCCACGCCCGGCAGTTCGCAGGCATAGACCGCGTTGCGCAGTGCCGCAATGGCTTCATAGCGGGTAAAGCTGCGCCGCCAGGCCAGCACCACGCGCCGGGTGGGGGGGAGTGCGCCCTTGCCGTCTTGCACGGGCAGGTATTTCACAAAGGATGCGTCTTTGCGGCGTTTGGGGGCGGCCAGCGCGTCGGCGGGCACGCTCAGGCGCGGCACCAGGGTGATGCCCATGCCTGCGGCCACCATGTGTTTGATGGTCTCCAGCGACGAGCCTTCAAAGCTCTTGCGAATGCCTTCGGCGTTGCTGGAAAAGCGCGCGAACTCCGGGCAGACTTCGAGCACATGGTCGCGAAAGCAATGGCCGTTGCCCAAGAGCAGCATGGTTTCGTTTTTCAGGTCGTCGCTGGTCACACTGCTTTGCTGGGCCAGGGGGTGGTCGCGCGGCACGGCGGCAAAAAACGGTTCGTCGTACAGCGGCGCAACCGCCAGGCCTGCATCCGGAAAAGGCTCGGCCAGGATGGCGCAATCAATTTCCCCGGTACGCAGCATTTCCAACAGCTTCACCGTGAAGTTCTCTTGCAGCATGAGCGGCATTTGCGGTGTGCGGGTGATGACCTGGCGCACCAGGGCGGGCAGCAAGTAGGGCGCGATGGTGTAAATCACCCCCAGCTTGAGCGCCCCGGCCAGCGGGTCTTTGCCGCGCTTGGCGGTGTCTTTGATATTGGCCGCCTGCTCCAGCACGCTTTGCGCCTGGCGCACGATCTCTTCGCCCAGTGGCGTGACCGACACCTCGTTGGCGCTGCGCTCAAAGAGTTTGACGTCGAGTTCGTCTTCGAGCTTTTTGACGGCGACCGACAAGGTCGGTTGCGACACAAAACAGGCGTCGGCCGCCTTGCCGAAATGCCGCTCGCGGGCCACGGCGACGATGTATTTGAGTTCGGTCAGGGTCATGTGCGCATTATCCGGCGAGGGCAGGGCCGGCTTAGGCTTTCAAAAACTCCGACTTGGTGCCCAGCCAGCGCTGCACATGTTTATGGGCCAGCGCCGGGTGGCGGTCCAGTAGCAGGGGTGCCTCCTGGCGTGCCCATTGCAGTATCGCGTCGTCGGTGGCCAGGTCGGCAAAACGCAGCATGGCGTCGCCGGACTGGCGGGCGCCCAAAAACTCGCCGGGGCCTCGTATCTCGAGGTCGCGCCGCGCAATCTCAAAACCGTCATTGGTCTCGGCCATGGCCTTGAGGCGCTCGCGGGCCGCTTCGCCCAGGCGTGGTGCGTCACCCGTGGCGTAGAGCAGCACGCAGGCCGATGCCGCCGCCCCGCGCCCCACCCGCCCGCGCAGCTGGTGCAGCTGGCTCAGGCCAAAGCGCTCGGCATGGTCAATCACCATCAAGGACGCATTGGGCACATCCACCCCCACTTCAATCACGGTGGTGCTGACCAGCACGGCGGTGCGGCCCTGCACAAATTCGGCCATCACCGCCTTTTT
>CAIYRQ010000005.1 GCA_903928635.1 uncultured beta proteobacterium | reverse complement strand
TTTGGCACAGGTTATGTGGGTTTGGTTCAGGGCGCCGTACTGGCTGACGCGGGACATCAAGTGACCTGCGTGGATTTGGATGAAAAGAAGTTGCAGGATTTGCGCGAAGGCGTGATTCCGATCTTTGAACCTGGGCTCGAATCCATTGTGAAAAGCGCCTTTGCCGATGGACGCTTGGTGTTTACCTCGGACGCGGCCTTTGCGGTGCAGCACGCCGATATTCACTTCATCGCAGTAGGCACTCCGCCCGGTGAAGACGGAAGCGCTGACTTGCGTCATGTGTTGGCGGTAGCCAAAACGATTGCGACGCACTTGAGTGGCTACGCCGTTATCGTCGACAAGTCCACCGTACCCGTGGGCACCGCAGACCGCGTGACTGAAGTGATTGCACAGACTCTGAAAGAGCGCGGGCAGGACATTGGTTTTGACGTGGTGTCTAACCCGGAGTTCTTGAAAGAAGGTGCGGCCGTGGCAGATTGCCAACGCCCCGACCGTATCGTTATCGGCACCCACAGCGCAAAGGCGGAGGCCTTGATGCGCGAGTTGTACGAGCCCTTCAACCGCAACCACGACAAGATTATTGTCATGAGCCCGCGCAGTGCGGAAATGACTAAATACGCCGCCAACTGCATGTTGGCCACGCGCATCAGTTTGATGAACGAGATGGCCATCGTGGCCGAAGGCTTGGGCGCTGATATTGAATCCGTACGTCAAGGCATTGGCAGCGATCAGCGCATTGGCTATCACTTCATTTACGCCGGCGCGGGGTATGGCGGAAGTTGTTTCCCCAAGGACATCAGTGCACTGGTTAAGTCCGCACAGCAGATTGGCATGGACCCCTTCATATTGAATGCGGTCGAGGCCCGCAACCAGGCGCAGAAGCGCGTCATCTTCGACAAGCTCAAAGCGCACTTCCAAGGCGATTTACGCGGCAAAGTGATTGGGTTGTGGGGCTTGGCGTTCAAGCCCAATACCGACGATATGCGTGAAGCCCCCAGCCGAGTGCTGATGGAGGCTCTATGGGATGCCGGTGCACGGGTACAAGCCTATGACCCGGCTGCGATGGAGGAAACGCAGCACATTTATGGAACGCGCCCTGACTTGTTGCTGTGCGGTACCAAAGAGGCTGCGATGCAGGACGCCGATGCCTTGGTCATCATGACCGAATGGCGCCAGTTCAAGGCACCTGACTTTGACGCCATCAAGGTCGCGCTCAAGAGCCCCTTGATTTTTGATGGCCGCAATTTGTTTGAGCCTTCGCGCATGCGCGAACGCGGCTTTATGTACCAGGGCATTGGCCGCTGAGCCAGCCCTGGCTGGGGCGGACCTGGCTTATTCGGTCGGCAAAAATCCTTCGACCGACAGGTAGCGTTCACCCGTGTCGTAGTTAAAGCCCAGCACTTTGGCACCGGAGGGCAGCTCCGGCAGCTTTTGCGCAATCGCCGCCAGGGTGGCGCCGCTGGAAATACCGACCAACATGCCTTCTTCGGCCGCGCTGCGTCGCGCCATCTCACGCGCGGGTTCGGCGTCGACCTGAATCACGCCATCCAGCAGTTCGGTGTGCAGGTTCTTGGGGATAAAGCCTGCGCCAATGCCTTGAATCGGGTGGGGTGAGGGTGCGCCGCCGCTGATCACCGGGCTTTGGCTGGGCTCGACCGCAAACACCTTCAACTTGGGCCAGTATTTCTTGAGCACCTGCGCCACACCGGTGATGTGGCCGCCCGTGCCGACGCCGGTAATGATCGCGTCCAACCCTTCGGGGAAGTCGGCCAGAATTTCCAAGGCGGTGGTGCGGGTGTGCACTTCGACGTTGGCGGGGTTTTCAAACTGCTGGGCAATCCAGCTGCCGGGTGTGGCGGCGGACAGCTCCTGGGCGCGGGCAATCGCGCCCTTCATGCCCAGGGCGCGAGGCGTCAGGTCAAACTTGGCGCCGTAGGCCAGCATCAGGCGGCGGCGCTCCACCGACATGCTGTCGGGCATCACCAAGATCAGCTTGTAGCCTTTGACTGAGGCCACCATGGCCAGGCCGACGCCGGTGTTGCCGGAAGTGGGCTCGATGATGGTGGCGCCGGGTTTCAGGACACCGCTTTTTTCCGCGTCTTCCACCATGGCCAGGGCAATGCGGTCTTTGATCGAGCCGCCGGGGTTGCTGCGTTCCGACTTAATCCAGACATTGGCACCCGCGCCAAACAGGCGGTTGATGCGTACATGCGGGGTGTTGCCAATGGTTTGCAGGATGTTGTCGGCTCTCATGGTGGTGTCTCCAGTGGGGGGTGAGGGAACGTTGCGGCCGCATTGTGAGCCAGTTTTGGCTTGGCAGGGTTATATGGATATGCGCTGCGCCGATAATCGGGGAGTGAAGCCCACCAGACCACCGCTGGTGCAATCTGGGAAACCAGGCACTGGAGGAACGTCCGGACTGCACAGGGCAGCGTAGCAGCTAACGGCTGTCCACTGAAACCCGCGCCCGCAAGGGCGCGGCATAAGGTGAGGATCAGAGCAACAGAGACGAGTCGCGGCGGGGCAACCCGCAGCGGGTGAAACGGGCAATCTCTACGCGCAGCAATACCAAGTAGGCCAGCGCAAAGCGCTGCGGTTCGCCGCAGCGTCCTGACCGGGACCCCCGGTGTTGGCGGGTAGGTAGCACCGAGCTCTTGGGTGACCAAGGGCCCAGATTAATGGTGGTCACATGCCGGGGCAACCCGGCATGCACAGAATCCGGCGTAACGGTGGGCTTCACACTTTATTCAATGCCCCAGGCCCGGGTGTCAGGTCTGAGGCATCAGGCCGCCAGACGCGGGTCGGCGGCCAGCATCGGACGCAGATGCTCCAGCATGTCGTGCACCAAGGCATCCAAATCGAACTGCGCAGTCCAGCCCCAATCTTTGCGGGCTTCGCTGTCGTCGATGGATTGCGGCCAGCTGTTGGCAATGGCTTGGCGGTAGTCCGGCGCGTAGTCGATACGAAAGCCGGGCAGCTGTTGCGCGATGGAGCGTGCAATGTGTGCCGGGGTAAAGCTCACACCCGCCAGGTTGTAGGCCCCGCGCTGGCGAATGCATTCGCTGGGCGCATCCATCAGTTCCAAGGTGGCGCGTATCGCGTCGGGCATGTACATCATGGGCAGGGCGGTATCGGCGGCCAGGAAGCTGGTGTAGTGCCCGGTCTGAAGCGCGGCATGAAAAATTTCGACCGCGTAATCCGTGGTGCCGCCGCCGGGTGGGGTTTTCCAGCTGATGAGGCCGGGGTAGCGCAAGCTGCGCACATCCACACCATGGTTGCGGTGGTACCAGGCGCACCAGCCTTCGCCCGCGAGTTTGGAGATGCCGTACACACTGCTGGGATCCATCACGGTGGCCTGGGGCGTGAGCACCTTGGGGCTGCTGGGGCCGAAAGCGGCAATCGAACTGGGCCAGAACACCCGCAGCGCGTGGCTGCGTGCGAGCTCCAGCACGTTTAAGAGGCTTTTCATGTTCAAGTCCCAAGCCCACATGGGGTGTTGCTCACCGCGGGCCGAAAGTGCCGCCGCAAGCAAATACACCTGGGTGACCGCAAAGCGCTCCACCACGGCGCGCAGTGCGTCGGCATCCGTGGCATCCAGCACCACATGGCGCACACCCAACAATCGCGTCTGCGCAGGTGCTTGAGGCGAGAGGTCGCTGGAGACAACAGACTGCGCACCATGGCGCAGTGCGAGTGCTTCCACCAGGTCGGTGCCGATTTGGCCGTTGGCGCCGATGATCAAAATGCAAGGGGTGCTCATGGTGCGATCCTCAGGCAATCAAACCAATTTCGCGTCCCGCCTGGGTGAAGGCCGCCACGGCAAACTCCAAATCGGCACGGCTGTGGGCTGCACTCATTTGCACGCGAATACGCGCCTTGCCTTGGGGCACGACCGGGAAAAAGAAGCCCACCACATAGACACCCAGCTCCAGCATGCGCGCCGCCAAGCGCTGCGCCAGTTGCGCCTCAAAAACCATGATGGGCACGATGGGGTGGTCACCCGGTGCAATGGCAAAGCCAGCGTCGGCCATGGCTTGGCGGAAGTAAGCCGTGTTGTCGGCCAGTTGTTCGCGCAAGGTGTTGGAGCCTTCCAATAGGTCGAGCACGGCGATCGACGCGCCCACAATCATGGGCGCCAAGGTGTTTGAAAAAAGATAGGGGCGAGAGCGTTGGCGCAGCAGCTCAATCACTTCGCGCCGCCCACTGGTAAAGCCACCCGATGCACCGCCCAGCGCTTTGCCCAGCGTGCCGGTAATGATGTCCACCTTGCCCCACACGCCCCGGTACTCCGGTGTGCCGCGGCCGGTGGCGCCGACAAAGCCGGTGGCGTGGCACTCGTCCACGCCCATCAAGGCGCCGTAGGTGTCACACAGTGTGCGGATCTCATCCAACTTGGCCACCGTGCCGTCCATCGAAAACACGCCATCGGTGAACACCAGCGTGAAACGCACCCCGTCGGCCCGGGCCTGCGCCAGACAGCGCTCCAGGTCGGCCATGTCGTTGTTCTTGTAGCGGTAGCGCTTGGCTTTGCACAGGCGTATGCCGTCGATGATGGACGCGTGGTTGAGCTCGTCGCTGATGACGGCATCTTGCTCGCCCAGCAGGGGCTCGAACAAGCCGCCGTTGGCGTCAAACGCGGCGGCGTAGAGGATGGTGTCCTCCGTACCCAAAAACTTGGAGAGCCGTGCCTCCAGTGTTTTGTGCAGGTCTTGGGTGCCGCAAATAAAGCGCACCGAGCTCAGGCCGTAGCCATGGCTGCGCAGCGTGTGGTGCGCCGCTTCCACCACCGCCGGGTGCGAGGACAGGCCCAGGTAGTTGTTGGCGCACAAATTGAGCACCTCGCGTTGGCCGCCATCAGCAGTGCGGGTGGGGATGTGTGCACTCTGCGGGCCGGTGATGATGCGCTCCACCTTGTACAGGTCTTCCGACCGGATGAATGCCAGTTCGCTGGCAATGTGCGAATAAAAGTCTGTGCTGGACGCTGAATCGGTAGATGTGTGTGTCATGGCGACCTCGTTAAAAAGCTGCGGCACAATGGAACTATTCGTTTGTGCACCAAATACTGATTTGTTCAGTATATCGAACATTGACCGTTATAAGGGAAATTTTGTGGCTACACGTTCTGCTTCGCCTAAAACTGCTACCCCCCGCGCAGCCCCGGTCGCCGAGCCACCCCGCGTGGGTGCCACGCTGGCGGCACTGCGCCAGAGCCGCGCTTTGTCGCTCGACGAGCTCTCGCGCATGGCCGGTGTCTCCAAATCCATGCTGTCGCAAATTGAGCGTTCGCAGGCCAACCCCACGGTAGCCGTGGTCTGGCGCCTCGCCAATGCCTTGGGCGTGCCATTGGCCGAATTGCTGGGCGGTGCACCTGCGGCGACGGAGCCGGCCATGGGTTTTGTGCCGGCGCATGCCGCGCCTTCGCTGCGCAGCCCCGACGGCCTGTGCGAGTTGCGCATCCTGGGCCCGATTGAACTGGCTGGGCAGTTTGAGTGGTACTCGCTGACCGTGCAGCCTGGCGGCGCCCTCGAGTCCACACCGCACGAAGACGGCACCCGAGAGCACCTCACGGTGCAGTCCGGAACCCTGGACGTCTCAACAGGCCAGGAAACCCAGCGCCTCAAACCGGGTGAGACCGCCCGCTACGCCGCCGATCGCCCCCACGCGATTCGCAATGCAGGCAAAACCGTGGTCAGTGCCTGGCTGGTGGTGGTGCATCCGGCCTGACCTACATGCCCAAGCTCACAGCGCAAGGTGCTGCTAAGACCCGGAAAGTTTCAAATTTCACAAATAATTCACGCTAAGGACATGCTGTCTGTCTAAATTTGGTTTTTTACCAAAGTGAGACTTCCACCATGACCCCCGTGAACAACCGTCGCGAATTCATCATCAAACTTGCCTCGGTTTCGGGTGCATTGGCGGCGGGTTCCGCTCTGTCGGCTTGCGGTGGTGGTGATGGCGTCATGGTGCAGTTCAACTACGGCGTCGCCAGCGGTGACCCGTTGACGGACAGGGTCATACTTTGGACCCATGCCAAGTACGACGGTTTCGCGACGGATGTCTCGCTCATCTATCAAGTCGCTACCGACGCCAGCTTCACCAATGTTGTTAGTACTGGCACAGTTACCGCGAGGGAAAGCACCGGCTTCACTGCAAAGGCTGACGCCACGGGACTCACAGCCGGTAGCAACTATTACTTTCGCTTCAAATCGGGGAGCTGGGTTTCGCCGGTTGGCGTGACGCGCACTCTCCCTGCAGTGGACGTGACAAGCGTGAAATTCGCAGTGTTTTCGTGTACCTTGTACTCAGCTGGATTCTTCAATGCCTACGACGCAGCTGTGCGTTCCGGTGCGCAGTACGCGGTGCATTTGGGTGACTACATTTACGAATATGGTTCCGACCCCGCCAAGTTTGGCAATGGCAGTGCGGTCGCACTGAGCCGTGTGACGGCACCGGCTAATGAAATCGTGACGCTTGACGACTACCGTACACGCTATGCCAAGTACCGTTCGGACCCCAACCTCAAAGCATTGCATGCTGCGATGCCCTGGATCACCGTCTGGGATGACCATGAGTTTGCCAATAACTCGTGGCTGGACGGCGCAGAGAACCACAACAGTGCCACCCAGGGCCCCTGGGCAGTACGCAAGGCCAACGCGGCGCAGGTCTACAACGAGTGGATGCCTATCCGCCTTCCCGATGCCGCTAATTTGTTGAAGATTTACCGTCGTTTTGACTTCGGCAACATATTCACTTTGCATATGGTGGACACCCGCATTGAAGGACGCGCCAAACAGTACGACGCCTATGGCGATGCGGATGGAGGTATTACACGCTATGCCACTGCACTGACCAGTGGTACCGACGCGACCCATCTGATGATGAGCACCACACAGCAGGCCTGGCTCACCAACGGCATGGCTGCTTCCACTGCCACCTGGCAGATCATGGGCAATCAAGACATCATGGCCCGCATGTGGTTTCCCGCGACTGTGCTCCAGGCCAATGCGGTTGCCTCCGCCAATCCTACGCCTGCCAATCTGCTGGCAGTACAAACAGCAATCTCGGATTACTTAACCGCCAAGGCGACGCCTGCCTCCTATCGCACCCCAACACAGCTTGGACTGTTGAACACCTCGATCAATCCGCGCCTGCCCTACAACCTGGACTCATGGGACGGTTACCCAATTCAGCGGGAAACCATTCTCCAAACCATCCGCGGGCAGGGGAAAAAACTGGTGACTCTCTCTGGCGACTCGCACAATGCCTGGTTTGCCAATTTGACGACACTTGCTGGTGTGAAAGTCGGCGTTGAATTCGCCGGAACGTCTGTTACCTCTCCTGGATTTGAAAGCGCAGGCTTGGGCGGTCTCGCAAGTTCTTTGGACGGTACAGCAGTGGCACCCGGCACCTATGGAACCGGCTTGGGTCTGGTAGACGACCTGAATTACGCTGACACGATTCGCCGCGGCTACCTGTTGATGACTGCGACGGCGGCATCGATTAAAGGTGAATATGTGTTCGTGGACACGATTGCATCGACAACCTACACCCCCACCGTAGGCAAGACCGTTACCGTCAGCAGTGCGACCGACTTGCCGGTCACCTACGGATAAAAGCGCCCTTAAAAACGTTCGTGCGCGTCCAGGTAGCGCCACTGGCCTGGGGCTACCTCGCCCAGACCGACGCGCCCTAAGCGAATGCGGCGCAGGCCGACCAGGGTGAATCCGGCGAGGTCGCAGAGGTAAGCAGCCAAACCGGGGTGCGCACCTTTGACCGCGATACGCAGTTTGCTGCCCTGCGGCCCCGAACTACTGACGCTCACTTTGGTGTGCGGCAAGTTGTGGCGCGGGTCGCGCAGCGCCCGTTCTATCGGCAACAGCGCCTCCGGTGTGACTTCGCCTTGCACCTCTGCAATCAGCTCGTGCTCCATGACGGCCATGTCCTCGGTCAGCTTGCGCTGCGTACGCCAGTCCTGGGCAAACACCACCAGGCCGCTGGCGCCTGTTTCCAGCGCCACGCTCGCTTCCAAGCCGGTGAAATGGCGCTTGAGAACGCGGGTGTCGTTGGCATCTTGCGGGCTTCGGTGGGCGGGAGTTAGCAGCTCACGTGCCGTGTGCACCTTGGGCTTTTTGCCTTTGTAGTGGGGGCTGGGAATCGGTGCTTCCAGCACGCCGTCCAACCAGCCGGGGGGCTTGTTCAGCACCAAGGTGATGGCGCTGAGGTTGAGCAGGCTCGCCTCAGGGTCCACGGTCACCGCTTGCTGTTGCACGCGGAAAGGCGGGTCTTCGACCACCACGCCGTCCACGCGCACAAAGCCGCCTTCGATGTATTGCTCTGCCTCGCTGCGCGAGCAGCCCAGCAATTGCGCTACCCGTTTTGCCAGGCGTTCACCTTCGGGCGCTCCTGCCTGCGGGCGGCTCAAGTGCGCCCCCCGTTTGACTGCAGCCATTGAAGGTGTTCCACATGGGCCAAGAGCGAGCGCTTGGCCACCGGCCACAGGCGGGGGTCCACATCGTCATAGGCCAGCGGCAGCCATTGGTCGGGGTCGCCATTGGGGTTCGCCTGCATGACGGCGGCGATCTTGGCCTCGCGGTTCAGGCGGTGGGCCTTGAGGTGGGTGATCGCACCCAGCGCGTTGGGCAGGGGATGGCCGTGGGCAGGAAGGATGAATTCCACGCCGTAGTCGGTGCATTTTTGGTGCAGCAAGTCCAGCGAGTCCAGGTAGTGCCCCATATTGCCGTCTGGCGGGTCAATCACCGTGGTGCTGCCGTTGAGGATGTGGTCGCCGGTAAAGAGCAAACCGTCTTCTTCGAGCAGCAGGCACACATGGTTGGCCGCGTGGCCCGGCGTGTGGATCGCCAGCAGCGTGTGGCAGGAGGCACCCTCCGTGCTTGGTGACAGCGTCAGGCGCTGGCCGTGCGCCAATGTGACGTCGGGCACAAACTGGCTGTTGGCACGTGCGGTGGGCGCAGACGCCAAGCCCCACACCGCCACCGCCACACCCGCCTGCTTGCACAAGGCTTGCAGAGGTTTGGCGCCAGGCGAGTGGTCGGGGTGCGAGTGGGTGCAGACGATCATTTTCAGGTTGCCACCACGGCCATCCGCATGGGTGGCGGCGGCCCACAGGCGCGCCACGTGGTCGGCGTCTGCCGGGCCCGGATCGATGGCGATAAAGCCGGTGTCCGGGTCGCCCACCAGGTAGCTGTTGGTGCCAGGGCCGGTCATGAAACCGGGGTTGGGGGCGGTCAGGCGCAGCACATTGCGCAGCAGCGCAACAGGCGTATGGCTTTGCCATTCGGCAGGCGAGGGCAGAGGCCCGGCGGAGGAGTCAATAATTTGGGTCAATCGGGGCATGCGGCCATTTTGCAGGCAAAAGGCGGGTCGATTGATAATCAGGCCTATGCGAATCCCGTTTACCAAAATGCAAGGTGCTGGCAACGACTTTGTCGTGCTGGACGAAACCGGCGGCTCCCTGGGGCTCACCGCCGCGCATTACCGCTTTTTGGGCGACCGCCACTTTGGCGTGGGCGCCGATCAGATACTGACGGTACGCCCGTCCCCAGGGCCCGGCATTGACTTCGAATACATCATCCACAACGCCGATGGCGCGGAGGTGGAGCAGTGTGGCAATGGCGCACGCTGTTTTGCCCAGTTTGTGCACGAGCGCGGCCTGAGCAGCAAAAGCCGCTTGCGCGTGAAGACCATGAAAGGCGTGATCGAACCCGAACTCACGCCCGACGGCCGCGTCACGGTGGACATGGGCGCTCCGGTGTTTGATGCCGAACAGCTGCCCTTTGACACCCAAGGCCTGGTACCCCAAGCCGATGGCAACTGGCAAAGCTGGCCGCTGGCCTTGGGTGACACGGGTGTCACCGCCTGGATCGCTCCGGTCTCCATGGGTAATCCGCACGCCGTGCAGCGGGTGGCGGATGTGGAGCTCGCGCCGGTTGAGACGCAAGGCCCCTTGGTTCAGCAGCACCCCCGCTTTGTCCGCCATGTCAACGCCGGTTACATGCAAATTGTCGACCGGGGCCACATTCACTTGCGCGTGTACGAGCGTGGCGTGGGCGAAACCCTGGCCTGCGGCAGCGGTGCCTGTGCCGCCGTGGTGGCCGGTATCCGTTGGGGCTTGCTCGATGCGACGGTGGATGTGCACACGCGCGGCGGCGTCCTCACCATTTCCTGGGCCGGGGGTGACGCACCCGTGCTGATGACCGGCCCGGCCGTGACGGTTTTCCGGGGAGAAATTGACATCCCCGCCCAGCTTTAACTTCATCTCTTATTTCATTACAAAGCAACGACCATGACCCAGCTCACCGACCAGTCATTGAACAACCCGATTACCGAAGACGATATTGCCAATTACCTGGCCAATACGCCAGACTTCTTCTTACGCCACTCGGAATTGCTGGCCGCCGTGCAGTTGACCAGCCCGCACAGCAACCGCGCCGTGAGCCTGCAGGAGCGCCAGGCTGAAATGCTGCGCGAAAAAATCAAACTGCTGGAAGTGCGCATCATGGACATGATCCGCCATGGCAACGACAACGTCCTGCTGTCCGACAAGATCTTGCGCTGGGCACGGGGCCTGTTGCTGGTGCCGCAAGCCCAAACGCTGCCAGCCTTGATTGCGCAAGACATCAAAGACCAGTTTTCTGTGCCCCAGGTGAGCGTGCGCCTGTGGGGTCTGTCCAGCGACTACGCAGACGCACCTTTTGTGCAAGGCGTGACCGACGAGGCCAAGTTGTTCGCATCGTCGTTGACCGAACCTTTTTGTGGACTGAACACCGGCTTTGAAGTGGCCGCTTGGCTGGACAAACCCGAGGCCGCAAGCTCTGTGGCGCTGATTCCCCTTCGCAGCGGCGAGGCGGGAAGCACCGCACCCGCCTTTGGCATGTTGGTGCTGGCGTCCATGGACGCGCAGCGTTTCCACGGCGGCATGGGCACCGATTTCTTGGCGCGCATCGGCGAAGTGGCCAGCGCCGCGCTGAGCCGCCTGCGCTGAATTTTTTGAGCCGACCCGCGCCACTGTTGCTGTGGACACCGATAGCGCGCTGATAGAGGCTTATCTGGAGCATGTGCGGGTCGAGAAGCGCCTCGCATCGCGCACGGTGGAGCTCTATGCGCTGGATCTGTCCAAGCTAAGCGCGTTTGCCAGCGCTGTTGGTTCTGCCACAGGCAAGGCTTTGACGCTGACCGATGTCAAAAACCACCACATCCGCCGCTGGGTGGCCACCATGCACAGTGGCGGGCGCAGCGGTCGGGGCATTGCACTCATTCTGAGCGGCTGGCGCGGTTTTTACGCCTGGCTGGGACGGCAGGGCCTTGTGGCCAGCAATCCGGTGCAAGACGTGCGTTCGCCCAAAGCGCCCAAACCTCTGCCCAAAGCACTGGGCGTGGACGACGCGGTGCAGTTTGCAGATTTTCAGAGCGACGACGACGCCTGGCTCGAAGCCCGCGACGCGGCCATGGTCGAGCTGCTTTACGGTAGCGGTTTGCGCGTCGGCGAGCTGGTGGGGCTGGATGTGGTGGCCAGTCCGCAGGCCAAGGGCTGGATAGATTTGCAAGCGGCCGAGGCCCATGTGCTGGGCAAAGGCTCCAAACGGCGCAGCGTGCCGATTGGAGCTACCGCATTGCGCGCGCTGGGGCGCTGGCTGGCGCTGCGCGGCGATAGTGGTCAAACCCCAAGTTCGGATGCATCGGCGGCCCTTTTTCAAGGGCGCCATGGCACCCGCTTGACGGCCCAGTCCGTATGGCAACGCCTGCAGCGGCGCAGCTTGCAAGCAGGTATGGCCACGCCGGTGCATCCCCACATGCTTCGCCATTCCTTTGCCAGCCATGTGCTGCAGTCCAGCAGCGATCTGCGCGGCGTGCAGGAACTGCTGGGTCACGCCAATATCAGCACCACACAGGTCTACACGCGGCTGGACTTTCAGCACCTGGCCAAGGCCTATGACGCGGCCCATCCCCGGGCCAAGTCCAAAAAGTCGTAGCGGCCGGTCAAGCTGTTTTGGGCACGCGGTACAGGCCGCAAATCTTGTTGCCGTCGGGGTCGCGCAGGTAGGCCAGGTACAGCTTGCCAGTGGGGCCTTCGCGGTAACCGGGTGGGTCTTCGCACGTCGTGCCGCCGTTGGCCACGCCTGCGGCATGGAAGGCATCACACTGTTCGGGCGACTGCATGGCAAAGCCGGTGGTGCTGCCGTTGCCGTGGCTTGCGGGTTCGCCATTGATGGGGGTGGAAATCGCAAACACGCCCGTGGCGCTGCGGTAGAAAAAGCGGTTGTTGTTGGCCACGCCAGGACCGATGCCCACGGTGGCGAGGATGGCGTCGTAAAAGGTCTTGGAACGCGTCAGGTCGCTGACGCCCAACATGATGTGGCTGAACATGGTTTGTCTCCGTAAATGCCCTCGCGGGCGGCGGCACATAGTAACCAGCTTTGAACGCCCGTTCGCGCATGGGTGCGGCGACAATGGCAACATGAAAACCATTCGCCTTCGTGCCGGCAAAGAGCGCTCCTTGCAGCGCCGCCATCCCTGGATTTTTGAATCTGCCATTGAGCGCGGTGGTGCCGACAGCGGCGAGACGGTGCGGGTCGAGGGCCATGAAGGCCAATTCCTGGGGTGGGCTGCCTTCAGTCCCAGTTCCAAAATCCGGGCCCGGGTCTGGAGTTTTGTGGAGACTGAGCGCATTGACGCGGCGTTTTTTAGCCGTGCGGTGGCAAGCGCCATCCAAGCCCGCACCCGCTTGGAAGTGCTCAGCGACGGCATGCGCCTGGTGCACGGTGAATCCGACGGCCTGCCGGGTCTGATCGTGGACCGCTATGGCGATACGCTGGTGGCGCAGTTCACCTCGGCGGGCGTCGAGCGTTGGAAGGCGGTGATTGCCGATGCCCTGCTGCAGCACACTGGCCTGGAAAAACTGTATGAGCGTTCTGATGCCAGCAGCCGGGGTCTGGAGGGCCTGCCCGAGTCCACCGGCTGGCTGCGTGGCAGCGGTGCCACCGACCTGGTGTTGCGAGAACATGACTGGCAGTTGGCGCTGGACATTGCGCATGGGCACAAGACAGGCTTTTACCTAGATCAGCGCGACAGCCGCAAGAAGTTTGCCGACCATGCGCGGCGCCTGCAGTTTCAACGGGTGCTCAACTGCTTTTGCTACACAGGAGGCTTCACGGTCGCGGCGCTCTCCGGGGGTGCCGCGCATGTCACCTCCATTGATTCGTCCGGCCCTGCGCTGGTGCAGGCGGCGGCCAATGTGGCGTTGAACGGCTTTGCGCCAGAGCGCGCCAGTTTCATGGATGCCGATGTCAATGCGTCTTTGCGCCAGTTCGCCCAGTCTGGGCAAACCTTCGACGCCATCGTGCTCGATCCGCCCAAATACGCCCCCACGGTGGCCCACGCCGAGCGTGCGGCGCGTGCCTACAAAGACATCAACCGCCTGGCCTTCAAAATTCTGGAGCCAGGCGGCGTGCTGTTCACCTACTCCTGCTCCGGCGGCATCAGCGCGGATTTGTTCCACAAAATTGTGGCTTCCGCCGGTGCCGACGCGGGTGTCGACGGTTTCATTACCGAGCGCATGGGTGGTGCGCCGGACCACCCGATGACCATCAGCTTCCCGGAAGGCGAGTACCTCAAGGGGTTGGTGGTGATGCGCAAGCTCTGAGGATGGCCATGGCATACACCTTGTTCTATTCCCCTGACAGCGCCAACATCATCGTGCGCATGGCGCTCGAGGAAATCGGGGCGGATTACGAGGCGCTTGTCGTTGACCGACGCGCGAACGCGCAGCGCAGTCCGGCATTTTTGAAATTCAATCCCCAAGGCCTGTTGCCCGTGTTGGTGGACCCGGCGCAGGACGAACCCCTGTTTGAGACAGCCGCAATACTGCTCCATTTGGCCGATCAGCACAGCACACTCAAGCCCTTGGATCCGCGCGCGAGAGGTCGCTTGTTGAAGTGGCTGTTCTTTTTGTCCAACACGCTGCATGCGGATTTGCGCATCGCCTTTTATACCGAGCGCTATGCCGACAGCAGTGAAAGCATTGCCGCTTTGCGCATGCGCTTGCGTGCTCGTGTCATGGCGCAGCTCGCGCTGTTGGACGCTGAAATAGCGCGTCATGACGGACCATGGCTGATGGGCGCAGAACTCAGTGTGTGTGATGTGTACCTGGCTGCGTGCGTGCGCTGGCTCCAACTCTATCCCCGTGGCGACGCAATACCCACCTCTGCTGTTCAAGCGCTGCCTCGACTGAGCGCCTTGTTGCAAACGTTGGATGCGCGCCCCGCCGTGCGCAAAGCCTTTGCGGCCGAAGGTATTTCAGGCTCTTTGTTTCTCGACCCTGAATATCCGGCCAACCCCGCGGTGTAAATGAGGCCAACCGCGCAATCTCCAGGGGTTTGCGCACACGCGACAATAGAGGCATGAAACCGAACAAACCCCGCACGCCCGTGCACAAGCACGGCCCCCAGGTGCAGCGCAGCCACGAGATCCGCATCATTGGTGGACTGTGGAAGCGCACCAAACTCAAAGTCACCGATAAACCCGGCCTGCGCCCCACACCGGACCGCGTGCGAGAAACCCTGTTCAATTGGCTGGGCCAGGACCTGACCGGCATGCGCTGCATCGATGTGTTCGCCGGTACCGGTGCGCTAGGCTTTGAGGCCGCGTCACGCGGCGCGAAAGAAGTGGTGTTGGTCGAGCAAGACAGCGCGCTGATCGAGCAACTTAAGCGTACGCAGTCCCAACTCTCCGCCCACCAGGTACAAGTGCAGCGCGGCGATGGTGTATCCACCTTGCGCCAGGCAGCACCCGGCAGCATGCAGTTGGTGTTTCTCGACCCTCCGTTTGACACAGCCTTGTGGGAGCCCGCTTTGAAGGCCGCTGCGCGCGCCGTGTCGCCCCAGGGCTGGATCTACCTGGAGGCTCCAGTGGCCTGGACCGAAAGCCAGTTGACCGCCTTGGGATTGACCGCGCATCGGCACCTCAAGGCGGGTGCGGTGCATGCCCACTTGTTGCGTCTTGCCTCGCCAGAAGAGCTGGCTGCGGTAGATTCTGCTTCCCCCATCGAAACCTCCCCGGGAGTTTGAATATGGCCCACGCCCCTGCGTCCACCATTGCCGTCTACCCCGGCACCTTTGACCCCATCACCTTGGGGCACTTGGACTTGATTGCCCGCAGCGCACAGCTGTTTGGCACGGTCATCGTGGCGGTCGCCGCGGCCCACCACAAAAAAACCATGTTCACGTTGGAAGAGCGTCTGGCCACGGTTAGCGAAGTGGTGCAGCCCTGGGCGCATGTGAAGGTGCTGCCGTTTACCGGGCTGGTGACCGAGTTTGCCCGCAGCCAAGGGGCTTGCGCCATGGTGCGGGGCCTGCGTTCTGTGACCGACTTTGACTTTGAAGCGCAGCTCGCGGGCATGAACCGGCTGCTGCTGCCTTCGATTGAGTCGGTGTTCTTGACGGCGGACGCGCGCTACGCACCTATTTCCAGCACCTTGGTACGCGAAATTGCCACCTTGAAGGGCGATGTCGCGCAATTTGTGCCGCCTGCGGTCCTGGCGCGTCTGCGCGCTAAATTGCAGGCAGCGGCTTGAAGGAAAAGCGATGGCCTTGTTGATTACCGACGAGTGCATCAACTGCGACGTCTGCGAGCCCGAGTGCCCGAACGACGCGATATCGATGGGTATCGAGATCTACGAAATCGACCCACACAAATGCACCGAGTGCGTGGGCCATTTTGACGAGCCGCAGTGTGTGCAGGTATGCCCCGTGGCCTGCATTCCCATCAACCCGGCTTTCGTCGAAGACCGGGAAACCCTCTGGCAAAAATACCGGCGACTGCAAGCCGGTACGACCGCTTAGCTCAGGGCTTTGGCTGCAGCTCCTGCTTGGGGCTGCCACTTGGCTCGCTTTTGGGTGACTGCGCTGCAGTCTTCTTGGGATGTTTAAGCGGTAGATTCGTGATGGCCTTGAAAGCCGTTGGCTCCTTTTGCTTATGGGCCGGCTTGTGGTCTTTGTCAGGCGCACTGGCTTTGACTTTGGCTTTGACAGCCTGTGCCTGGGCTTGCATTTGGGCCATGCGCTGTGCCGCGGCTTCGTCAGATTTGCGGGTTTTTTCCATTTGATCTGCCAGTTTGGCGGTTCGCGCGGTTGCCTCGTCGGTTTGTGCTTTTTGTACGCCGCTTCGGGCATCGCTGCTGGATATGGTGACCGACTGCGGGCATGGCATATCGCTGTAAATGGCGCCACAGCGGTAAACAGTTTGGCTTTGCGCCAGACCCAGAGCGCTGGCGCTGCATAGGCTTATCGCGATTGCCCAATGGGCGAGAGGCATCACAGTCATGGTTTTCTCCCTGAATAAATTGGACGTCGACTCTTTGATCGCTTGCATCAGGGCGCTGGCAGAGCTTGCACAGGCGCACTGGGTTGGTCCGGTTTGGGTAGTTTAGGTCGGGGTGGCTTGCTCGTGTGAATTTGCAGCATGGCCTTGCTCATGTCGCCTGCCAGCAACGATGGCAAGGCGGTTAGCCCACGGTCTATGCACTGGTCGATCGCAATTCGGTGGTCCAGCGGTGGCTTTTTCAACACCCAGTTGGCCACTTCGGTTTTGATGCCGGGGTGTCCGATGCCAAGGCGCAAGCGCCAATAGTCGCCGGTTCCGAGTTGGGCGTGAATGTCGCGCAGGCCGTTGTGCCCGGCGTGTCCACCACCAAATTTGAGCTTGGCCTCACCGGGCGGTAGGTCCAGTTCGTCGTGCACCACCAGCACTTCGTCTGGATTGATCTTGAAAAACCGTGCCAATGCGCCTACCGATTTGCCCGACAGGTTCATAAAGGTTTGCGGCTCCAGCAACCACACCGCTTGCCCCTGAAACGCTGTGCGGGCGACCAGACCCTGGTAGCTCTTGTCCATGGCCAATGAGGCTTTGAGCGCACGTGCAGCGCCATCGACAAACCAGAACCCAGCGTTGTGCCGGGTGGCGTCGTATTCGGGGCCCGGGTTTCCCAGGCCGACCAAAAGCTTGATCATGGCGATAAAAAATAGGGTGGATGCAATGTGGATTGTTACAAAGTAAAACGGCCCACCGAGGTGGGCCGTTTACAAGAAAAAGCGCAGGGCTTATTTCTTGCCTTTGCCTTTGGCAGGTGCTGCAGCGGCTGCAGGTGCTTCCACCACTTCGGCCACAGGCGCCACCACCGACACGATGACGGGGTTTTCGCGGCCGCGGATGACGGCTTTGACGCCCTTGGGCAAGGTCAAATCCTTGGCGTGCAAGGAGGTGCCCTTTTTCAGCTCGCTCAAGTCCACAGCAATGAACTCGGGCAGATCGGCGGGCAGGCAGGCGACTTCAAGCTCAGTCACCACGTGGGTGATCAGGCAGGCGTCCACTTTGAATGCAGGAGAATTTTCTTCGCCGTTGAAGTGCAACGGCACTTTCATGTGCAGCGTGGTGTTGGCGTCCACGCGCTGGAAATCGATGTGCAGAATCAACTGCTTGAAGGGGTGCATTTGCACATTGCGCAGCAGCACTTTGCTTTCAACGCCATTGAGTTCCATGTCCAGAATCGAGGCGTGAAACGCTTCTTTCTTGATGGCATGCCACAGGGCGTTGTGGTCCAGTTCAATGGCCAAAGGTTCGGCCGTTCCACCATAGACGATGCCTGGTGTGCGACCCGTGATGCGGAGACGGCGGCTCGCACCCGTACCCTGCGCAGCGCGCTCAAAAGCGACAAATTTCATAACTTACTCCAAAAAGAGTCCACCGCGACCAGTGTGACTCCGGTTCAACAAAGGCGCCTTCTGCTCAAAGAGCAGCGGGGTGCCCGCTTTTTGTCTCGATCAGAACAAATTGTCCTGGTCCGAGAACAAACTCATGACCGACTCACCCTTGGCAATGCGCAAAATCGTCTCGGCGATCAGCGGGGCCACAGTGAGTTGGCGAATTTTTTTGCATTGGGCAGCCGCTGCGCTCAATGGGATGGTGTTGGTCACCACCACTTCGTCCAGTGCATCGCCCTGCGAGATACGTTCGATGGCAGGGCCAGAAAAAATCGGGTGGGTGCAATAGGCGTAGACCTTCTTGGCGCCGCGCATCTTCAAGACTTCTGCGGCTTTGACCAAGGTGCCTGCGGTATCGATCATGTCGTCCATGATCACGCAGTTGCGGCCTTCGATTTCGCCGATCACGTGCATGACTTCGCTCACATTGGCGCGCGGGCGGCGTTTGTCAATGATGGCCAGATCGCAATTGAGCTGCTTGGCCAGCGCACGGGCACGCACCACGCCACCCACATCGGGCGACACGACGATCAGGTCGTCGTAGTTCTTCTGGCGCAAGTCGCCCAGCAGAACGGGCGACGCGTAAATGTTGTCCACGGGAATATCAAAAAAGCCCTGGATCTGGTCCGCGTGCAGATCCATGGTCAAGACGCGGGACACGCCGGCGGCTTGCAGCATATTGGCGACCACCTTGGCCGTGATCGGCACACGGGTGGAGCGCGGACGGCGGTCCTGGCGGGCATAGCCGAAATAGGGGATGACAGCGCTGATGCGTTCGGCCGATGCGCGTTTGAGCGCGTCCACCATGATCAGCAGTTCCATCAAATTTTCATTGGTCGGGGCGCAGGTGCTTTGAACCACAAAAACGTCGCGTGCGCGAACGTTTTGATTGATCTCGACGGTGACCTCACCGTCGGAGAATCGACCTACCGTCGCGGCACCCAGGCTGATACCGAGGTCCCGCGCAATGTCCGCCGCCATGCCGGGGTTGGCATTGCCGGTGAAAACCATGAAATCGGGGTGGTAGGGTTCCTGCATGGTGCGGTCCAGTGAGGTTGACGGTTTGAGCTGGCGCCTGCTTGGCGGCAAATGCCTTACCAGCCAGGCCTTTCACAATATTTGGCAGGGGAAGAAGGATTCGAACCTTCGCATGCTGGAATCAAAATCCAGTGCCTTAACCAACTTGGCGATTCCCCTACACAGGTTGGCAGCAAACTGCTACCCACCGTTAACCTTTGTCACCATCCCCACAGGGGGTGACGCTCTAAATTGCCGCACTCTTTGACCAGCAGGCCCTTGGGGGCGTCTTGCCAATCCACTGCATGCGCAAGCTGAGCAAAAACCGCGCTTCCCGAGCCTGTCATCCGCGCCTGCAAGCCTTTGGTCGCCATCCAGTCGATGGTGTGGCGAATCGCCGGGCAGTGCGTTTGGGCAACAGGCTGCAAATCGTTGTGACCGAAGCCATATACGTTTGAAGCGAAGCCAGAAATTATAGCAAGTTCCGTATTGCGTTGAAGCGCAGGATCGGAAAAGATCAAAGCAGTCTCTAAACCCTCCGGCGGCTTGGCAATCAAAAACCGGGCCGGCGGCAGCGCCACCGGTGTCGTTTTTTCGCCCACACCCTCGATCCAGGCGTTTTCGCCCCCCAGGAAAAAGGGCACATCTGCGCCCAGGCTCAGACCGATGTGTGCGAGTTTTTCGCGCGGCAGCTTCAAGTTCCATAGCCGGTTGAGCGCCAGCAAGGTCGATGCCGCATCCGAAGAGCCGCCGCCCATGCCGGCCTGCGCCGGGACGGACTTGGCAACACCGATGTGTGCACCCAGTGTGCAGCCGCTGGCCTGCTGCAGCGCGCGGGCTGCGCGCAACACCAGATCGTCCTGGGGCAATGGCCAGGTTAGATCTTCCCGGCTGAGCGCGCCGTCGTGGCGGACTTCAAAATGGAGCTGGTCACACCAATCAATGAGCATGAATACCGATTGCAGCAGGTGGTAACCATCCGCACGCCGGCCGGTGACGTGTAAAAAGAGGTTGAGCTTTGCCGGAGCACTGACATCGTAGATCGCCTGCATTGGTGAATTATCCAGGCTCGAGAATGATCTTGATTTCTGCCGCCGCGTAGGGCGCCAGCCGCCAGGCCTTGATACGCCCTTGGGCCAGTGACTGTAAATCCACCTGCCAGCCTTCCACGGGTGTGGCATCTCCATGGAGCCAGCCAAACAGCGTCGCGATCGGCAATGGGGTGCCGACGCTGTAGGCCACCATGTCGTCGGCCGATGCAAATTGCCTGTCCGCTTGCGGCGTTTTCAGCGTGGCGCTTTGCGCATCCCAGCGCAGCGTGGCAAGGCTGGTTCCCAGAATGCTGGTCAGGCTCAGGGTGCCCTGGCTTGCGGATCCGAGCAAAACGAAATTGGCGGAAAACGCCTGCGGGGGGTAACTGTCGACTTTCACGGCCAAGCGGCCTTGCCAGACCGGCTGGGTCGGACTGGTCGCCGAACCTGTTTCGACGTTCGCGCAACCGGCGGCGAGCAATAGGGAGCACCCTAACAGCCAGGCGCTCAGTAATGCGCAAGCGCGCCGCTTCATAAACTGCCGCGCAGCCGCAGGATGGTGGATTTGAGGGTCTCGTTTTCGCGGTTGAGCTCAAGCCCCTCTTTCCACGCTGCACTGGCTTGGTCCGGCCGCTGCATGACCCAAAGTACTTCTCCAAGGTGCGCAGCGATTTCAGGGTCCGGACGGGCCTTGAAGGCTTGCTGCAGCAAGACCAAAGCCTTTTCGAGGTGGCCGCTGCGGAACTCCACCCAGGCCATGCTGTCGAGGATGAACGGGTCTTCAGGCGCAAATTCGAGCGCTTTCTTGATCAGGTCCCGCGCCTCGTCCAGTCGAAGATTGCGCTCCGCAAAGGAGTAACCCAGTGCGTTGTAGGCGGCGTGGTAGTCGGGTTTGGTGGCGATCAAGTTGCGAAGGATTTGCTCCATTTCATCGGGATGCCCCAATTTTTCGGCCGACATGGCCAGTTCGTAGCGTAGATCCGGGTCCCCAGCATAGGATTTCAGAGCCTGCGCGAGCAAGGCATACGCCGCCTGCTCCTGGTGGTTGTCGCGCAACAACTGCAATTCCAGGTTGATCTTGTTGCGCGCATCCTCGGGATCCTTTTCGGGAAGATGGCGGATCAAGTCGCGGGCATCTTCCAAGCGCCCTTGCTGCGCCAGCACCATGGCGCGCCGCAGCTGAATTTTGGCGGTGTCCTGCGGGCTGTTGATTTGAGCCAGGTAGGCCAAGGCCTGGGCAGGGTCCTGGTTTCTTTGGGCAATTTGTGAAAGCAGCAGGTACGCTTGGACGGCTCCTGGGCCAGTGGTGCGTGCATCGTCATCATTGGTGTCGTCCCGTGTCTCGGAAGCTGGGATGAGTGCCAGATAGCGCTTGAGTGATTGCTCCGCTTTGGCGGCGGCCTGGTTTTGCAGTTCGATGGAACCACGTATGAGCCAAGCTTCCGGATAGTCCGGCTTGGCGGCATTGAGTGATTCAAGTTGCGACAGCGCCTCAGCGTAGCGCTGCAGCTCCAGCAATTTGCGCACATAGCCCATGCGAATATCAGGCGCTGGCTTGGCCGCCAAATAAGGATTCAAAAGGGTTTGCGCTCCTTCAAAGTCAGAATCCAGCAA
>CAIYRQ010000004.1 GCA_903928635.1 uncultured beta proteobacterium | reverse complement strand
GGCAATCAGCATCTGGTCAACTGGTTATGGGGCTACACCACCATTGGCATCAACACCGCCAAGGTGAAGGCCGCGTTGGGTAGCGAGCCTATGCCTGACAATGTTTGGGAACTCTTTTTTAACCCCAAATACATCAGCAAACTCAAGAGCTGTGGCGTGTCCACCTTGGACGCGGGCAGCGAAGTGTTGCCTGCAGCGCTGCATTACTTGCACAAGGATCCCTTCAGCAAAAATCCGGGTGACTACCAGGAGGCTTCAGCCTTGCTGAAGTCTATCCGGCCTTATGTCACCTTGTTCAGCTCGTCGGGCTATATCAACGACATGGCCAGTGGCTCAATTTGCCTGGCACTGGGTTGGAATGGCGACATCAACATCGCCCGTGCCCGCGCCATTGAGGGAAAAACCGGGCAGGACATCAAGGCATTTGTGCCCAAAGATGGTGCAATTCTGTTCTTTGACATGATGGCGATTCCTGCAGATGCGGCGCATCCCAAGAATGCACACCTGTTTATGAACTACATCATGCGTCCGGAAGTGCAGGCGGCCATCACCAACAAGGTGAAGTACGCCAACATCAACTTGGCTTCAAAGAAACTGATCAGCGCGGAAATCGCCAACAATCCGTCGTCCTATCCCAGTGTGGCGGAAATGGCAACCATGATCCCACCCAAGGCCTTGACCAACGATATCCGCCGCTTGGAAAGCCGTGCGCATACGGCGTTTAAGACCGGTTTATAAAACCACCCTTTTGATAGGCCCTGCGTGAGCACATTGAACAACGCCACCACACCGGCAAAGTCCGGTGCTAAGCCCTTTTTGCAAATCAACCGCATCGTCAAGAAATTTGACGATGTGTTCGCGGTGGATGAGGTGTCTCTGGATATTCAGCAAGGCGAAATTTTCGCTTTGCTGGGTTCGTCCGGATGCGGAAAATCCACGCTTTTGCGCATGCTGGCGGGTTTTGAAACGCCGACCTCAGGGCAAATTCTTTTGGCTGGTCAGGATATTGTCGGTTTGGCCCCGTACGAGCGCCCCATCAACATGATGTTCCAGAGCTATGCCTTGTTTCCGCACCTCACGGTGTGGGACAACATTGCGTTTGGTTTGCACCGCGATGGCATGCCCAAGGACCAGGTGGCCGAACGGGTGGGGCAAATGCTTGATTTGGTGCAGCTCAAGCAATACGCCAAACGCAAGCCCCATCAACTCTCGGGGGGACAGCAGCAGCGCGTGGCACTGGCACGCAGTCTCGCCAAGCGGCCCAAGCTCCTCTTGCTGGACGAACCCTTGGGCGCACTGGACGCCAAATTGCGCCAGCGTACCCAACTGGAACTGGTTGACATCATTGAGCAGGTGGGGGTGACCTGCGTCATGGTGACGCACGACCAGGAAGAGGCCATGACCATGGCCACGCGCATTGGCGTGATGAGCGAGGGCAAAATTTTGCAAATCGGTGCGCCTGCCGATATTTACGAAACCCCCAACTGCTTGTTTGTGGCGGACTTCATTGGCAGCGTCAACATCTTCAAAGGCGCCGTAGAAATTGACGCGCCCGACCATGTGACGATTGCGTCGCCCGAGTGCAAGCATTACGTGAGCCATGGCATTACCGGAACCGAAGGCATGGCCGTCAGCGTTGCGGTACGGCCGGAAAAAATGTCGATTCAGAAGTCGCTTCCTGCCGATACGGAACGTGATTCTTTGGCTGAAGTGGGATACAACATCGTTCAAGGTGTGATTGATGACTTGGCCTACCTGGGCAGTCTGACGACCTACCACGTGAAATTGGACAACAACACCGTCATCAAGGTCACGCTGACCAACGCTGCCCGACATGGCGAGGCGCAGCTCACTTGGGGTGATCAGGTTTACGTTTGGTGGTGCGGCAGTGATGTTGTGGTTTTGACTCAGTAATCGCCATGGCGACCGCCACACTGTCTGTCACATCAATACACACCAAGCTCACTGGTGCGTGGGGACGCAATGTGGTGATCGCCATTCCGATGGTGTTCTTGCTGGCCGTATTTCTGCTGCCATTTCTGGTGGTCTTCAAAATCAGCTTGTCCGAGATGGACACGGTGTTTTTCAAGGACGTCTTCTCATTGCGCGATGACGTCGTCGTGATGACCTTGAAGTTTGGCAACTACTTCAGCCTCACCCAGGATTCCTTGTACATCAATGCGTACCTGAGCTCTATCAAAATCGCCGCCATTACCACCTTGGTGTGTCTTGGTATTGCTTATCCGTTTGCGTACTTCATGGCGCGCAGCCCCGCGGACCGCCGGCCGGCGCTTCTGATGTTGGTCATGCTGCCTTTTTGGACCTCCTTTTTGCTGCGCGTCTATGCGTGGAAGATGTTGCTGGCCGATAACGGGGTTTTCAACAATGCAGCACTTGCGATGGGCCTGATTGCTGAGCCGGTCAAGATGATGAACACGCCGTTTTCACTGGTGCTGGGCATGGTCTACACCTACGTGCCCTTCATGATCTTGCCCCTGTACGCCAATCTGGTGAAGATGGATTTGCGCCTGTTGGAGGCGGCACTGGATTTGGGTGCAACCCCTTGGCAGGCGTTTTGGCGCATCACCGTGCCCTTGTCCAAGAGCGGCATCATCGCGGGGTCCATGCTGGTGTTCATCCCTTGTGTGGGTGAATTTGTGATTCCTGAGCTGCTTGGTGGCCCGGAAACCCTGATGATTGGTCACGTACTCTGGGACGAGTTTTTCAGTAACAATGACTGGCCCATGGCGGCAAGTGTGGCGGTCGTGATGGTCGGGCTCATCATTATTCCACTGGCTTTTTTCAACAAATACCAGGCTGAGAGCACGGGAGGTCGCCCATGATCTCCAAAGCGGGACGCTTGACATCGCACGGCTGGATGGCTGCGGTGTTTGTGTTTCTTTACCTGCCCATCGTCGCGTTGATTGTGTTCAGCTTCAACGCCAGCCCCATGGTGACGAACTGGGGCGGTTTTTCCTTGCGCTGGTATGCCGCATTGATGGACGATCGGGAAATCATTGACGGCTTCAAGCTCTCGCTGCGCATTGCGTTTTCCACCGGATGCTCATCGGTGGTCTTGGGCACGCTGGCCGCGTTAACGCTGCACCGGTTCAAGCGTTTCCCCGGTCGCACCCTGTTTGCCGGAATGGTGAATTCGCCGCTGGTCATGCCGGAAGTGATTATTGGACTGTCGTTGCTGTTGATGCTCGTGTCCGTGCAACGGCTGCTGGGTTTTCCGGAGCGCGGTTTTTCTACCATTTGGCTGGGGCACACCTTGCTCGGCATGGCATACGCCACGGTGGTGGTACTGTCGCGTTTGCAAGAGATGAGCCCCTCGCTGGAGGAGGCAGCCCAGGATTTGGGTGCCAGACCGCTGCAGGTTTTTTTTCTGGTCACGCTGCCCCTGATTTCCCAGGCGATAGCCTCTGCTTGGTTGCTGACGTTTACGCTGTCGCTGGATGACGTGGTCATCTCTGCGTTCCTGAACGGACCAGGCTCCACCACCATGCCGATTACTATTTTCAGCCGTGCCCGCCTGGGCTTGAGCCCCAGCGTCAACACGGTGGCCACGCTGACGGTGGTGGTGGTGAGTATCGGTGTTTTGGCCGCGAGCGTCTTCATGTCGCGGGCTGAGAAAAAACGAGCGTTGGAGATGGCTGCGGCTTATCGCAAAACGGATTAGTTCGGTTTGTATTTGTGTCTGGATTTCGATTGCATTAAAGGAGTATGAAATGCGCTTTCAACGAAAAATTTTGGTAGTGGCGATGGCCTGTGCTTTGCCATGGATGAGTGCCAACGCGCAGTCAGCGGCCGACTTGAAAAAAGAAATTGAAACTTTGAAAGCGCAGTTGCAGATGCTGACCCAAAAGGTCGAAGCCATGGGTACCCAAGCGGGTGGCAGCGAGCTGGTTCAGCAGGTCAATCGCTTGGAACAAAAGCAAGATCTGGCCGCTGACGAGCAGGAAAAATCTGGCTTCAAGGGCCTGAAAATCAATGGAACGATTGAGGCGGCATTCAGCTACGATGACCTGGGCCGAAGCCACAACTTCAGCGCCACATCGGGCAGCGGACTGGATGAAATGGGCATGATTCAAATCACCAAAGAATCCCAGGATGGAGAGGGCATTGACTGGACCTTGCGCCTGCTGCCAGGGAACACGACGTCCATCGTGCATGAGGCCTCCATTTCCATTCCTGTGAACAAAGAAAACCGCATTATTGGCGGATTAATTCCGGACTTTCAGGGCTATGAATTTGTGTTTTCCAACGCAAATCCGCTCTTGGGCAGTCAGTTGATTTCGCACAACGCATTGTTTGATCTTGCGGGCCCCACCTCTTATGCGGGCATCGGTATGGCTCATACCTTCGCCAACGGCATGTATGGTTTGAAGTGGGTGGTTGGCAACATTGATTCGGGCAATGACACCGATGCCACAAACCCGGCGGTCTCCAACCAGGCGGTCAAAACACTCGGCTTTGCGGCGCGGGGCGATTGGTTCATCAACGAGTTTGCCTACGTGGGACTCTCACTGGCGCACGGGTCCGTCAATCGTAACTTTGACATCATGGCCATTGACGGCGGCTATACCCACGGTGACTGGGCATTCAACGGACAACTCAGCTCCGGTATGCAGCGCAACGCGGCTGCCAACGGCGAGGATGCCGCATGGACTGGTGTCTCCGGTTTGGTGAGCTACCGTGTCGTTCCCCGCCTGCAACTGTTGGCCCGCGCCGATTTCATCAGCAATCGCAAGAATGGTGGTGGTACCTATGTGTACAACGGTTCAAGCGGGAGTGCCAGCCTTCCCGGTGATCCGGTTGCTACTGGCCTGGGCATTGGCCCTGAACTCGATGCCGATGGTCTCGCGATTGACCCCAACGTTGGCGCAAACCTGACACGCCTCACCTTCGGAACCAACTACCAGATCAACGCCAATACGCAGTGGAAGACAGAGTACCGTGTGGACCAGTCCAGCGGCTATAACTTCCTTGATTCGGATGGCGTGACCTACAAAAAGAGCAAGACCGGTTTTGCAACCTCGCTGGTCTTGTCTTTTTAACGAGGCGGAGATTTAAAGCCAACGGTCGAGACGGGGCCTGCAGCAACGCGGCCCCGTTCGCTTTTTGCGCGCGGCATCGCCGCACATTTTGTACTTTTAGTTCCGCCATAGGAGAACCTGACATGAATGCTTCGTTAAAACCTTCGGCACTTGCCAGTGCGACAGCGACCGGTACCAATGCCGAGTGGCATGCCCGTCGCTTGGCCGCCACGCCCCGCGGCGTCGGAGTGATGGGCGACTTTTTCATTGACCGCGCCAAGAACGCCGAGCTGTGGGATATCGAGGGTCGCCGCTTTATTGACTTCGTGGGCGGCATTGCAGTGCTCAATACCGGTCATTTGCACCCCAAAGTGCAAGCAGCTATTGCCGATCAACTGCAGCGCTTTACCCACAGTTGCTATCAGGTGGTGCCCTACACCGAGTACGTCGCCTTGGCTGAGCGTATCAACGCCATGGTGCCGATCGATGGGCCCACCAAAACAGCGCTGTTTTCTACAGGCGCTGAGGCGGTCGAAAACGCGGTCAAGATTGCGCGCTCCTACACCGGTCGCAGCGGCGTCATTGCGTTTGGCGGCGCCTTCCATGGGCGCAGTCTGTTTGCCGTGGCGCTCACCGGCAAAGTCCAACCTTACAAAGCGGGTTTCGGCCCTTTCGCACCTGAGATTTACCACGTGCCGTTCCCTTGCCATTGCGCGGACTTGCAGGACACCAAGAAGGCAATGGAACAGCTGTTCAAGTGCGACATTGAGCCTTCACGCGTGGCCGCGATCATTTTTGAACCCGTGCAAGGCGAAGGTGGATTCAATCCCATTCAGGCCGAAGCAGTGCATTGGCTACGCGCTCTGTGCGACCAGCACGGTATCGTGCTGATTGCCGACGAAGTCCAAACCGGCTACGGCCGCACCGGCAAGATGTTTGCCATGGAGCACTTCGGCGTCTCGCCCGACCTGATGACCATGGCCAAGAGCATGGGCGGTGGCACCACGCTGTCCGCGGTGTCGGGTCGCACCGCCATCATGGACGCGCCAAACCCCGGCGGTTTGGGTGGAACCTATGCGGGTAACCCCTTGTCGGTTGCGGCCGCGCACGCCGTGATGGACGTGATGGTGGAGGAAAACCTGTGCGAGCGTGCCCGCATTTTGGGTGAACGCTTGCACACCCGCCTGCTGGCGGCGAAGGCGAAAAACACCTGTATCGGCGATGTGCGTGCTTTGGGCGCCATGGTGGCTTGCGACTTGGTCCATGGAGAAACCGGTGCGCCTGATGCGGATTTGGCCAAAAAGGTACAACAGGCTGCGCTCCAGCAGGGGCTCATTCTTTTGACCTGCGGCGTTTACGGCAATGTGCTGCGTTTCTTGTTCCCGTTGACGATTGAGGACTCGGTCTTCAACGAAGCATTGGGCATCTTGGATCAAGTGCTGGCCTAAATTTACTCACCCAACCGTACATCTGTACGGTTTCTTTTTCCGGCAGACCCCATGCGGTCGCCGAGTTGCCTATGAGTCAGTACCAAGACACCATTGCCCGTTTGCAAGCCCAGGGAGTTCACTCCGTGCTGGTTCAGTTTTGCGACCTCCACGGCGTGGCCAAGGGAAAGTTGGTGCCGCTGACCAATTTGCGGGAGTGGGTGGAGCAGGGCGCCGGTTTCGCGGGGCCCAGCATCTGGGGAACGGGCCTGCCACGGTTTGGCCCGCGAAGCGAGTATTACGCTCGTGTGCAACTTCAAACCCTACAGCCGCTGCCTTTCATGCCGGGAGTGTCTCATGCGGTAGGGGACGGATATGCGGGCGGCCAGCCGCTAGACACCTGCTCTCGCCAGCTGTTGCAGGCCGCTATTGAGCGCATCAAATCGCGGGGCTGGACACTGTGGGTTGGCATCGAGCCGGAGTTCTTCTTGCTGCGCCAGGGCGCCGATGGCGCTTGGAAGGTGGGCGACGCTAACGATCAGTTGGACAAGCCTTCTTACGACCTCAAGGCCATTCAGCGCAACCAGGGCTTTTTGGAGGAGATGCGCGCAACGCTCACCGAACTGGGCTTTGAGTTACAGCAAATCGACCATGAAGACGCATGCGGCCAATACGAAATCAACTACAAGTTTGATGACGCACTTGCGGCCGCGGACCGCTACATGTTGTTCAAGCTCACCGCGCATGCGGTGGCGCAAAAGCACGGTCTGGTTTTCAGCGCTATGGCGAAACCGTTGGCCCATGCGCCGGGCAGCGGCTTGCATTTTCATCTGAGCATCACCGACGCGCAGGGCAAGGCCTTGTTTGCGGACGCGTCGGGATCTCTCGGACTAAGTGCCTTGGGCCATCAGTTTGCAGCGGGTTTGTTGGAGCATGGGGACGCTTTGAGTGCGCTTTGTGCTCCCACGGTCAATAGCTATAAGCGCCTTGCGCTCAGCCACAGTGCATCGGGCACAACTTGGTCGCCGGTATGGAAAGCCTATGGCGATAACAACCGCACCTGTTTGCTGCGCGCAGTAGCAGGGCGCCTGGAGTGGCGTTTGCCAGACGCCTCTTGCAATGTGTATGCAGCAATTGCCGCTACCTTGCTGGCGGGCTTGGATGGCGTGGACCGCGCCTTGCAGGCGCCAGAGCCTTGCGATGAGGATTTGTACGAGCGGTTTGCCAGCGGCGCGCCCATGCCTGCGCGTTTGCCGCGCGACCTGTTTGACGCGTTGGGTGCTTTTGAAAAAGATGCAGCTCTGCGCGGCTTGCTAGGACATTCCTTTTGCGAGCAATTCCTTCGGCTCAAACGCGAGGAGTGGGATCAATACCAGCAGCACGTCTCTACGTGGGAATTGAACCGCTACGCCGACGGTTTTTAAGTCGCTCGGTCTCGCAGCTTCGGTCGTTCTTTTTGCCGCACCGCGGCGGTGCTTCTCGCGGGTGCCCGGCATTTCTTCCGGTGCGTAACGGCCTTGGCGGTCAATCCATCGATCTTGGGGAAACTCCTTTTTCTATTTCATAGATTGCTTTTTGCATTCCACATTTTGGGATGGATCGCCTAAGCTATTGATTTTTATAGAAAAAATTTAAGTCTTATATAAGATACAAGAGTGAACATATGTCTTATATAAGACTTACAATAGACCCGTAGGCACCGTACTTGCATAGCAAACGGTGCAATCAATTTACCAACTCTGGAGTGTTCACATGCCTCAATCCCTGAACGAACAACTAAGCCGCGAACAGCAAATTGCTGCCCTCGAAAAAGACTGGGCGACCAATCCCCGTTGGAAGGGTATCAAGCGTGGCTATTCGGCCGCCGACGTGGTACGCCTGCGTGGCTCTTTCCCCATCGAACACACCCTGGCCCGTCGTGGAGCCGAAAAGCTGTGGAATCTGGTGAACACTGAGCCGTACGTCAACTGCTTGGGCGCGCTCACCGGCGGCCAGGCCATGCAGCAGGTCAAGGCCGGAGTGAAGGCGATTTACCTGTCGGGCTGGCAAGTCGCCGCTGACAACAACTCCTACGCGTCGATGTATCCCGACCAATCTCTGTATCCGGTGGACTCGGTGCCGACCGTTGTGGAGCGCATCAACAACACTTTCCGCCGTGCAGATGAAATCCAACACTCCAAAGGCATTGATGCCGGCGACAAAGGCTATATCGACAACTTCGCGCCTATCGTGGCCGATGCCGAAGCCGGTTTCGGTGGCGTGCTGAACGCATTCGAGCTGATGAAGGCCATGATCAAGGCGGGTGCCGCAGGCGTGCACTGGGAAGATCAGTTGGCTTCCGTCAAGAAGTGCGGTCACATGGGCGGCAAAGTGCTGGTCCCCACCGCTGAAGCCTGCCAAAAACTGATCGCAGCCCGCATGGCTGCTGACGTATGCGGCGTGCCCACCTTGGTGATCGCCCGTACCGACGCCGAAGCCGCTGACCTCCTGACCAGCGACTACGACGAAAACGACAAGCCTTTCCTGACCGGTGAGCGCACCGCTGAAGGCTTCTACAAGACCAACAAAGGTATTGACCAAGCCATTTCGCGCGCCATTGCTTACGCTGAATATGCTGACTTGGTGTGGTGCGAGACGGGTACGCCCGATCTGGACTTCGCCAAGAAATTTGCCGACGCGGTGCATGCCAAGCACCCCGGAAAAATGCTGGCGTACAACTGCTCGCCATCGTTCAACTGGAAGAAAAACCTGGACGATGCCACCATTGCCAAGTTCCAGCGCGAGCTCGGCGCCATGGGTTACAAGTACCAGTTCATCACCTTGGCAGGTATTCACTCCATGTGGTACAACATGTTCGACCTCGCCCAGGACTATGTGGCGCGCGGCATGTCGGCCTATGTGGAAAAGGTGCAAGAACCCGAATTTGCAGCCCGTGACCGCGGCTACACCTTCGTGAGCCACCAGCAAGAAGTGGGTACCGGCTACTTTGACGAAGTCACCACCGTGATTCAAGGTGGCAAGTCCAGCGTGACCGCGCTGACGGGCTCTACCGAAGAAGAGCAGTTCCACTGAAAACAGACTCGCTAGGCCAGCGTAAAATCGCCGGCTAGCGTTTCAACCGACTCCAAGCGCGGCTCCTGCCGCGCTTTTTTGCTTTATGACCATGGTTCAGATCACACTTCCCGACGGCTCTTTGCGTGAATTTCCCGGCCCCGTGACAGTGGCCGAAGTCGCTGCTTCCATCGGAGCCGGCTTGGCCAAAGCCGCCCTGGCCGGCAAGATCGATGGCACGGTGGTGGATACCAGCCACACCATCAGCACCAACAGCGCACTGTCCATCATCACCGCCAAAGACGCGGATGGTCTGGAAGTGATCCGCCACTCGACGGCGCATTTGCTAGCCTATGCGGTCAAGACACTGTTCCCGGATGCACAGGTCACCATCGGTCCGGTCATTGAGCACGGCTTTTTCTACGACTTTTCCTACAAGCGCCCGTTCACGCCCGACGACTTGGTTTTGATCGAGAAGAAGATGACCGAGCTGGCCGCCAAGGACGAGCCCGTGCTGCGCCGGGTGTTGCCGCGCGACGAGGCAGTGGCCTATTTCAAGAGTCTGGGTGAGCACTACAAAGCGGAAATTATCGAAAGCATCCCAGCGGACCAGGATGTATCTCTGTACCGCGAAGGTGACTTTGAAGACCTGTGCCGCGGCCCCCACGTGCCCAGCACCGGCAAGCTCAAGTTTTTCAAGCTCATGAAGCTCGCAGGCGCTTATTGGCGCGGCGACCATAAAAACGAGATGCTGCAACGCGTTTATGGCACGGCCTGGGCGACCAAAGACGAACTCCAACAGCATCTCACCATGCTGGAAGAAGCGGAAAAACGCGACCACCGCAAGCTCGGGCGCGAGCTCGATTTGTTCCACATCGACGACCACGCGCCGGGCTTGGTGTTTTGGCACCCCAAAGGCTGGACGCTCTGGCAGGGCGTGGAGCAGTACATGCGCAAGGTCTACCAGGACAACGGCTACCTGGAGGTCAAAGGCCCACAAATCATCGATAAAGGGCTCTGGGAGAAAACCGGTCACTGGGACAAATACCGCGAGAACATGTTCGTCACCGAGTCCGAAAAGCGTGAATACGCCTTGAAGCCGATGAACTGCCCCGGCCATATTTTGATCTTCAAACAAGGCATCAAGAGCTACCGCGATCTGCCCTTGCGCTATGGCGAGTTCGGTAACTGCCATCGCAACGAGCCCTCCGGTGGCTTGCACGGCATCATGCGCGTGCGAGGCTTTACCCAGGACGACGGGCACATTTTCTGTACTGAAGACCAGATTCTGCAAGAGTGTGTCAATTACACGGCGTTGCTGCAAAAGGTCTACACCGACTTCGGTTTCAAGAACATTATTTACAAGGTGGCGACCCGCCCCGAAAAACGCATAGGTTCAGATGAAAGCTGGGACAAAGCCGAGCATGCCCTGATGGAGAGCTTGCGCGCCTCCGGTTGTGAGTTTGAAATCTCGGTGGGCGACGGGGCGTTTTACGGCCCCAAGATCGAATACACCCTCAAAGACGCGATTGGTCGCCAATGGCAGTGCGGCACCATGCAAGTCGACTTCTTCATGACTGAGCGCTTGGACGCAGAATACGTAGGCGAAGACGGAGCGCGCCATCGACCTGTCATGTTGCACCGGGCTATCGTCGGCAGCCTGGAGCGATTCATCGGAATTTTGATCGAAGAGAGCGCCGGAGCCTTGCCCACGTGGCTCGCGCCGGTGCAGGTTGCCGTGCTCAATATCACCGACGCCCAGGCCGATTACGCTCGTTTTGTCGCCAAAACGCTGCAAAATCAAGGGCTTAGGGTCGACTTGGATCTCAAGAACGAGAAAATAACGTATAAAATACGGGAGCATTCGATGCAGAAGCTGCCGTACTTGGTCGTCATTGGCGATAAAGAGATGGCAGCCGGTTCCGTCGCAGTGCGCGCCCGAGGGGGTAAAGACCTCGGTGTAATGCCGCTAGATGCCTTTGTGCAACTGATCAAAAGCGACATTGCTGACAAATCCCTTGTCTAAGGTTGTTTCCAAAGATGAAGTTGGTCCGTCGCGTGCTGCGCGGTTTGAGCCTATTTGTGGGCAGATTTTGTGAAGGATTGAGCCATCGCTACTGAATTTCGTGACCGCCGTCAGCGTGAAGAACGCAAACACCGCCTCAACCGGGAAATTATGGTGCCGGAAGTGCGCCTCTCGGGCGTAGACAACGAGCCTTTAGGGGTCGTGAGTCTGATGGAGGCCCTTCGTATGGCTGGTGAGTTGGATGTGGATTTGGTTGAAATCGCCGCCACCGCCATTCCCCCCGTTTGCCGCTTGATGGACTATGGAAAGTTCAAATACCAAGAGCAAAAGAAGGCTGCGGAAGCGAAGTCCAAGCAAAAGGTGATCGAGGTGAAGGAAGTCAAGTTCCGGCCCGGCACCGACGATGGGGACTACAACATCAAAGTGCGCAATATCAAGCGCTTTTTGGAAGATGGCGACAAGTGCAAGATCACGCTGCGGTTTCGCGGACGTGAGATCACCCACCAAGAAATTGGTTTGGCCTTGTTGCAGCGTATGCGTGAAGAGTTGGCGGATTTGATCGTGGTGGAGCAGTTTCCAAAGTTGGAAGGCCGCCAAATGGTCATGATGATTGCACCGGGCAAGAAAAAGCCGGGTGGAGCGCCAAAGCCAGTGCAAGAGACTGCGGCCTGAGGGCGCAGTCGGTTGGATAGAAAAGAATCTGCGCCAGTCTGGTCACTGGTGCGATAACCGGAATGTCAGAGTTCCGGTGAAAAGTGGCTCGGGGCCAACAAGGCTGGAAATAGTTTCCAGACGCCTCACGAGCACAAAATAGAAGGAGCATTACATGCCCAAAATGAAGACCAAGAGCGCGGCGAAAAAACGCTTTCGCGTTCGTCCCGGTGGCACCGTCAAGCGCGGTCAAGCCTTCAAACGTCACATCTTGACCAAGAAGACCACCAAAAATAAACGCCATCTGCGCGGTAGCACTGGAGTGCATGAGACCAATATGGGTCACATGGCACAAATGCTGCCAGGCCGTGGTATTTAATTAACGACGAACAAGGAGTAAACACATGCCTCGCGTCAAACGTGGTGTAACGGCTCGCGCCCGCCACAAAAAAGTTCTCGCCCTCGCTAAGGGCTTCCGCGGTCGCCGCGGTAATGTCTTCCGTATCGCCAAAGAAGCGGTAATGAAGGCTGGGCAATATGCCTACCGTGACCGCCGTACCAAAAAGCGCGTCTTCCGTCAGTTGTGGATTGCACGTATCAACGCTGCAGCCCGTCAATGCGGCATGACCTACAGCCAGTTCGCCAACGGACTGAAAAAAGCGCATATCGAGATCGACCGCAAGGTTTTGTCCGATATCGCAGTGCACGACATGGCCGCTTTTGCGGGCATTGTGGAACAAGTCAAAGCCAAGCTGGCCGCCTGATTCACGTTCCCCTGCGCCTTGTAGTAAGGCGTATGGCGCACCAGAGACAAGGGCTAGAGCTTGAAAAAGCGCTAGCCCTTTTTCCATGATTCCTGAGATTGACCATTTGCCATGACTGACTTAGTTGAGATTGTCGATGCGGCGACTGCTGCCTTTGCGCAAGCGGTGACGCCCGCCGAGCTGGAAAATGCCAAGGCATTGTTCCTGGGCAAGTCCGGCCGCATGACCGAACTGATGAAGGGCATGGCCGCGCTCAGTGTGGAAGAAAAGAAATCGCGCGGCGCCGCTATCAATGTGGCCAAGCAATCCATCGAAGCTGCGCTCAACGCCCGCCGCCAAGCCTTGGCCGATGCAGAGCTACAACTCCAGCTCCAAGCCGAAGCATTGGACGTGACCTTGCCTGGTCGCCAACGGGGTACCGGTGGTTTGCACCCGGTCTCACTGACGCTGGAACGCATCGAAGCGATCTTTGGCTCCATGGGCTTTGATGTGGCCCAGGGCCCGGAAATCGAAACCGATTGGTTTAACTTCACGGCGCTGAACACGCCCGAAGACCATCCCGCGCGTTCCATGCACGACACTTTTTATGTGGAAGGCGGCACCGAAAAAGCGCCTTTGCTGCTGCGCACCCACACCAGCCCGATGCAAATCCGCTATGCGGTGCAGCATGTAAAAAAATACCGCCAGGCCGCAGGCATTGCCGATGGCGGCCTGTTTGCGGGTGAAATGCCCGAAATCCGGGTGATTGCGCCCGGTCGTACCTATCGCGTGGACAGCGACGCCACCCATTCACCCATGTTCCACCAGTGCGAAGGCCTGTGGGTGGGAGAGAACGTCAGCTTCAAAGACCTGAAGTTTGTGTTCACCGATTTTTGCCGTACCTTTTTTGAAAGCGACGATTTGGTCTTGCGCTTTCGGCCCAGCTTTTTCCCGTTCACCGAGCCCAGCGCTGAAATCGATATTCAGTTCACCGAAGGCCCCTTGGCCGGTCGCTGGTTGGAAGTGGCGGGCTCGGGCCAAGTGCATCCCAATGTGATTCGCAACATGGGCCTCGACCCAGAAAAATTCATTGGCTTTGCTTTTGGCATGGGCCCCGACCGCTTGACCATGTTGCGCTACGGCGTGAACGACCTGCGTTTGTTTTTTGATGGCGACATTCGCTTTCTCTCGCAATTTCAATAAGACCCTATGCAATTCCCTGAATCCTGGCTGCGGGCTTTTTGCAACCCGCCCCTGACGACCGAGCAACTCGCCCACACCCTGACGATGGCAGGTTTGGAGGTGGAAGAACTTCAAGCCGTGGCTCCGCCGTTCAGCCACGTCGTGGTGGGAGAAATCCGCCACGCCGAGCAACACCCCAATGCCGACCGCCTGCGCGTGTGCAAGGTCGATGTCGGTGGCCCCGATTTGCTCCATATAGTCTGCGGTGCGCCCAATGCCCGCGTGGGCATTCGCGTGCCTTGCGCGCTGGTGGGCGCTGAATTACCAGCTGGTGCCGACGGCAAACCTTTCTTGATCAAATTGGGCCAACTGCGCGGCGTGGAAAGCCAGGGCATGCTTTGCTCGGCCAAAGAGCTACACATTGCTGACGACCACGGCGGTCTGTTGGAGTTGGCTGCCGATGCGCCCTTGGGCCAGGACATTCGCACGCACCTGAACCTGGACGACACCTTGTTCACCCTCAAGCTCACGCCCAATTTGGCGCATTGCCTGAGCGTTTATGGCGTGGCGCGCGAGCTGTCAGCACTCACGGGCGCACCGCTGTGCAAGCCTGAGTTCCCCGTCGTTCCGGTGACCAATTCGGAGCATTTGAAAGTGACCGTGAGCGCGCCCGACTTGTGCGGTCGTTTCTCCGGTCGCGTGGTGCGGGGTGTGAACCCCCAAGCGAAAACACCGCAGTGGATGTTGGACCGCCTGGCCCGCTGTGGTCAGCGCAGCGTGACTGCCTTGGTGGACATCTCGAACTACGTGATGTTCGAGCTCGGCCGTCCGTCGCATATCTTTGACCTGGACAAAATCCATGGCGGCTTGGATGTGCGCTGGGGCAGGGCGGGCGAGCAACTGAAGTTGCTCAATGGCAATACCGTTCAGCTCGACGCGGAGGTCGGTGTGATTGCCGATGAATCGCAGGTCGAGTCCCTGGCCGGCATCATGGGCGGCGACGCCACGGCCGTGTCCGATGACACCCGCAATGTGTATGTGGAAGCCGCGTTTTGGTGGCCCAAAGCCATTGCAGGGCGCTCACGCCGTTTCAATTTTTCCACTGATGCAGGCCACCGCTTTGAGCGGGGCGTGGACCCCGCGTCCACCGTGGAACACATTGAACGCCTGACGCAACTGATCATTGAGATTTGCGGCACGCCCGCGACCACGTGTGGACCGGTGGACGACCAGCAGCCCGCCATGCCAGCACGCACGCCGGTGCAGCTGAGGGTGGCCCGCGCGGCCAAGATCATTGGCATGCCCCTGACGCAAGCGCAGTGTGTGGACGCCTTGCAGCGTCTGGGCTTGGAGACCACTCAGGCCGACGGCGTGATCACCGTGGTGCCGCCGTCCTACCGGTTTGACCTGCAGATTGAAGAAGACCTGATTGAAGAAGTTGCGCGCATGGTCGGCTACGACACCTTGCCGCACACGCCGCCGTTGGGCCCGATCACCGCCAAACTGCGTCCCGAGTCGCAGCGCAGCCCCTTTGCGGTGCGCCGCGCGCTGGCGGCCATGGGCTACCAAGAGACGATCAATTTCAGCTTTGTGGAAGAGCGCTGGGAGCATGAGCTCGCTGGCAATGCGAACCCCATCAAATTGCTCAACCCGATCGCCAGCCAGATGAGCGTGATGCGCTCCTCGCTGATTGCATCGCTGGTCCAGGTGCTGAAATTCAACCAAGCCCGCAAGGCGCCCCGTGTTCGCGTGTTCGAACTGGGACGTGTGTTCTTGCGTGACGCTGCAGTTCAGAACACCGACAGCACTGTCCAAGGCTTTGACCAGCCCATGCGCGTGGCCGGTTTGGCCTGTGGTGCGGCGGACACGCTGCAATGGGGACGCAAAGAGCAGGGCGTGGACTACTTCGATGTGAAGGGCGATGTGGAAGCACTCTTGGCACCTTTGAAAGCCGACTTTGTGCCCGCCGCCCATCCGGCCATGCATCCCGGGCGCTGCGCCGAGGTGCTGTTGGCCGGGCGTTCCATCGGATTTGTGGGTGAACTGCACCCCCGTTGGCGTCAGGACTACGAACTGGCGCAAACGCCTGTGGTGTTCGAGCTGGACTTGGACGCCGTGCTGCAAAGCCGCGTGCCCGCCTTTACGTCGGTGCCCAAACTGCAACCAGTGCAGCGCGACATCGCCGTCATGGTGGCCGATGCGGTCAGCCACCAGGCGCTACTGGCTTGCATTCATGCCGCGCCGACCGGTGGCTTATTGCAAGAAGCGCAGCTCTTTGACGTCTACCGGCCCAAAGCCGCTGCGACAGAAGGCGCTGTGGCGCCCCAACGCAGCATGGCGGTGCGCCTCACGCTTAGCGGTGGTGACGTCACCCTGACCGAAGACCAGATTGAGCACACCGTCAAGGCGGTGCTGGACCAGCTCGATCGCGATCTGGACGCCCGCCAGCGCGCCTGAGCGCACTGCACACGCCACCGCACGAAAGAAGACCATGGAGCTCTCTGTAGACAGCCTGGAAACCGCCGCCGTCACCAAGGCGCAGCTCTCCGACCTGTTGTTTGAACAACTCGGCTTGAACAAGCGCGAGTCCAAAGACATGGTGGATGCGTTTTTTGACCTGGTGACGGCCCAATTGGTGGAGGGGGGCGACGTCAAAATTTCGGGCTTTGGCAATTTTCAGATCCGTACCAAAGCACCCCGCCCGGGACGCAATCCGCGCACGGGCGAGGCCATTGCCATCGATGCGCGGCGGGTGGTCACCTTCCACGCCAGCCACAAGCTCAAGGACCAGATCCAGGATGACGCGGGTGCATCCAAAGCCTCGCCCAAGACCTAAGTCCTATTTTCAATGCTCGCATGGCTAGCGCATTGCGGCTCCGGTGAACTTAGAGTAACCTCTGCGGTTTTTCCTCTACTGCTTTGATTTCAATGGAGAATTTGCTCCCGTCCATTCCTGCCAAGCGCTACTTCACCATTGGTGAGGTGGGCGATTTGTGCGGCGTTAAGCCGCACGTGCTTCGGTATTGGGAGCAGGAATTTACGCAGCTGCGCCCCATGAAACGACGGGGCAACCGGCGTTACTACCAGCACCACGAAGTGCTGATGATCCGCCGCATTCGCGATTTGTTGTACGACCAGGGATTCACTATCAGTGGTGCGCGCAACAAGATGCAGGAGCTCATGGACGGCGAGCGCGACAAAAAGCGCAATGGTGAACTGCTGCTCGACGGCATGGAAAACCTGGATGCCCTAGACGACGCGGCAATTGCCGGGCCTTCAGCACATTCGCTCACCGCGACCACGGTGGCACAAGGCCATGCCCTGGAGGCTTTCCGCCTGGAACTCATTTCGATTCGAACCTTGTTAGAAACCGACGCTTAAAGCCTGCTTTCACGGGCTATAATCTGAGGCTTGATCGGTGTGTGGCGCAGCCTGGTAGCGCACTTGCATGGGGTGCAAGGGGTCGAAGGTTCGAATCCTTTCACACCGACCACGAATCAAGACAAAGGCCTCTAGGTATCTCTACCTAGAGGCCTTTTTCGTTGGCGCTTTAGGGCTTATTTCTTGGGAGCGCGGCCACCGCTTTTCAGGCAGTCGTCCAGGGTTTTGAACTCGGTGAAGTTCTTGGTGGATTTGTAGCCTTTGCTGGTCTTGTCGTGGCAGATGCCGTTGTTGGACTTTTTGACCTCTGGCTCAGCAGCGGCGGTCTTGGCGGCTGGTGCGGAAGCTGCCTTGGCAGGTGCGGCGGCTGTGGAGGCTGCTTTGCCGGGTGCTGCGGGAGTGGCCGGGGTTTGGGCCTGGGCCACCAGGCCAGAGAAGGCGAGCAGTGCGGTAATGAGCGAAGATTTCAACATGGTGTGCTTTCCAGAAAATGGCGAAACTGCCATGCTCCTACAACGGCAGGCGGTTGCGGGCGTTGACCCCTTTACAGGGCTTTACCTATCCGATACGGCAGCCATACGAAGCTTGATGCCATACAAACCTTCTGCCAATGTCCGCGCCTATACTGAATAGCCACGCGTATCGGGAGTCAAACATGGGTGAATTTTCGTTTTTGCATTGGCTATTTTTTGCGATCCTGGTCAGCCCCATTGTGTTGGGGTTGCTGATACTGGGCCTGCAAAAACCGGTCCGCATCATTCACCGGGATTCAGGCCTGGTGAAAACCGGCTACATCGGCTACAGCTGGACCTATCTGCTCTTTGGTTGGTTTGTGCCATTGATCCGCGGGGAGCTCGGCATTGCGGTGCTGCACTTGGTGATTACCGTGGTCTCGGCGGGTATTTCGCAGCTGATATTTCCGTTCATCTTCAACCGCCAGTACATGCAGCGCATGCTCACGGCCGGTTGGCACCTGGACCCCTTGGACGCAAACTTTGAGCTGGCCCAAAACACCTTGGGTATCCAGAGCGCAGGATTTACCATTTAGTTGATCCAATGATCAAGGCTTGTCCTTGATGTACTGCTTGATCTTGCGGTCGATCGGCGTGCGACATGCCCCTTTACCAGAGTTGCTGTAGACGACAGCGACTTTGGTGTGGTCGGGGTCGCGGCATACGTACTGACACACAAACTGGCCTTGGGCCGAAATTTCATTGTCAGCCACATCGCAGACCGTGTCGATGATTCGAAACGGCTTGGGCGGCATCGGTGCGGGCTTGGGTTTGGGCTCGGGTGGGGGTGTTGACGCCGCAGAAATGGCTCCGGCTGCCATTACCAGCAGGCCTAGTACTGTTTTGGCTGTGGCTATCAATAAATGGTTTGGTCGCATGGTCGGATTATTGTTACATGCCTTGGGCGTCTCCTTTCGCATGCGGCGACAATGCCGATCTTTGTCCCAGTTTGGCGCCAACGCCGATAAGACGCTGAGCTCCATTTTGCAAACCGCATCCGCCCCTGCCGTCCAAAGCTTGCCGCTGCCTTCTATGGCTGCCGGACTGGTCATGGCCCTGCTGGGCGCCGTTTGCTTTAGCGGAAAAGCCATCATCGTCAAACTCGCCTACCGCCACGGTGTGGATGCCATGACGCTGCTGATGCTGCGCATGCTGCTGGCGTTGCCCTTTTTTGTGGCGATGGCCTGGTGGGCGGGGCGCGGTCGCGACGGAGCGGCCGCCGTGCCCTTGAGCCGCAAAGACGCGCTGGGCGTACTTTGGCTGGGCTTTACCGGCTATTACCTGGCCAGTTTTCTGGACTTTGCGGGTTTGGCTTACATCAGCGCCTCGTTTGAGCGCCTGGTGTTGTACCTCAACCCCACGCTGGTTCTGATTTTGGGGGCCCTGCTGTACCGCCGTGCAATCAGCGGTTTTCAGTGGGCGGGGCTGGCTATTAGCTATGGAGGCGTGGTGCTGGTGTTTGGCCACGAGGTGCGGCTGACCGGTGACGATGTATGGCTGGGCGCAGGCCTGGTGTTTGGCAGCGCCGTGAGCTACGCCTTGTACTTGTCCTACAGCGGTGAGATGGTGCGGCGCTTGGGTTCGCTGCGGCTGGTGGGCCTGGCCAGTTGCGTGGCCTGTGTTTTTTGCATTGGGCAATTTGCCTTGCTGCGGCCGCTCACCGTGTTGCAGGACTTGAATGCGACAGTGTGGTGGCTGTCTCTGATCAACGCCACCGCATGCACGGTGGTGCCGGTCGTTTTGGTCATGATGGGCATTGAGCGTCTGGGTGCTGGACTTGCGGCGCAGGTCGGTATGGTCGGGCCCATGTCCACACTGGCCATGGCTGCGATTTTTTTGGGCGAGCCGCTCACCCCCTGGGTACTGGGCGGCACGGTGTTGGTGATGGGGGGCGTTTTTGTTTGCACACGCAGCAAGACCCCGACAATGGATGGGAACAAGGGGTAATTTATGGATTTGGAACTGCAAGGGAAGTGGGCATTGGTGTGCGGCGCCAGCCGGGGCTTGGGCTGGGGCTGCGCACAGGCGCTGGCCCAAGAGGGCGTGAACGTGCTCATGGTGGCGCGTCGTGCCGATGTGCTGGAAGAGGGCGCTGCTACCGTTCGCGCCTCGCTGGCCGCAGGCAATACCGCACAAGTGCAGACCTGTGCCCAGGACATCACCACCGAGGCCGGTCGTGCGGCGGTGTGGGCACTGCATGCCGACTTTGACATTGTGGTGACCAATGCGGGCGGCCCGCCGGTCGGCAATTTTCGGGACTGGGGCCGTGAGGAGTGGATGCGCGCGGTAGACGCCAACATGCTCACCCCCATTGAATTGATCAAAGCCACGGTGGACGGCATGGCGGCGCGGGGCTTTGGTCGCATCATCAACATCACCTCCAGCGCAGTGAAAGCGCCGATTGATACCCTGGGCTTGTCC
>CAIYRQ010000003.1 GCA_903928635.1 uncultured beta proteobacterium | reverse complement strand
GCGACGATGCGGACTTTGCCAGCCTTGTGGTTTTCAATGAAGTCGGGCACCGACGCCACACCGGCGGCGATTTGGTTGCCCAGCATGTCCGCCATCATGGGAGCGCTGCCCCGGTAGGGCGCGGCCTGCAAATCCACGCCGTATTTTTGGCCAATCACTTTGACCAAAAACTCCGGCACCGAAGCGGGTGCGGGAATGCCGACCGTGCCTTTGCCTGCGCCTTGGTTGCGCACCCAGGCCACGTAGTCGTTGACCGATTTGGCGGGGGTTGCCCCGGAGACCGCCAGAGCATTCACAAACGTGGCAAAGCCTGCCACCGGCACAAAGTCGTGCGCCGGGTCAAAGCCCGGTGTTTTCATCACCAGCGGCAAGATGGAAATGGTGTGGTCGTGCGACATGAAAAACACATTGCCGTCGGGCTGTGCGGCTTTGAGCGCTTGCGCAGCGATCAGGCCACCGGCGCCCGCACGGTTTTCCACCACGATAGGCACGCCCAACGGGTCTTTGAGCTTTTCAGCCAGGATGCGGGCAATCGCGTCCGTGCCGCCGCCCGCTGGAAAACCCACCAGCACGCGAATCGGTGTGGTCTGGGCCCAGCCCAAGGGTGCTGCAAGGCACGCCAGCAAAGCAAGGGTTGCGCGCCACGATGCGCGACGACGTGAGAGGTTGAACGAGGACATGAGAACTCCTTACAAGCTAAACAAACAGAATCGCCAAGGGCTGAGCGCAACGGCCGGGACACCCACCTTGGGGTCCATTGTCAGCGAAAGCGCGTGGGTGCAAAGGCCGTCAGGTCCAGCGCAGGCTCTCGCCCTGCGACCACGTCAGCCACCAAGCTGCCGGTTACGCCGCCCAGTGTGAGGCCGATGTGCTGGTGCCCAAAGGCATAGACCACACGCGCCGAGGCGCTGGAGCGCCCGATGACGGGCAAGCCATCCGGCAGTGTGGGCCGAAAGCCCAGCCAGGGCTCGGTCGCTGCCGGCAAGCCCGACAAGGCCCGCTTGGAGGAATGCTCCAGCAGCTGTAGCAAGCCCGGGTGTTTGTCGGACCTCAAACCCGCCAATTCCACGCTACCCGCCACGCGAATGCCACGCTCCATGGGCGTCATGTAAAAACCGCGTTCTGCCCAGCCCACGGGGCGGGAAATCAGCGTGCTGCTGCCGGGATACAGCAGGTGGTAACCGCGCTCGGTGTCCAAGGGAATCGCGTCGCCGCACTGGGCAGCGAGCGGGCGGGAATAGGCACCGGCGCACAGCGCCACCTGGTCAAACGCCTGCGTCTCTTGCCCCCAAGCCACGACCACGTTGTCCGGGCCCGGGTACAAGCCGGTCACAGCGCTTTGCACTACTTGCAAACCCTGTGCTTGCAGCACCACCTGCAAGGTCTTCAGAAACCCACCAGGGTCGGACAAATGCCAGGATCCGCGAAACAGCACCCCGCGCTCAAACAGAGGACTGAGCTGGGGCTCCAGGGCCTGCACGGCGTCGCGGTCCAGCACGTCGAATGCGACACCCAGGCTGTTGCGCAAATCCAGTTCCGCTTGGGATTGCGCAAAGGCCTTGGTGCTGGAATAAAGGTACAGGCATTCGCGCGGGCGCACGTACTGCGCCAGATCAGCCCGGTTGAGCATGTCGTCGTAACCCGCCTGGGCGCGGGCCAGCAGTTGCGCCAGCGCCTGCGACGTATGCACCGAGCGCGCCGACGTGGAGTGCCACAAAAAGCGCGCAAGCCAGGGCGCGAGTTGCGGCAGGTAGCCCAGCCGCAGGCGAAACGGGCTGCGTGGGTCGAGCAGGAAATGGGGGATGTCGCGAAACACCGACGGTTTGTTGACCGGAATACAGGCATAGGTCGCAAAAGTGCCTGCATTGCCAAATGACGCGCCACCCGCGGCACCGGCCGGGTCCAACACGGTGACCGAGTGGCCCTCGCGCATCAAATGCCAGGCGGTGGACAACCCGACAAAACCCGCTCCAATGACTGCAATATGGGCCATGAATGTCAGGGCGCGGTGGCCGCCTCTTCGATCAGAGGCACGGGGTTGCGCCGCCTGGGGCTCAGCGCTTCGTTGAGCACCTGGTCAAAGCGCGTCAGTACCAAGGGCACCAGGCTCGCATCGCGCGGCTGACCGCTGATAGTGAGCGCACCGGCCGCATAGCGGTAGCCCGCTTTCAGTCCACCGGGAACTTCTTGGGCGTAGCCGCTTTGCAATGCCAGTTGGACCTGGTCGGGCGTCAACATGGCGCCTTTGATGAGCAGCTCACCCGAAGACTCCAATTGCTCGGCCAAGGCGGGCTCACCGTTGGTGGTGGGTCGCAGTGTGAGCTGCAGGCTTGCGTCCACGCTGGCGTCGGCGTTACGCGCTTTGAAGGTCGGGATGCCCACGGAAAACCCCGAGGCCAACAGCGTCCTGACCGCCTTGCCCAGCACGGCCGATTGCTGCGGTGCCAGCTCAGCAGCGCCGCAGTTCTCGCTCCAGAGGTCGGTGAGCGCTTCCACACTTTTGGCATGCAAGCCGGTCATGGCACCTTCCAGCGATACGTCCGTCAGTGTCTTGTCCATCCACGTCATTTGTTGTGCGCTGAACTTTTGCTGGTAATTCAGGCGCTGCGCCACTTGGCGCACCTCGTTGCGCAATTTCAGGCCCTGCAAGGACAGGGATGGCGCATGGGCCGCCTCCACGGTCAGCTCCGCGCTGCCGGTCAGGCCCTGCAGGTCGTCCATGGCCACATGCAGGTGGGAGCCTTGCAAATCCAAGGTGCTGCCGCCCGCTTTGAGTTGAATGTCACCAACGCTCCATCGCAATGCCAAAGCATTGCCGTCGATACGAAGCTGGCCTTGAGAGGGCGCCAAGCGAACAGCGGGCCCACTGCCGCTGGAGCGCAGCTCGGGCAAGGCCATGTCGGTCGTCACCGCGCCGCCGTAGCCGACCGTGCCACTGCCGGTCAGCGCTGCCGCCCTACCGGACGAAGGACCTGCAGGTGCCAGTGTCCAGCTGAACTGGTTCACACCCTGGTGGTTAGGAATGTGGCTGATGTGGTAAGTCAAGTGCAATGCCATGGGTTCTTGCGCTGCGTCTTGCGCGCAAGCGGACCGCAGCTGCACATCGGCCGAACCGCTGGACGACAACCAGCCTGCCTGGTGCGACACATGGCGCAGCGCCCAACGCGCCTCATCAGGCTGGGCCGCACCGGCTTGGATCAGCGCGCTCGCCTCGCGCGAGGTGTACCAAGGCAGCGCCAGGCCGGCGGTGGCAAGCAGAGCGCCAAACAGGCTCAGGGCAATTTTCAGGGGTTTGTTCACACACAGCTTTCCTGCGCCCTGCAACGCGCAGGGCCCATGTTCAGAATTATCGGCTCAGCGAAAGTCGCGGCTGTCCGCGCTCAAATCACCCAAGAGCGGCGTCATGTCCACCAGGCGTTTGGCAATCAAATGGCGCACCTGGCCACCATGGTCTGCATCGCGCTGCCACACGCCGTAGACCGCCAACAGGCGTGCGCGGTACAGGGCGTCGCGAAACGCATCTTTCACCGCCTTCCAGACGATCACGTTGACGCTGCCGCTCTCGTCTTCGAGGGTGACAAACACCACGCCCTTGGCCGTTTGCGGTTGCTGGCGCATGGTGACGATGCCGCAGGCGCGCACCAAGCGGCCATGCGGCAGATCGCGCATTTGCGCGGCACTGAGCAGTTTTTGCGCGCTGAGCTGCGCCCGCAAGAACGCCAGCGGATGGCGGCGCAAACTCAAGCCCGTGGCGGCGTAGTCAAACACCACTTCTTGCGCCTCCAGCGCGGCAGGCAGCGCCAGCGATTCTTCTGCCACCGGCACACCCCGAAACAATGCAGGCGCGGCATGCAGGGCCGATGCGTCCCACACTTGTTGGCGGCGGTGGCCACTCAGGCTGTGCAGGGCGTCTGCACTGGCCAGCGCCTTGAGATCGGCCGCGTCCAAGGCACAGCGGTGCGCTACATCGTGGGTGCTCTCAAACCGCACGCGCACGCGCTCGGTCGCGATGCGCTGCGCGACCTCCTGGCGCAGGCCGCTCACCATGCGCAAGCCCAGGCGAATGGCTGGTTGGGATTGCAGCGAAGGCGATGGCAGCGGATGGCCGGGGGGCTCCAGCGTGCAATCCCAATCGCTGTGGTTGACGTCGAGCGGCAGAACCTCGATACCGTGGCGGCGCGCGTCTTGCACCAGCTGGCTGGGGCCATAAAAGCCCAGCGGCTGGCTGTTGAGCATGGCAGCCAAAAAGCAAGCGGGTTCATGGCGCTTGAGCCAGCAGCTCACGTACACCAGCAACGCAAAACTGGCGGCGTGGCTCTCAGGAAAGCCGTATTCGCCAAAGCCTTCGATCTGCTTAAAAAGGCCATCGGCAAACTCTTGCGTGTAGCCATTGGCCACCATCGCGCCCACCAATCGATCGTAAAAATGCTGCACGCCGCCCTTGCGTTTCCAGGCAGCCATGGAGCGGCGCAGGCTGTCGGCCTCGCCGCCGCTGAAGTTGGCCGCCGCCATGGCGATTTGCATCACCTGTTCCTGAAAAATCGGCACGCCCAAGGTGCGTTTGAGCACTTCCTCCAGCGCCGGGCTGGCGTAGCGCACTGCCTGCGGGTTGGCGCGTGCTTGCAGATAGGGATGCACCATGCCACCTTGGATCGGCCCCGGTCGCACAATGGCCACTTGCACCACCAGGTCGTAAAAACAGCGGGGCTTGAGGCGCGGCAGCATGCTCATTTGCGCGCGGCTCTCGATCTGAAACACGCCCACCGTGTCGGCCTGGCACACCATGTCGTAGGTGGCAGGGTCTTCGGCCGGAATGTCTTGCATGCGCAGGGGCACGCCACGCCACCGGCCCACCAGGTCAAGGCAGCGGTGAATAGCGCTGAGCATGCCCAGCGCCAGCACATCCACTTTCAACAGACCCACCGCGTCCAGGTCGTCCTTGTCCCACTGAATGATGCTGCGCTCCGGCATGGCCGCGTTTTCCACAGGCACGAGGCGGGTCAGCGGCCCCTGTGTGAGCACAAAGCCACCCACATGCTGGCTCAGGTGGCGCGGATGGCGCTGCAGCTGCGTAGCCAAGTCCAGCCAGAGCTGCAGGCGGCGTGAGGGTGGAATCGCGACGTCAGTGTCTGCGCGAGACGCCAGGGCAGCGGAACGCTCAGCTCCGTGTCCCCCGCCCGCTGCGCGGGCTCCTCCTTTACCTGCGCTGAGCGCTCCGCCACCCTGGCTC
>CAIYRQ010000002.1 GCA_903928635.1 uncultured beta proteobacterium | reverse complement strand
TGGCCTATGCCGCCACGCGACCAGACAGTTTTCGCTTGGAACGCAGCATCAGCATCAAAGCGCCGCCGGAGAAAGCATTTGCACTGATCAACGATTTTCACCAGTGGGGCGCATGGTCGCCGTGGGAGCACATGGACACCGTGGGAGCACATGGACACCGATTTGCAGCGCAGCTACAGCGGACCCGCCGCTGGAGTGGGCGCTGTATACAACTGGGAAGGCAAAAAGACCGGCGTAGGCCGGATGGAGATTGTGGAAACCTCTGCGCCCTCGCTGGTCAAAATCAAACTCGACTTTTTCAAGCCCTTTGAGGCGCACAACACCGCAGAGTTCACGTTGCAAGCGCAGGGCGACACGACGAACTTCACCTGGGCCATGTATGGCCCCAGCCCTTACATGTCCAAACTCATGGGCATCTTCTTTAGCATCGACAAGATGGTGGGCAAGGACTTTGAAGCCGGGTTGGAGAAGATGAAGGTTGCGGCAGAGAAGTGAAGGGATGCGTGGCTCTTATCAAAAAACACGAGCGACCACGATGTGTTGCACGGCTGCCGCTACCTTGGCGTAACGTAGCAACTATTGCGCTGGCTTGAGTTTGTAGCGCTGTTTCTCGTAGGCGTCGTAGGGGTCCAGCTTTTCCCCAGGCGGCATGGCCCCGGCGTCCTTCAGGCTTTGCTGCGTTCGCAGTCCCTCATAAACGGACTGCGGCGTGACAGTTGCACAAGCTGACAGCAGCATCGCCATGCACAGGACAGGAAATTTCGTCATGGCCCACATTCTAAAAAGAGTGGCAGGCAGACTTTGAAAGAAATTCAGTGCTGCTCACCAGGCCCTTTGGCGGGCGCGGTGTGTGCTGTGGACGATGGTGTTTTTGGGTTGCTCGCACTCACGCCGTCAACACTCGAATGCCGCATGCCAGCGCGAAAGCGTTCGCGCTCTTCTTCGCTCAGGGCGGCCCAACCGGGCCCGAAGCGGCGATGCATGCGACGCTCCCAGCGGTCTGCCATGCGTTCATGCAAACCCGCGCGCCAGTGTGGACCGCGCGCCAGCATCACCAAGCCCACGCCTATCAGGAGCAGAGGCCAAAACAGGTGCATCAGCGCCGGGTCAATATAGCCAAAGTGCTTAAGCAGGCCAAAGACGCCAACAGTGATAAGGGCCATCGGAAAGATACGCATGGTTTTCTCCAGAAAAAAGGGGGCAGGGGGGGGACGAACTAAACAATCAAATCGCCGTATTCGGCTTGGAGTTGTGCGCGCAAGGCAAGCACGGCGTAGCGCTTGCGCGCCAGCAGGGTATTTAAGGCCACCTTCCATTGCGCAGAGAGTTCATTGAACGATATGCCGTCAATCTCATGCGCCACAAATACGTCGCGCTGCTCAGGCGGCAGTGTTTGTAACGCCGCTTGGATAGAGGCTAACAACACAGTGCGCGCATAGGCTGCCTCAGGGCCTGCGGCGGCATCGGGCAAGTTTTGTTCAAGCCAACTCACTCCGCCTTCGTCGTCCGAGGCCAGCGGCTCTTCTTTTTTCTTGCGTGCGCGGTCGATGATGCGGTTTTTAGCGACTCGGAACAGCCAGGCCCCTGTTTGCTCGATGGCTTCGGTGGCGACTAGGAACTCCACCAGCACGTCTTGCAAGATGTCTTCGGCCTCGGCCGCATCACGCACCCTGCCTCGAATGAAGTTGCCCAAGCGCGAACGCTCGCGTACGACGATGTCTGTAAAGCGTTGGGGTGTTTCAGACATGGGGAGGGAAGGTTAAGACTTGCTAGAAAGTGCGTCCTTGTGAGGTAGACGAATGGGCGCGGCGAATATTGTGAGTCGGTGAAAATTTCCTCAACTGGCCGCGCATTGCTGCAATGCATCGGAAGCCGAATTTCAAAGAACTAGCTGGTTTGCTTGTAAGCTGACGTTGCCAACTGGACGTCACCCGTTTCAATAGACACTTGTTAAGGTCTAAATTGAACTGGAGTGATAGTCATGAAGAGAGTGAGATACCCGGCCGAATTCAAGGCTGAAGCGGTGCGCCAAGTAACTGAGCGTGGCCACGGAGTCGTT
>CAIYRQ010000001.1 GCA_903928635.1 uncultured beta proteobacterium | reverse complement strand
GGGGCATGGCAGTCAGTGTTTTGTCAATGAACTCAGGCGACCGAGCGCGTCGTGCGCCTGCCGACGCCGAGGGCTGCGCCTACGCTCAGCAGCAGCAGGGCTGCCGCGCCCAGGAGCGTCGCGCTGTACCAACCGCGGTCCATGAATGCGCCAAACAGCAGCGGCGACAGTGCAAACCCGGTGTCCAGGCCGGAATACACCAGCCCATACACCCGGCCTGTTGCACCCTGGGGAGTGGCTTTTTTAATCATCATGTCGCGCGACGGACCACCTATGCCCACTGCAAATCCGGTGGCAGCAAGCACCACCATGGTCGCAGTCGCAGACAGCCAGCCGGTGCCGCACACAGCCAGGAGCACAGCACCAACGGCCATGGCCCCCGCCACCACACGGTCACTCTGCACAGAGCGAGCCGCCACAAAGCCGCCCACAAAAACTCCCATAGCGCCTGCCAACATGTAAGCCGTGATGGTGTAAGTGGCCGCTTCAAAACTCACGCCGTGCATGGCTTTCAGAATCGACACGGCAAAGCTTTGCACCACGGCCAAGGTCATGGTGGACAGAAAAAAGAAACCAAAGCACCACCACACCACGGGCAGCTTCATGAATGCCATGGCGTGGCCCGTGTCTGTCTGCGGGTTGCGGGCTACTACGATGGTCTTGAGATGGGCGCGCTTCACGATCAGCAGCCCCAGCACCCCTGCGTACAACAGTGCCGCGGCCACATACGCTTGGCGCCAACCCCACAAGGCGCCCAGGCCTGCAAAAAACACGGGGGCCGCCGCCCAGCCCAAATTACCGGTCAGCCCATGGGCGCTGAAGGCATAACCCAGACGCGGGCTCGATACCCGCTGGTTGAGGATGGTGAAGTCGATGGGATGGAACGGCGCATTGGCCGCTCCCGCCAATGCCGCGACCCCCACCAGTGCGGCATAGCTATGCGCCACTGAAGCCAACAAGCACGCGGCGCCAAACATGGCCAGCGACAAAAAGAGCAAAGGCCTGGCGCCCACCTTGTCCACCAGAAAGCCCGAGGACGCCTGGCCCAGACCGGAAACGGCAAAAAATACCGTCATCAACAGGCCGAGCTCGGAGTAGCTGAAGCCAAATTCCTGGATGAATACCGGAAACAGCAGCGGCAGGATCAGGTGCCCGAAATGCGAACTCGCATGGGCCAGGCCGACCAGCCCGATGACGCTGGCGTCTTGCCGCCAAGGCGTGCCTGGCTCGGCGGCAGAGGTGTTTGCGTTGGACATGGTGCGTGCAATCCTTGTCAGACCGGGGTGAGTTTGGCCACGCTCAGCGCCAACCATTTGGTGCCATGGCGTGGGAAATTGATCTGGGCGCGGGCATCATCACCGGCACCTTCGAGCGTGAGCACCGTGCCTTCGCCAAACTTGTTGTGGAACACTTTCATTCCAACTTTCAGGCCCTGAGCCGAAGGCTCTTTGCGCTCGATGGGCGCGGGGCTGAAGCTGGGCGTCACGCTGCCAAAACCACCGGTGTGGCCGCCCTGCCCCCAGCTACCGCGCACCGGTTGGCGTTTGGGCGTGAGGAACTTAAGGCACTCCTCGGGCAGCTCATCAAAAAAGCGGCTCTTGAGGTTGTAGCGGGTCTGGCCGTGCAACATGCGGGTTTGCGAATGGCTGAGGTACAGGCGTTGGCGGGCGCGGGTGATGGCCACGTACATCAGACGCCGCTCTTCTTCGAGCCCGTCACGGTCGCTGAGCGAGTTTTCATGCGGAAACAAACCCTCTTCCATGCCTGTAATGAAAACACAGTCAAACTCCAGCCCCTTGGCCGAATGCACCGTCATGAGCTGAATCGCGTCTTGCCCGGCTTGCGCCATGTTGTCGCCCGCTTCCAATGCAGCATGCGTCAAAAACGCCACCAGCGGTGACAGCGTCTCGCCGGTGTCGCCAAACTCCGGCTCAAAGGCACTGCTGGCGTCCAAACCCTGGCTGGCGGGGCTTTGGCTCAAGGGTGCTTCGCTTTGTGCTTCACCGGCCGCACGTCCAAACCCTTCCAGACGCACAAAGCTCTCGGCGGCGTTGACCAATTCTTCCAAGTTTTCAATGCGGTCTTCGCCCTCGCGCTCCAGGCGGTAGTGGTCCAGCAAGCCGCTGTGCTCCAGCGTCAATGCCACGGTTTCGCGCAGGCTCAAGGTGGCGGTTTGCTCTCGCAGCACGTCAATTTTGGCCACAAAGGCCCCCAGCAGCGTGCCGGCCTTGCCCGGCACCGCGCTCACCGCATCGTGGAAAGAGCAGCCGGAAGCTTTGGCCGTGTCTTGCAAGTGCTCTATGCTGCGTGCGCCAATGCCCCGCGCCGGAAAGTTCACCACCCGCATAAAGCTGGTGTCGTCGTGCGGGTTGGCCAGCAGGCGCAAATAGGCCAGCGCGTGTTTGATCTCCGCCCGCTCGAAAAATCGCAAACCGCCATACACCCGGTAGGGCAAACCGGCGTTGAACAGCGCGGTTTCAATCACCCGGCTTTGGGCGTTGGAGCGGTACAGCACCGCGATTTCACTGCGCTGGTAGCAGTCGCCGCCCGTGTGTGCGCTGGGAGTGCGCAGCAAGTGGCGCATCTCGTCGATCATCCACTGCGCTTCTTCAAAGTCGCTGGGCGCTTCGTACACCCGCACCGGCTCGCCCGCGCCCTGGTCGGTGCGCAGGTTTTTGCCCAAGCGGCGGCTGTTGTGGCTGATGAGGGCGTTGGCACTGTCCAGAATATTGCTGTGGCTACGGTAGTTCTGCTCCAGCTTGATCTGGTGCTGCACGCCAAACTCGCGCACAAAGTCGGCCATATTGCCCACGCGCGCGCCGCGAAAGGCATAAATGCTCTGGTCATCATCGCCCACCGCCAGCACCGCACCGCCCTGCCCCTGGTCAAGGCCATCGGTACCCACACCGGCCAGCATCTTGATCCAGGCGTATTGCAGCTTGTTGGTGTCTTGAAACTCGTCAATCAGGATGTGGCGAAAGCGCCGCTGGTAATGGTTGCGAATGTCCGCGTGGTCGCGCAACACCTCGTAGCTGCGCAGCATGAGCTCACCAAAATCCACCACGCCTTCGCGCTGGCACTGCTCTTCGTAAAGCTGGTAAATCTCCACTTTGCGGCGGGTGTCGGCGTCACGCACGTCCACGGCTTGCGGACGCAGGCCGTCTTCTTTGCAACTGGCAATAAACCACACCAGTTGCTTGGGCGGAAAGCGTTCTTCATCCACGCCGAGCTGCTTGCACAGGCGCTTGACGGCGCTGAGCTGGTCTTGGGTGTCCAAAATCTGAAAGGCCTGCGGCAAGTTGGCCGTCTTGAAATGGGCGCGCAAAAACCGGTTGCACAGCCCATGGAAGGTGCCAATCCACATGCCGCGGGCATTGACCGGCAGCATGGCCGACAAGCGCAAGACCATTTCTTTGGCGGCCTTGTTGGTAAAGGTGACCGCCAGAATTCCGCCCTGCGAGACGTAGCCGTTTTGCAGCAGCCAGGCGATGCGGGTGGTCAGCACCCGCGTTTTTCCCGAACCGGCGCCCGCAAGAATCAGAGCGTGCTCCGGCGGCAGGGTGACGGCGGTGCGCTGTTCGGCGTTGAGCGCCAGCAGCAAGGGACCGTCTGAATGCTCAGAAATGAAGAGGGAGTCGCGGGGCGACGCCGAATGGACAGTCGCAGCATTGCCAGGCAGGAAGGATTGGGGCATGGACGCATTGTAGAAACGCCATGCCGTCCGTCCCGGCGAGCCATTCACCTACCTGGCATATGTGCGGTCCAACGCACAGAAAAAGCATGCCAAACAGACCACAGTCGGGCTTGTTCATCAACGCTCCACCCTAGAAGGCACATCACCATGACCCAATCATCCTCTCTCAACCGCGCCCCTAGTGCCAATCTCCGCCTCCTGAGCCGCCCCGCGCTCCCCGTCGCGGCGCTGGCTCTCGGACTGCTGCTGTGCAGCGCTGCGGCGCAAGCCGACAGTTACTCCACGTCAGGTTCTGCGTTCACGCCCACCTACATTGCCTTGAACGTTGGTACTGCCGACCTGTCTCGCCCGATCACGGCCTTCGGCGTGTTTGGTGGACAGCAGCAAGGTCAGGCCTATGGCGTGGCCATGGGCAACTATTTCGCTGGCACCAACTACGGGGTCGAAGTGTCGTACGCCGATTTCGGCTCTGTGACGCGTTATGGCGGCAGCACCAAAGTCGATGGCATCAACCTCAGCATGATTGGTCGCATGCCGCTGAGCGACAGCTTCAACCTCTTGGGTAAGTTGGGTACCACCTACAGCCGTACCAATGTATCCACAGACAGCGCGAACAGCAATTTGGCGGGCAGCGAACGCGGTTTTGACTGGGCCTATGGCGTCGGCGGCGAATTCAAGATCAACGCCAATTGGGGTGCCACCTTGCAAAACGCAGAGCATTTTGTGAAGTACCCCACCACGGGCAGCGAACGCATCAGCTCCACCACCGTGGGCGCACGCTACTACTATTGATAGGCGTGCTGCATGCGTCGTCTCCATTGGCTTGGCAGCGCATGCGCCTTGTTTTTTTCCTGTCTTCAAGCGCAGGCCCGTGTTAGCGGACCTGAACCAGAAGTCAACGTATTTTCAGACTTCGACGCCCAGTTCGCCCGACAGGTGGACCACCGACTGCAGGTCCCCGAGCGGGATCAGGCCCTGTACGTCGCAATGGTTGAAAACGCATTGGAAGGTGCCGGGATCACGGGTCTCACGCCCCAATGGATGTTGGTGGTGGACCGCAGCGCGTCGGTACAGGCCGCTTTTCTTTTGATTCGTAGCGATGCATCGCACTGGCATTGGGTCGGCGCCACCGCCATCTCGACAGGCAGGCGCGGTGGTTTCGCCCACTTCATCACCCCACTGGGCGTCTTTTTGCACTCCCCGGCCAACCCGGACTACCGCGCCGAGGGCAGCTACAACGTCAACCACATTCGCGGGTACGGCGTGCAGGGCATGAGGGTTTATGACTTTGGCTGGCAAGTCGCTGAGCGAACCTGGGGCACGGGCGGAGAAAGCCGCATGCGCTTGGCCGCCCACGCCACCGACCCAGAACGACTGGAGGCCTCGTTGGGCAGCGCAGCTTCAGAAGGCTGCATCCGCATGCCGGCCAGCTTGAACCATTTTTTGGACCATTACGGGGTACTGGACGCGGAGTATGAGGTGGCCAGCGCGCAAGGCAAGGCGCAGCGGGTGCTGCTTGCTGACCGCAACCCGATGATTGGGGCGGGCCGCTATTTGGTGGTGATGGATTCCCACACCAGCCTGCGGCCACCCTGGGCAGTCAAAGCCCGATAGCACAGTGCACCACCGTGCACCAACGAACAGACAGTTCATGGCGCACCAACCACACTCTGGAGCATGAAATTCGTCGACTACTACGCCGCGCTGGGTATCCCCCGGGACGCGGACCTCGGACAGATCAAAAAAGCGTACCGCACCTTAGCGCGCCTGCACCACCCCGATGTGTCCAAGCTTGCGGGCTCGGAAGAGAAGTTCAAAAACGCGGCTGCGGCCTACGCAACACTCAAAAACCCCGAAAAGCGTGCTGCCTACGACGCCTTGGGTCCACTGCCGGAAGGTACGGACTTGGATGCACCGCCACCCGGCGCACGCAGCGCACGCCATGCACAAAATGCGCGTTATGAGGACATGGACTTCACTGACTTTCTGGACAGTTTGCGCCAGGGAGAGCCCTTTGGCACCAGCCGCGGCAGAGCCCATGGCCCACGCCGGGGCCGTGACCTGGAAGACACGGTGTCCATCACCCTGGAGCAGGCCTTGCACGGCAGCACTTTGCACCTGGAAATGCAGGACGGCGCCGAGCGCAAAGCGCTGGAAGTCACCGTACCCGCCGGGGTGCGCGCCGGGCAAAAACTGCGTTTGCGCGGCAAAGGCGGTAAAGGCAGCGGGGGTGGAGACGACGGTGATTGTTTCCTGCACATTGCGTGGAAGTCCCATCCACGATTTCGCATCGACCAGAACGACCTCTATTTCGACCTCGCTCTCACACCTTGGGAGGCTGCACTCGGTGCGGAAATCACGGTAGCCACCTTGGACGCTGACGTGGTGCTCACGGTGCCTGCGGGCAGTAGCAGCGCCAAGAAGCTGCGGCTGCGAGGCCGGGGTATGCCGCAGGCACCGAGTGCTGCCGCAGCGCGCGGCGATCTGTATGCCTTGTTGCGGATAGAAGTCCCCAACCCCTGCACCGCCGAAGAGCGCAAGCTGTTCGAAGAATTGGCCCGCGTATCCACTTTTGCTCCACGCACTTCCTCCACAGGTACCCCACCATGACCCCACATTCCATTGATGCCCTGATTCCTGACAGCTTGTGTCTGAGTGAACTGTGTGTCGCCAGCGCCATGAGCCCTGCTGATCTGCTTGAGCTAATCGACTACGGCGCTTTGGCGCCCTTGGCGCAAGGACAATCGGAGCCCCTGTTCGCGGTCGCCTATCTCGAACCTTTGCGAACCGCAGGGATATTGCGCCGGGATTACGACCTGGACCTGTTCGTTGTCGTCATCCTCATGGATTACCTGCAACGCATTGCACAGCTTGAATTGCAGCTGCACAGCCTGCAGGCACAGGCCTATGTCACCCACTGATGCGGGTGTGTCAACGCACAGACCGCGTGCCTGCACTGCCCTATTCTTGCGGTGGGAACACTTCCCATCACACTTTTAGGAAACACTATGCTCAAACACATCGGCACGGACAAAGCCCTGCAGACCGCCGAAACCATGCTCGCCACCACGCAACACGCGGCCAGTGAGGCGATGAACGGAATAGGCCATGCCATGGACCACGGTATGGTTCGGGCCCATGATGCAGGCGCGCAATTGCGCGAAGCCGCCCGCCACACCAGCCTGGACGCCAGCAGTGCCATACGGCACGACCCGGTCAAATCCGTGTTGATCGCCGCGGCCACCGGTGCCGCTTTGATGGCGCTCGTCAGCCTTTTGACCCGGTCTTACCACCGCAACTAAGCACCCCACCGATGCGCTACGCGGCTCTTACAAGCCGCGTGCGTTTGGCGAAAAAGAGCCAAATTGTCATGCTCAGCCAGGCCGCAAAAAAGCACCAGCTTGAGATAAACCACTGGGCATAGAAATACGCGGTGGCCAGCAATGACAAGCTGGCGCACACGCCAAACCACCTGACATGCACGCGGCTGGATGTCAGGGGTGCTGCACAAGCGGCAAACAAATACAGCACCGTGGCAAATGGCTGGTGAAAGTGCGGGAAGACATAAACAATGTGCTCGCCGCGCACGAACGCAACGACCGGCGTTTGGGCCATGTACCACGCCAAATACCCGCCCACCGCAGCGCCCCCTGCCGCGACCAAACCGATCAAGCGACGCCGCATTCCCGCAGGCTCAAGCAAATACACCGCCAGAGGAATGTAGATTGGCCATAGAACCTGCGAAAAGACCGAATACCCTGCAGTGAGCTGCGCACTCAGGCATTGCTGAGATGCACCCAGGCTCAACCACAGTCCGCCTTCGATGAACTGTTGCACGCCAAAACACACCGGAATCAGCGCATAAGGCCATTCCCGCCAGCCCTCGCTGCGGCGCATGCATGCAGCACCCACAACCACCAAGATGGTGCCGGTACCGAAGCTGGCAAACGCAGAAAAACACATGGATCGCTTGTACGCCCGCACGCCGGGCGTGTCGGTGTGGTGGGACACACACGCAATGTGTCTTGGCGCACCGAAGTTTGTGGCGTGAATCTCAATACTCGGACCTACCTGCCCACCCTCACCGCCAACGTGCGTGACTCCATGAATACACAGGACACGATATGAACATTTCCTCAGTTTCTTACGCCCGGATCTCGCGCCTTGGCGCTTTGGCGCTCACGGTCATGCTTGCGGGCTGTGGCGGCGGCACACCAGCGCCGATTCTGGGCGGGCTGGATGCAGGCGCCACGCCCGTGGTGCCGACTGTGACGGCCGTGACCCCGCTGTCCTCGGCGACCGGCCTGGCTGTCAACACCAAGGTGATCACCGCCACGTTCAGCAAAGCCATGGATCGGGCAACACTGCTGACAAGTTTCACCCTGGCCTGCCCTGCTGGCATCCCCGTCACTGGCACGGTGGACTACACCGCCGCCAGCAAAACGGCCACACTGACTCTGCCTACCGCGCCCAATTTGCCTGGCAACACCAACTGCACGGCCACCATCACCACCGCAGCCCACGACACGGTCGGGCTCGCCATAGCCAACAATTTCACCTGGAGCTTTCAGACATCAGCTACACCTGATACCACAGCCCCCACCGTGACCGGCACACTCAACCCCAATGGTGCGGTCAATGTGGCAGTCAACACCAAGGTCGGCGCCACCTTCAGCGAAGCCATGAATCCCGCCAGCCTGGCAGGTGCCACCTTTGTGTTGAAGGAAAGCATAAGCAACAACCCCGTGGCGGGCAGCTTGGTGGTGAACGCAAGCACGCTCCTCTTTACGCCCACGGCGACCCTGACACCGACCACTGCCTACACCGCCAGCATCTAAGGGGCCAGCGGTGGCGCCTCGGACGTGGCGGGCAACGTACTGGCGGCAGACTATGTGTGGAGCTGGACCACCGCGGCAACCCCTTCGGGCGACACGGTGCCGCCCACAGTGTTAGGCAGCAACCCACTGGACGCAGCCACGGGTGTGTGCATGAACAAAACGGTAAACGTCACCTTCAGCGAAGCCATGGACCCGAGCAGCGTCAGCACCACCAGCTTCAGCGTGGCAGTCACTGCCGGCGCGTCCGTGGTCGGTTTGGTGAGCTACGACCCAGTCACCCACATTGCCAGCTTCAACCCCACGGGCAACCTGATCGGCACGCCGTCCACCAGCTATACAGCGACGGTGAAAGGCGGCAGCAGCGGTGTCAAGGACTTGGCCGGCAACGCGATGGCTGCAGACCAATTTGTTCGTTTCACCACCAATGCTTCGAGCTGCGTGGCAGCGCCGAGGCTGGGCGCCATCGCACCTTTTGGCAGCTTTGGCGGTAGTGCCACTCTGACCAACGACGGAAGAAATACGGTCATTACTGGCGATGTGGGTGTGAATGCCGCCTCCACCACCATCACCGGCTTGCACGACAGCGGTGGCAACGTCTACACCGTCACGCCCACGAACGACGGCGCGGTGAACGGAACCATCTACACACTCACTGCACCACCGGGTTCGGTTGCGGGCGCAGCGGTGATTGCCGCCCAGGCCGATGCTTTGACGGCGTTCAACAGCATTTCACCCGCATCGCTTGCTGGGGGCATTGATGTGTCTAGCCTGGCCGCATGTCCCAGCTGCGGCGGCGCGGCACAAGGCCCAGGCCAGCTTGCAGGGCGCACGCTGCCGCCGGGGGTGTATCTGTCCACCACGGGCACCTACGGCATCGGCGTCACGGCCCCAACCGCAGGCAACCTCACCCTGGATGCCGCGGGTGACGCCAACGCCGTGTGGGTGTTCCAAACCGCCGCGGGTACCGGCACACTCACGGTAGGACTCACCGGCCCGGCCACACCCGCAGTGCCGATTCAGGTCTTGCTCATCAACGGCGCATTGGCGAAAAACGTGTTTTGGTTTGTGCCCGCCGGTGCAACTATCGGCACAGGCGCCACCGTGGTCGGCACGCTGCTGGCAGACGCATCCATCACCTTTTCGACCACCGGGGCCGACCTGCCCACCATCGTGTCCACACGGCTCAACGGGCGTGCGATTGCCATTACCGCCGGGGTCACCATGACCAACACCGTGATCACGGTGCCAGCTCCTTGATTCGGCTTCTTAACACGGGAGATCTCCATGCACCACAACACATCTATCAGCCGCATTTTCAAGCTTAGTTTGATGGCCATGACCGTCGCTACCTCGTGCGCCACATGGGCCGACGGCACCATGCCCTGGTACCTGGGTGCCAGCGGCGGGCCCACGCAAGGAACCATTGACGACGGTCGCATCCTGCAGCGCCTGAGCACCGCCGGACTGCCGATCGCCAGCATTACCGATGACAGCCGAGACAAGGGCTACAAGGTTTATGGCGGCTACCACTTCAGCCCCAACTTTGGCGTGGAGGCCAGCTACTTTGATGTGGGCAACTACGCCTTTGCCGTTGCAACGACGCCTGCGGGAACACTCCATGGCGAAGCCCGGATTCGTGGCCTGGGCCTGGACGCCGTACTCAGTGCACCCCTGACCGAAAAGCTCAAAGTGTCAGCCAAAGTGGGGCTGAACTATGCCCAAACGCAGGACACTTTCGTTGGTAGCGGCGCGGTGACCGTGGGAAACCCCAGCCCCTCGCAGACCGAACTCAATCCCAAAATCGGCTTCTCGCTGGAATATGCGCTGACAGACGCATTGAGCGTGCGCGCCGAAATTGAGCGCTACCGCGTCAACGACGCCGTTGGTGGTCGTGGTGACGTGGATCACCTGACGGTAGGTCTGGTTTATTCCTGGGGCTTGAAGCCGCCAATCGAGCCCTCGGCCGAGCCTGCAAAGCCGTCCACGATCGTCGAAACACGATGAAAAAAAACTGATGCTGCCCATGGATGGTGGGGCCCATCACCATCGTTTTTGTTCACTCAATTTCAAACCAACTGGAGAATTTCCATGAAACTTCGCAACATTCTTGCCATCACCGCCACCGCTGTGGCTTTGCTGACCGCCACCGGCTGTGCGGTACAGCGCGGCCAGGAGTCGGTGGGCGCCTACGTGGATGACACCGGCATCACCACCATGATCAAGTCGCGCTTTGTCGAAAACAAGCAAGTGGACGCCACCGCCATCAGCGTGGAAACCCTCAAAGGCACCGTCATGCTCTCCGGCTTTGCCAAGAGCACCACCGAGCGCAACACGGCTGAGACCATTGCCCGCGGTGTGAAAGGCGTTACCAGCGTGAAAAACGAAATCGTCGTTCGTCCGTAAACCTGGCTCATCGCAAGAGAGCTTGGCCGCACCGGTTGCCTTGCGCCACCGGTGCGGCATTTTCTATTTGAGGACTTTCAAGGAGCCCACACTATGGCCCACACCATCTCACACACGCCGGGCAATGCCGCCATGGCCAGGGCACTCGCTGGCATCTTGGCCATCACTGTGGCCTCTTGCGGCAAGACACCCGATAACGCTCCCTCAGCTGCCCAAGGCAGCAGCATGGGCGACGTCATCGACAACACGGTGGTGACCGCACGCATCAAATCAGCGCTCATGGCCAACCCCCGAATCAACAGCTATGACTTCAAGGTTGAAACACGCAACGGCGAAGTGCTGCTCAGTGGCTTTGTCGATACCCAGGAGCAGCTTGATCTGGCTCTGAAAACCGTGCGCGCTGTGGACGGCGTGGGAACGATTCAAAACAATGTCATCCTCAAAGGCGCAAGTGCCACCGTAGGCAACAAAGTGGACGACGGCGTCATCACTGCACGCGTCAAAGCCGCCCTGCTTGCCGACCCCGGCATCCACAGCCTGGACATTCGGGTGGTGACCCGCATTGACGAGGTTCAGCTCAGCGGGTTTGTTGAGAGCCAAGCCCAAATCGATCGGGCCATGGCTTTGACCCAAGCCGTTTCGGGCGTGAAGCATGTGGCCAACACCATGGCCATTAAGAAATAGACGCCTTGCCGCGCCCGGTCAGTCAGTGGCTGTGCTTGGGCTTAACCGTGATCTGCCCGGCCATGCCCGCTTCAAAGTGGCCTGGCTCAAAACAGGCCATGCCCCAGGTGCCCGGGGACTTGAACGTCCAGTTCAAGACTGCCGATTGGCCAGGTTCTACCGACACTGCGTTGTTCATGTGATGGTGATGTCCCGAGTGCGCCTCGAGCATCTGTTTGGCGTGTTCGGCCAGCTCTTTTTCCTTGCCAATCACCAGTTCGTGGCGCACTTTGCCTGAATTGGTCACAACTAAGCGCAGGTCCTCGCCCTCGGTCGCCTCCCAACTGGCTGGGTTAAATCGAAGCTTGTCGTTCATGTCGATTGCGACCGTACGCGCCTCGGTGCTCGCAGTGGCTTGGTGTGTAAAAGCAAGGTTAAGCACGGCAACAACAAAACTGATGCCGACATATTTGCTGAGGGTGGAAAGGTGCTGGATTTGGAAGTTCATAGGGCCTGGTAAGGAATTGCGGAATTCAAGTTCCGCATGCCACGATGGTAGCTTGCCCCCCACCGGCTGGCCTACTTCTTGATTTTTTCTTCCACCTCTTTGGCACCCTTGGCATAGAGCCCTGCTTCGTCTGGCGACAACTCCTGCAGAAGGCGCAGCAGCTCCCCCGCGTGAACGCGCTCTTCGTCGGCTATCTCTGTAAGTACTTTGATGGCCAGCGTGTTGTCGGTCGATTCGGCCAACTGCATGTACATCTGGGTGGCCTCGTATTCGCTGGCAATTGAAAAGCGAATGGCTCTGATGAGCTCCTTCGCGCTGATCTTCTTGTCCTTCGCAAGACCGGAAAAAGGGGATCCGAATGTAGGCATGGCTTGTGTCCTGCGCTCACCTGCGGCCGCGATAGCCGAACAGCAAATAAGAGATGACCACCGCAACCAGAATCAAACCGATGGGCCCCAAGCCCCAACCGGTGCCAAGGCCCCAGTACACACCGCCGCCACCGCCAAACAAAAGCAAGAACAAGATGACAACCAGAAGTAAGTCCATGGTGGGATTCCTCAAAATAGTTAAATTCCCGTGGTAGTTGGGTGTTACGGGCGGGAGGTCTGCGCGTAACGGCTGTCACGCAATTGCACCGTAATTCAACGTCTCACTTGCGTCCGTTCGCCAGCGGACGGTTTGGTCCAAAATTGACACTCCGCCATAGCTGGCCAATGCGTGCGTACAGCACCCAGGAAGCCAGAGTGGAAATGGAAGCGGCCTTGCCCACCGCAACCGCAGGAAAAACGATCTCGACAAATAAAGGCTGGCCCTATCAGTCCAACAGGTGTCCTGTTTTAACCAAGATGACGCAGCCTTCAACGCTGAATGGTTTGTGTTGGCTGAGGTGGGGGCTTCGAATCCAGCTTCCCTGGCCGTATCTGCCATGCTCGTCAGAAAAAACGCCTTCGACCACATAAATCTCTTCGCCCCCGTAGTGTCGGTGCGGGTTGAAATAGGTTTCTGGCGCCCACCTCACCATGGCGGTGTGGCTGGTTCCAAATTCAGAAAGTGGCAGCACCTTAAGCCCATCCACCATGCCCTGGAACCATGGCGATTGGCGGGTATCGACGACGACACGCTCGTTGTCATCGGGCGCAAGATGGCGAAGTTTCACAAACAAGGTGCACCCACCTTCAGAAAACGGCGCGTGGCTGGAACCCGATGGGTTCTTCAGGTAAGTACCTGGCCCGTAGTCGCCGAACTCGTCGCTCAAAGTTCCTTCGAGCACCAGGATTTCTTCACCCAATGGATGCTCATGCGCATGAAACTTCGCGCCAGCGTCGTACCTAACAATCGACGTGGCACGCGCGACCTCTGCGCCATGGCGTTCCAAAACACGGCGGTGTACCAGCGGTGACGGACTTGGCTGCCAAGCCAATGTATTGCTATCCAAAACACAGCGTTGTGACAGATCCGCATTCACCATTAGATGGTTGATAGAAGCAGTTTTCATTGCACCCTTTTGGAGTTCCAACTCATTCCGAACATGCCTGGCGTTCACCCTAAGCAACGATCTCCGGCGCCAGTTCTTGAATCGCCTGAAAGTGCGTGAGGTACACCTTGCCGCTCAGGTCCGCAAGAAAGTGTGTTTGCGCCAAACGATCCATGACAGGCCCTTTCACTTCGGACAGGTGCAGTTTGATGCCTGTGTCACCGAGTCGTTTTTCAATGGCTTCTAGACTTTCCAACGCGCTGGCATCAATGTCATTGATGGCCGAACACTGCAACACCACATGCATCAACTGGGGATGGCTGGCGACCGCGTTGTTGACCTGGTCTTCCAACGCTCTGGAGTTTGCGAAATACAAACTTTCATCCGCCCGCAGACTGAGCAATTGAGGGCTGGTTTGCACTTGGTGCCGGTTCACGTTGCGGAAGTGTTCAGTACCTGAGACCAAGCCCACTTCTGCAATATGGGGGCGGCTGGTTCTAAACAGGTACAAGGCCAAGGACAGACCTACACCGACCACCAAGCCCAACTCAACGCCCAAGGACAGTGTTGCCAGCAGCGTTGCCAACACCGCCGCAAAATCAGGTTTGGAATACGCCCAGGTGCGCTTCAGAATGCCAAGGTCTACCAGGGACAGCACCGCCACCACAATGGTTGCAGCCAAGGTGGCCTTAGGTAAGAAATACAAGGCGGGCGTCAGAAAGACGGTGGCTAAGGTGATGCCCACGGCAGTCAAGACCCCTGAGGCGGGGGTTTGTGCACCCGCATCAAAATTCACCACCGAACGGGCGAAGCCCCCGGTCACTGGAAACCCGCCGGTCAATGCCGCAGAGATATTGCTCGCCCCTAAGGCAAACAGTTCCTGGTCAGGCTCAATGCGTTGGCGTCTTTTGGCGGCCAAGGTTTGCCCCACAGAGACCGATTCCACAAAACCCACCACGCTGATCAGCAGCGCGGGGACGGCGAGCGACTTCCAAAGCGCCATGTCCCAAAGGGGGGCGGTAAAAGGTGGCAAGCCTTGGGGCACCGTGCCCACAATTTTGAGGCCCTGCGCTTGCCAGTGGAGGGCCCAGGTCAAGATGGTGCTGGCCGCGATGGCCGCCACGGGGCCGGCCTTGGCAACGAAGTCCGCAGGTCGGGCAGCCATGCCCCAACGCACCAGCAAAGGCTTCAAACCTTTGCGTACCCACCACAAAAACGCCATGGCACTCAGGCCAATGCACAAGGACAGCCATTGGGTGTTCGGGATCTGCTTCACCAAAGATTGCACCATGTCAATAAAGTTGTCGCCCGTGGCATTGACGCCCATGATGGTCTTCAACTGGCTGGCGGCAATTAACAGGGCCGACGCGGAAATGAAACCAGAAATCACAGGGTGGCTTAAAAAATTGGCCAAAAAACCCAGCTTCAAAACCCCCATGACCATGAGCATGCAGCCCGACATAAACGCCAGGGTGATGGCGATCGCCCAATAGGCCTGGGACCCCGCCAGCGCATGCTCGCCAATGGCGGCAGCAGTCATCAGCGAAGCCACTGCCACCGGCCCAACTGCCAAAACCCGGCTGGTGCCAAAAACCGCATACAGCAGCAAGGGCGCCACACTGGCATACAGCCCCACCTCGGGCGGCAAGCCTGCGAGCAAGGCATACGCCAAGCTTTGCGGAATCAGCATGATGGTCACGATCACGGCAGCGATGGCGTCGCTCGCAAAGGTCTCGCGTTTGTAGGTCGAAGCCCAGTCCAGCAAAGGAACCGAGGGCAGATAGCCCCGCCAGGCAAATGTCTTGTTCGTCAACCCAACATCTCCGGTTGGGCCAGCCATTCGCGGCCCTTGAGCATGGCTTCCCAATACAAGGGCGGAAGAATGCGCTCTTTGAGATACCAGGCCAGCGCAGACGGTTTGGTGCCGTCAATAAACCACTTCGGAAAGCTGGGTGACAACTTGCCACCATAGGTGAACTCGGCCAGAACAATCTTGCCGCGCTCCACCGTCAAGGGACAAGAGCCGTAACCGTCGTACTTGGCCTCGCCTTGCAGTTGGCCCATGGCGACCAGCACATTGTTGGCCACCACCGGTGCTTGCTTGCGGGCGGCAGCGGCGGTTTTGGCATTGCTGGTGTTGGTCACGTCGCCCAACGCAAACACATTCACAAAGGATTTGTGGCGCAGGCTGGCGGGGTCGACATCCACCCAGCCCGCGGCATCGGCCAAGGGGCTCACACGCACGAAGTCGGGTGCTTTTTGTGGAGGCACCACGTGGATCATGTCAAAGTCACGAACCACTTTTTCTTTGCTTCCGTCAGCCAAGTTTTTCAGGAACGTTGCTTTGTGAGCCGGGCCGTCCACGGACACCAGTGTCTCGCCAAAATTCAGTCCGATACCGTATTTCTTCACGTACTCCATTAACGCGGGTACATAGTCGGCCACGCCAAACAGCACGGCACCGGCATTGCAAAACTGGATGTCGATGTTGTTCAAGACGCCTTGGCGTGTCCAATGGTCGGCAGAGAGGTACATCGCTTTTTGCGGCGCGCCCGCGCATTTGATGGGCATGGGCGGCTGGGTGAACAGCGCCTTGCCACCTTTGAGCTTTTGCACCAATTCCCAGGTGTAGGGAGCCAGGTCGAACCGGTAGTTGGAGGTCACACCATTGCGACCCAATGTGTCGTTCAAACCCTCAATGCCCTGCCAGTCAAGCTTCAAGCCCGGGCAGACGACCAGCTGCTTGTACTTGACCACGCGGCAGCCTTCCAAAATGATTTGGTTGTTGTCCGGCTCGAAGGCCGCTACCCCGGCCTTGATCCAGCTCACATCGGTGGGGATCACCGAAGACATGGTGCGTGCCGTCTGGCCTGCCTTGAAAATTCCACCACCGACCAGGGTCCAGCCAGGTTGGTAAAAGTGGGCATCGGCTGGGTCGATGATCGCAATGTCCAATAAGGGGCTGCGCGCCAACAGGCTGGATGCAACCGCAATACCCGCGGCGCCACCACCGACGATGACCACGTCGTGGCTGGCATCTGCTTGATTCGAGGGTGTTTTGCCACCGTTCGCGATGCGTTGTACCAGGGACTTCATGTCAAAGCCCACTTTTTGCGATGCTTCCAATATCTGCGGCAGCGGAGTGATGCCCGATTGGGACAAAGCCCACATCGTGGTTGAGCGCATGCCGGTTCGGCAATAAGCAAGCACGGGCCCTGGCAGCGTGTTGAGTAACTGGCCAAACGCCTTGCCGTCTTCGTCGCGCACTTTGCCGCTTTCTGCTGGCAGGTAGTGGGCAATCAAGCCGAATTGCTGGGCTGCCGCTGCCACTTCTTTGAAGCTGGGCTGGTCTGCACCTTCGCCATCCGGGCGATT